>NZ_JIAD01000001.1:657643-986465 GCF_000688015.1 Eubacterium sp. AB3007
GGTCGGGACGTAATCATACCAGGCGGTGACACGGTGATCGAAATCAACGACAGGGTAAGTATATTCAGTCTCCTGTCCGGCCTTGGCGAACTCGAGAAACTCATGAAATCCAAGAACAGTTGATATCCATCAGGAGGACCTCATGTCGGTATTCAACAAGGATCACGCTGCAGGGATGTTGGGCACTGTGCTGATCGCCACCGCGATCTACATGCTCCCCTCTGTGGCTGTTTCCATCTATTATAACGAAATACGACCCGGCGTCAGTTTCTTCTGCACGATGTTGGTCTGTTTACTCGCAGGTCTCTGGCTTCGCTCCAGAGTATCCCCGAATAAACGCAGACTGAAGACCCGTGACGGATTTCTCATCATCACCCTGTGCTGGGTGCTGGCTTCTGTCGTTGGCAGCATACCTCTGTTCGTCTCCGGCGCGATCCCAAATGTACTGGATGCGTTCTTTGAGTCATGCTCCGGGTTCACAACCACCGGTGCTACCCTGATCAACGACGTGGAGTCCACCCCCAGATCCGTGCTGATGTGGCGCTCTTGCACAGTGTTCATGGGAGGTTCCGGCATCATCCTGTTTACCGCGTTTCTGAGGGACTTTACCGGCTACGGCGATCAGAAGATCTCCCGCCGCGAGACTCCCGTCATCAGTTATCAGACAGGCGGAGTAAAAAACAAAGCCCCCTTCTACTACCTGTTCTCCGTGTATATCACCCTGACAGTAGTCCTGGTCCTGTTGTTTCTGTTTCGGGGAATGAGTGTCTACGATGCGTTTATTCACGCCTTGAGCCTGGCCGGTACCGGAGGATTTTCCTCCTATAACAACGGGCTGGCACATTTTCAGGATCCTATCCTACACTTTATCGTCATCATCGCTATGGTGATCACAGGGGCCAACATCAACGTACTTCGCTCCATCTTCCGCAGAGGCCTGCGGCAGACCTTCCGCAGCACGGAACTGCGGGTGTATTTTGCAGTTATCCTTCTGGCCACCGGTCTGGTCGCGGCCGACCTGACCATACAGGGAGACTATCTCAGGCTGCACCACCATGGCATCGCCCAGGCGGTCATGGATGCTGCCTTCCAGGTGACATCCATCCTGTCCACCACAGGGCAGTACCTCACAAACTTCAACAACTGGCCCACCTTTTCCAGGATGATCCTTCTGGCACTGATGATGACAGGTGCATGCTCCGCTTCTCTGGGAGGCGGCCCCAAGCTGCACAGGATCATTGTGTCTGTCAAGTTCATTCGGCGAGGTCTCCTGCTGAAGGTCCATCCCAACCGGGTATCCGTTCTGACGCTGAACAAAGCCGAGCTTTCTCAGGAGACGGCCACCAACATCACCAACCATATGTTTCTGTATATTCTGACGGTGTTCGTGGGAAGTCTGTTGATCTCCATCGACAACTTCGATATCATGACGACATTCTCAGCCACACTGTCCTGTATCAACAACAACGGCCTGTTTTTCGGACTGTCCGGACATGGCATGAACTTCAGCGCCTTCAGTTGGTTTTCCAAGATGGTGTTTTCCGTGCTGATGATCGCCGGCAGATTGGAACTATTCACTGTGATCATGCTCTTTTCCAAGCATTACTGGAATCCAGACAAAGCATGACCGATCAGCCGATATGCTTTGTGCATAAGAGAAAGGAAAGGCTATGCATTTTAACAGAAGACTGATATTCAAAGTCGTATCTGTCATCCTTCTATTCGAGGGGATCGCCATGATCATTCCCTTTCTTTTTGCATGCTACTACAGGGAACTGACTTCGGCCACTTCTTTTTTCTGTACCATGGTGGTATGCATCAGTTTCGGTGAGACCATGCGCCGCGTCCTGCCCAAGACGAACAAGTCCCTACAGACCAGGGAAGGCTATCTGATCGTGCTTCTCAGCTGGCTTTTTGTAATCCTGGTCGGAGCCATGCCTTATCTGCTTGCTTCCGAGAACTATTCCTTCATCGCCTGTTTCTTTGAGTCCTGCGCAGGATGGACGACCACCGGATGCACATGTCTAGGACTGGAAGCTATGCCAAAGTCACTGGTCCTCTGGAAGGTCATCACTGGATGGCTTGGTGGGATGGGGATCATCCTTCTGACGATCTCCATATTCCCCCGGTTGGGGATCGGCGGACAGAAGATGGCGGCGGCCGAAATGCCCGGACCGGAGATCGACAAGCTCACCGCGCGGTTCGGGGACACTGCCAGGATCTCCTACCGGGTGTATGTGGTGCTGACCGTAGTGGCCTTTCTCCTGCTCCTGCCCAGTGGAATCGGGGTGTATCACTCACTGATCAACGCCCTCTCCTCCATCAGCACCTCCGGGATGATCGATATGACGGCCGCCCAGACAAACTTTCATGTCACTCCTTATGTGAAACTGATCGTGACCCTGTTCTCCCTCCTGGGAGGAAGCAGTTTCATGGTGTTCTACCTGTTCTACCACCGCAAATTCCATGCTGCAGTCAATCACTACGAGACCAGGAATTACTATTTCTTTGTCGGTGTTACGGCCATGCTCATCGCTTCGGCCTTGTTCACAGCAGGAAACTATACAGATGTCTTCCATTGCGTCGGGGACAGCCTGGTCCAGGCCATCGCCTTTGCGACCACCACAGGGTTCACCATCGTAGATCTCAGCAAGTGGCCCACCTTCGCCAAGATCCTTCTGCTGATCCTGATGCTCGTGGGCGGATGTGGTTTCTCCACCAGCGGTGGACTGAAGATGATCCGTCTCATCGTATTCCTGAAACTAATCATCCGCGGAGTTTATAAACGGATCCATCCCCAGGCAATCAAGCCCATCATGCTGCAGGGAAAGCCGGTATCGGCGGCACTGGCCTCCTCCATGGCCATGTTCCTTCTCTTGTACTTCGCCATTCTGGTGTCTGGGTTCCTTATTATGGGGCTGGAGAATCTGGATATGGAAACCACCTGCTCCGTTGTAGCAGCCTGTTTCACCACCAACGGCACTGCTTTTGGCCAACTCACCAATCACAATTTCGCCATCATCTCTGACCCTGGCAAGCTTGTCCTGTGTGTCCTGATGCTGGCCGGACGTCTGGAAATGTACACCGTAGTATTGATGTTCACACGGAGTTACTGGAACATAGAAAAAGCGAGGTAGAAAGATACCTCGCTCTTTTGACAGGGGTTTACTTCTTTAGGGTCAGGTACCAGTCTACCGGTACCAGAGACGCGTCACTACCATCCATACGAGCTTCCGCTTCCGCAAGTGTCAGCGGCGCTCCCATCACAGCAGGAGTCCCAGGCTGCCAGTTCACTGGCGTGGATACATCGTTCTCATCATGGAACTGCAGGGACTTCACCATTCTTAAGATCTCCGGAATATTTCTCCCTGTTGACATTGGGTAGTAGAGGATTCCACGGATGATCCCCTCCGGATCGATCACGAACACGGCCCGAACAGTCTGTGTCTTGGCCACAGTCTGCAACATTCCATACTTCCTGGCAACCTCCATGCTGATGTCAGCGATGATAGGGAATGTGAGTTTCACCTTGCCCTTTCCGTCCCAGTCGATTCCCTCGATGCTCTTGGCCCAGGCAAGATGGGAATGGAGAGAATCGATTGACAGGCCTATGAGCTTTGTATTGACCGCAGCGAACTCCTCTGTCATGCGGGTGAACTCGATGAACTCTGTAGTACACACCGGAGTGAAATCCGCCGGATGAGAGAACAGCACCACCCAGCTGCCTTTATAATCTTCCGGAAAGTTGACCTTTCCCATGGTGGTCATAGCCCGGAAGGCCGGTGCCGGATCGCCGATCATCGGCATGCGAGGGCTATCGTTTACGATCATCGTATTATCTGACATTGTTATATACCGCCTTTCTGCGCTCAATTTTGTTTTCTAAAGTGTAGCAGAAAATCAGGCTTTGCGCAACCGCCGTCCCTTGCTATTTTGCCCCATCTGGTGTATACTGTTTTCCGTAAACTTTAGAACAAGGAACAGGTATATATATGATCAAGACAAACAAGACTAAACCAAGAGTATTCTCCGGAGTCCAGCCCTCCGGCAATCTGCATCTGGGCAACTATCTGGGTGCTATCCGCCAGTTCGTCGAACTGCAGGAGGATCACGAGTGCATCTACTGTATCGTGGACATGCACGCCATCACCGTCCCCCAGGATCCCAAGGCTCTGCGGGAGCACGTTCTGGATCTGGCTTCTCTCTACATGGCGGTCGGGATCGACCCCAGGAAATCCATCATCTTCGTCCAGTCGGACGTGCCTGGTCACGCAGAGCTGAACTGGATCCTTACCTGCAACTCTTACACCGGTGAGCTGTCCAGAATGACCCAGTTCAAGTCCAAGAGCCACGGGAAGGAATCCTCCCCCACCGGTCTGTTCTGCTATCCGGTGCTGATGGCAGCGGACATCCTTCTGTATGACACAGACATCGTCCCTGTCGGTAATGACCAGAAGCAGCATATCGAACTCTGCAGGGACATCGCAACTCGCGTGAACAACACCATCAAAGAGACCTTTGTGGTACCGGAAGGCCGGTTCATGAAAGCCGGCGCCAGGATCATGGCGCTGGATGACCCCACCCAGAAGATGAGCAAGTCGGCCACCAACATCCACAGCACCATCTCTCTGCTAGATCAGCCGAACAAGATCAAGAAATCCATCATGAAAGCCACCACAGACTCCGATGGCGAGATCCGGTTCGATGTGGAAAACAAGCCAGGAGTCAGCAACCTGATGACCATCTACAGTGTCCTCTCCGGTGAGTCCATGGCGGATATCGAGACCAGTTACCGCGGCAAGGGTTACGGTGACTTCAAGAAGGATCTGGTAGGCGTTGTCCAGGAATCTCTGGCCCCCATCCAGGCGCGCTACGAGGAGATTCGCCACTCTGAGCAGCTGATTCGGGATCTGAAGGACGGCGCTGAACGCGCAGGCGCCATCGCCGAGGTGGTGATGAAGCGAGTAAAGGACACCTTCGGCCTGGGCCTGGGAATGTAGTTCTATCCGGCAATTTATAGAGATCCAATGATTGGGTCTCTTTTTCTTTGCGTGCGGAACTGTGATTCATCGCTTGCAGAGGTGAAGTGGCCACTACGTATCGCTGAAATGGCCACCACGAACATACTCCCCTTGTGTCCAAAGAACTACAGGCTGCCCCAGACCGCCCGAACGGCCCGCAGAAATCCCCCCTCCCATGGCGCAAATACCACGATCTGGTCAGCCGGATCCATCATCCTGACCACATAAACTACCAACAGCAACATAATGGCCACCGCTGTACAGGCTTTGTAGACCACAGGATAGCGACCTCGCATCAGAAACGCACCGAGCCACAAAGCCGGCAACAGGAACAGTGGATGGAACTGCCATGCCGCCGCGGGATCCAGATGCAGAAGGGACAGCCACGCTCTGGTCATGCCACAGCCTGGGCAAGAGATCCCTGTCACCGCCTTGATGGGACAGGTGATGTGCAGAGAGAAGAGGATCCCATAGAAAACCACCACTGCCAGCACAGCGATCAAGGCATCCCGATGCTCCCATATATTTTCCGGTGTGCACCATCGCCTGTATACCTTCACGATGTTTCCCACCAGAATCGCAGCGATGACCGTCCCCTCCCGGACGCCCACCAGACCGTCCAGAAATACCCAGGAAAGCACCCCTGCAATAAGGGTGAAACTGATGTCCGTAGCCATACGGATGGAGCCAAACTCGCGGCCGGTCACTCTGGCAACCGCTGCCACAAAAGCATCGCCGGGGAGCATGACCACATCTCCCAGCACCTCCAGGTACACCCCAAAAGCCAGCACGACGCAACCTGCCAACAACATTGCGATCTGTGACGAATACGTCTCCGGCAACACCGGCAGCCCTTTCGTCAGGATCCATAGACAGAAATCCACACAGTACCCGAACACCAACGTCAGTCCCAATTGTAGAATGATCTCTATCTTGTGAATCGATCGTCTGAGGATGAGGAGCTGGCCCACCACCAGAAGATAATTGAACAGGATCGTCCAATTTCCCATGGTCAGCCCGGGAAGGATCAACGAAAGTGTATACGGAATGGCCGAGATCGGAGAGGTGCCCAGCGCAGACCTGGTAGTCATCGCGATTCCCAGGGACACAAAGAACAGGCCTGCAAGAAACGTGATATACCGTCTTACCAGATGTTCTTTCATATCCTCTACACCCCAAAATACTCTGCGCGCCCCATGACATCTACCACTTTGATCACGGTGTGTCCGGAAGCGGCAGTCAATCGACAACGAAGAGGCAAACCTTCCTTCCCCTGCCGCATCACATAGACCGGCCGGAACACTTTCCCATCGTAGTTCGGGTCCACACTCCATTCCGTGATCATCACAAGCGGATCCTCCGCGACCGCCCTTGCCATCTTCTCGGCAGACTTGAGGTCAAGTCCCTCCGGTGCCCGAATACCCCCTACTTCCACCAGGACGATCTCCCGCAGTCCGAGCTCTTCGTTTACCTGGAAACTCGCATGGAAAGACGGGGGTGCTTCCTCTCGCTTTCCGTCATCATATACCTGCACACTTCCCTCTTCCGCCTGGATGCGTGCCCGCGATATCTCCACCGCCAGTCTCTGTGTATCGCATTGCAGTGACCTGCGTCCCTGCCTTGCTGCTACCGCCCCCAGCGTACCGCTGCCGCAGAAGAGATCCGCCACCAGATCCCCCGGATCTGTGCAACACTGCAGGATCCTCGCAAGCAGTTTCTCCGGCTTCTGAGTGGCATAGCCTGTCCTTTCGGAGGACGTACGTCCAACCATATCCAACTGCCAGACATCCTTCATGTTGACCATCGTATACCAGCCCACCTCATCGCAGAATTCCTCCACACCTTTGAAGCGATAGGGCTTCAGCCCCCGGTTATAGGACTTCTCCTTCAATGGGTGAAACTTGTAGGTTTTTCCCTTGCTGTAAACCATCAGATTGTCATGCTTCCTGGCAAATCGTCTGCGCGTGCTCCCGCCAGACTTGTATTCCCAGATGATCTCGTTCACAAAATTCTCTGCCCCAAATATCTCATCCATCAGCACTCTGGCATAGTGAGAAGCATGCCAGTCCAGGTGGATCCACAGCAGACCGTCCGGGGTCAGCATATCCCGCATCAGAAGCAGTCCCTGTGCCAGTCTGGTCAGATATTCCGACAGACCCGTCGTCCAGGTATCCCGATAGGCTGGATGGCGCATCCTATACCCCCCTGCCTCTACCACCGCATCGTAGTCAGACCGTGTAAAAAACGGTGGGTCGATGTAGATCATCTGTACCCTTCCGGCTGTCTCCCT
Source organism: Eubacterium sp. AB3007 (assembly GCF_000688015.1). Classification (NCBI taxonomy): domain Bacteria; kingdom Bacillati; phylum Bacillota; class Clostridia; order Eubacteriales; family Eubacteriaceae; genus Eubacterium; species Eubacterium sp. AB3007. Next base: position 664,955 of record NZ_JIAD01000001.1, read on the forward strand.
GTCCTCACTCATGGACTTCATCAGGCTAAGATTGTCCCCACGGAAAACGCGATGTGCCGGATTCTCTTCTGGTCCCCACACCTCAGTCAGGTGAAACACCCCTGGCGGGATGTGCTGATTCCGTCCCCTTGCTTCCTCCAGGATATGTGGTAGTTGATTGATGATGCTCATGGTCTCTTTCTCCGGCGATTCTGCCCTCTGTGTTTCCGGGATTCCAACTTCTGTCTGTGCCGATCTTTCCCATGCCCCGTGTGGTGTCCTCCCAGCAGCACCGGTATCAGGTCCTCCCGTCCCACTGCCGTCAGCGCCTCCTGTACCAGGCGGTGGTTCTCCGGTTTATGATAGTGGATCAGTGCCCGCTGATACTGCTTCTCTTTCAGATCCTTCGCCACATACACAGGCTCCATTGTCCTTGGATCAAGCCCAGTGTGATACATGGCAGTGGCCAGCGTGCCCGGCGTAGGATAGAAATCCTGCACCTGATCCGGCACAAAGCCATATTCCTTCAAAAATAGCGCCAACTCCACCGCATCCTCCAACGTGCTACCGGGGTGGGAACTGATCAGATAAGGAATCAGATACTGCTTCTTTCCCAGCCGCTCATTCTCCTTCCTGTACGCCTCTGCGAACCGATTGAACACGTCGATACCGGGTTTCCCCATGTAATCCAGGACACGATCGGATGCGTGCTCCGGCGCCACCTTCAGCGTGCCGCTGACATGGTGCGCACATAGTTCTTTCAGAAAACGATGATCCTTGTCCGCCATAAGATAGTCATAACGAATGCCAGAGCGAATAAACACCTTCTTCACTCCCGGCACATGGCGGACCGCCCGAAGAACATCCATGTAGTCACTGTGGTCGATCTGCATGTTCCGGCAGGGTTTCGGCCACAGACACTGCTTATGTTTGCAGACTCCATGCTTCAGTTGCTGCTGGCAAGCGGGATGGCGGAAGTTGGCAGTAGGCCCGCCCACATCGTGGATATAGCCCTTGAAATCTGGTTTCCCCGTGAGTTTCACTGCCTCCTCCACGATGCTCTCCTTGCTGCGGCTTCGGACCTGACGCCCCTGGTGGTAGGTCAACGCGCAGAAGCTGCAGTCACCGAAACACCCCCGGTTGCTGACGATGCTGAATTTCACCTCACGAAAGGCCGGGATCCCCCCTTGCTTTTCGTATACCGGATGCACCTCGTTCTCGAAAGGAAGCGCATATAGATCGTCCAGTTCCTGCCGCTCCAGCGGTGGCTGCGGAGGGTTCTGGATCACAAAGCTTTGTGTACCGTAGGGCTCCACCAGCCGAAGACCGTTGATTGGATCATTCTCCCGAAACTGCATAGCAAAACTACGGGCGTAGGCTTCTCTGGAGAGACTGATCTCTTCGAAGGATGGGAGCACGCGAGTCCGGTCATCCAGGTCATACGCCGGAGCATGGTAGCATGTTCCCGGGATCCACGTGATGTCCTTCACCTCGATCCCGCTGTCTAGCGCCTCTGCCACCTGGAGCAAGGCACGCTCCCCCATACCATAAATGAGAAGATCCGCCCGGGCGTCCAACAGGATGGAACGCCTGACCTTGTCATCCCAGTAATCATAGTGCCCCATGCGGCGCAGGCTGGCCTCCAGACCGCCGATGATGATCGGGACCCCCTTATAAGCTTCTCTGGCACGATTGGCATAAACGATCACAGCCCGATTCGGGCGTCTGCCTGCCTTGCCGCCGGGGGAGTACTCGTCTACCTTGCGGCGGTGTTTGAAGACCGAATAGTTGTTCACCATGGAATCGACGACGCCGCCGTTGATGAGGAATCCCAGCCGGGGCCGGCCAAACCTGCAAAAGTCTTCTGGCGAGGTATACGAAGGCTGCGCCAGGATCGCCACCCGATAACCAAACCGTTCCAACAGACGGCTGAGGATGGCGGTTCCAAAGGAATGGTGATCCACATAGGCATCCCCTGTCACCAAGACAAAATCCACCTGCGCCCATCCCCGCTCTTTCATATCTTGTTTTGAAATCGGTAAAAACATGCGGTTACTCCCCGTGCCGGTCTCTGTACTGCATCATAGTTCCCAGTACATCCTCTGTGATCCTGGCGGTCAGCCCCCAGATCACCTTGCCGCCCGCATCGAACACCGGAATGATCCATCGGCCGTACCGCCACTTGTAGTTCTCATCTATACCCACGTGTTCGTAGGGAAAATCCTCTGCCAGTTGGGCCACCACCTTCTCCTCGTAGTGCTTGTGATCCGCCGCCATGATCTCAGACAGCGGCACCAGAAACAATTCGGCCACCTCACTCTCCTGGGGATTACTCTTCTGATAATCCTCGAATTGAATGACGCCGATATGGGTATAGAGAGAGTAATTCGCATAGCCATACAGGGTGTTCCCCTGTCCGATGAGTTCGATCCGGCTTGCAGGTATCCCTGTCTCTTCCTCGCATTCCCGCAGTGCCGTTTCAGCCGAGGTCTCCCCTCGCTCCATATGTCCTCCGGGGAAACAGATTTCCCCCGGATCGGCCGCGAGATCGTAGGCGCGCACTTCGTACATGAGATGGAGTTGTCCGTCCTTTTCTACGAAGGGGACCAAAACGCTATAATAGCGGTATCTGCCGATGGCACCGGGCTCGTGATCCGCATAGGTGCGTCGGACTTCTTCCAGTGTAAACATAGTAAACTCCTGCAAAAAAACAACAGGCTGCTGTGTATGACCGGTAAAACCACGCATACACAGCAACCCTGATCATTCCGTTAGTACTGTCAGTTGAGGACCTCGTAGTCAGAGAAGTCTACGCCGATCATCTCTTCCTTGTCTGCAGACAAGCTGACAACAAAATCCATGCCATAGTTCTTGGAGATGTTGTGCAGTCTTCCCAGGAACTCGGGCAGATCTCCCAATGAGAAGTCAGCGTGCTTCAGGATACTGTCGATATAGATCGTCTCGATATCATGATCTGAACTGATGATTCCATAAAGGAAGCCGATGTACTCATCGCTATTCGTCACGTGCTCAAAATCCTCCATGCAGACCACTCTGATCCGATACTTCAAATCGTACATGAGTCTCGCGTTCTTGTTGATGAAGATGATGCTTCCGTCACTGTGCTCCACCTGATCATTCGCAAGCGCGATCATCTGCTTGGTCTTTCCTGCTCCTTTATGTCCAATCAGTAATTTTACCATAGTCACTGCCTCCCTAATTATCAATAATTGTTGATATTATTATACACTAACGGGACTTTTCGTTCAATCATTTTATCCTTTTCCCTCAAAATATTTTTTCGTAGTACTCTTCTACGGAAATCTCTTGTCCAACAGAAAACAGAATGCTATAATTCATTTGTTAACCGTATGATGACAGAAGGAGTACCACAATGAACAAACGCATAGAACGTATCTCCATCCAAGAGATTCGTGGTTTCCGGCTGGGAACAGCGGAAAGCACAGAAGGGGCCACTGGTGTCACCGCGATCCTCTGTGAAGATGGCGCAACCGCAGGGGTTGATGTTCGCGGCGGTGCTCCCGCTACCCGGGAGACAGATCTCCTGAAGCCGGAGAACATGGTCCAGAAGATCCACGCGGTCTGCCTGTCCGGCGGCAGTGCCTTTGGCCTGGAGGCGGGCTGTGGTGTGATGGACTACCTGGCCGAACATAAGATAGGCTTCGACACCGGCTATGGCATCGTCCCCATCGTTTGCGGCGCGTCTCTGTTCGATATCCACCTCGGAGAACAAGGCGTCTACCCTGACAAAGCAATGGGACGTCTGGCCGCCGAAAACGCCTTTGCCGGACATTTCCAAACCGGTAATCACGGCGCTGGCACCGGTGCTTCCGTCGGGAAATACAAAGGCCCCGCCACCTCTATGAAAACCGGACAGGGCCAGTACGCGCTTCAGATCGGTGATCTTCAGGTCGGTGCGATATCCGCCGTGAACGCGCTGGGAGATATCATCGGTGCGGATGACAGCCTGCTAGCCGGGATGACCACAGAGGGCGGCCAGGCTTTGTGCTCCACCGCCGAGACCATGCTCACCGATCTGGCAGGAATAGGCGGCGGCTTCAAGGGTAACACCACCATCACCTGCATCATCACCAACTGCAAGCTTACCAAGGCACAGTGTACCAAACTGGCTTCCATCGCCCATGACGGCTATGCCCGCGCCATTAAACCTGTCCACACCTCCGCCGACGGCGATACTGTCTTCGTCATGACCACAGGAGAGCAGGATCTGAACTTCGACACGGCAGCAGGACTGGCCACCGAATGTGTAACGGAAGCCATCCGGGATGCCGCTCGCACAGCAGTGCCTGCTTACGGGCTGCCTGCCGCCTGTACTTACAGTGAGAATCTTGGAATGTAATTGAGAAAGGAGTTAAGAATTGACAAGAGAAGAAAAGAATCAACAGATCCGTAAGGAAGCAAAGGCAACGGTTTTTCTGTTTGTGATCTGTTTTCTGTGGCATGTAGGGACCGCCTATCTGCTGTCCGGCTCAGGAATCCTTGTCTTGGGTCTGCCTCTCTGGTGGATCCTCAGCACCCCTGGTGTGTTCGTCATCGCTACGATCGGCGTCCTCTTCCTGCTGAAACGAGTATTCATGAACTTCAGCCTGGAGGATGAAGAAGACAGAAAGGAGACCCGCTGATGAACAGCAATCAGATCACGATCCTGGCTATCCTGATCATCTACATGGCCGCAAACGCCATCATCGGTGTCTGGATGAGTCATCAGTCCGCCAAGCAGAACGCTGACAGCGGTTTCCTGCAGAATTACTTCATGGGCAGCCGTGGCATGGGAGGCATAGTTCTGGCCATGACATTGATCGCCACCTACACCAGTGCCAGCTCCTTTCTTGGAGGTCCGGGACTGGCCGCAAGCTGGGGCCTCACCCAGTCCTGGGTGGCCGCCATCCAGATCGGGACTGCTTTCCTGACTCTGGGCGTCATCGGCAAGAAGCTGGGAATCATATCCCGCCGCATCAAGGCGGTGACCATCTCCGACTACCTGAACGCGAGATACAAGTCCCCCGCTGTCACCATCCTATGCAGCCTGATGCTGGTGGTGTTCTTCATCACCCAGATGATCGCGCAGTTCAAGGGTGGCGCTACGCTGATCCAGTCCGTCACCGGACTCTCCTACATCAGTGCGCTGATCCTGTTCTCTGCCATCGTCATCATCTATACCTCCATCGGCGGTTTCAAGGCTGTGGTTATCACCGATACGATCCAGGGCTTCATCATGGCCTGCGGAACCTTCCTGCTGCTGTTCTTTGTGATCCGCGCAGGCGGTGGTATGGAGAACATCATTGACTTCAACAACGCCAATAACCCCGGATGGGATCTGATGGGCAAGGGCGAATACGGTACTGAGATTCCGGCACTTCGCCCGGGTTACCTGATCTCCTTCTGGGTGCTGGTTGGAGTGGGTGTGCTGGGACTTCCACAGACCGCCGTCAGAAGCATGGGCTTCAAAGATACAGAATCCCTACACAAAGCCATGCTCTGGGGGACAGTCGTCGTCGGCATCCTCATGATCGGCATGCACTTCGCCGGTACGCTGGCACTTCCCCTGGTCGGAGAAGAACAGCTGGCGAACACAGACTCCGTCATCCCCTATGTTGTCAACAAATACATGCCACCATGGGCAGCGGGCCTGTTCCTGGCTGCGCCTCTGGCCGCCGTCATGTCCACCGTGGATTCCCTGTTGATCCTGGCCTCTGCCACATTGCTGAAGAACCTTTATGTGACATTCATCGCCAAGAAGAACGTGGTGGATGCCGTGAGAGCCGATGTCAACGAGGATATGGAAATCGCGGAAAGCACAGAGAAGAAGATGAAGTACGGAAGCTTCGCCCTGACCATCGCGCTCGGCCTGATCGTCTTCCTCCTGGCCATGAATCCACCCTCAGTCCTGGTGTGGATCAACCTCTTCGCCATGGGCGGACTGGAAGCCACCTTCTTCTGGCCACTGATTGGCGGACTGTACTGGAAACGCGGAAACGCTGCCTGCTGCATCGCTTCCATCCTCTGCGGTGTCGCCACCTTCGTGTTCTTCAATCTGAACAAGATCGCCCCCTTCGGGATCCATGAGATCGTTCTGGGACTAGCGGTGGGCGGGATCGCCTACTTTGCCGTTGGCATGCTGAACAAGAAGGATCCGGATCCGGACGTACTGAAGAACTGTTTCTAAGGAATAGAAAACCATGAAGAAAGAGAAATTCGACCCAGAAGTATATGAATTCTATAAGCCGGCTCTGGAGGGAGCCGGCTTTGCCGCCTCCTTAACGGAGGCAGACATTCCCTGGCTGAGGGAAGACGAAGAGATGCGCCATGCCAGGAACACATTCCCCTACGAGGTCCATCAGAAGATCGATGTGCAGATCCCCCGGGAACACGCAGCCCCCTTGCGTGTTCGCATCTATGTGCCGGAAGCCATATCCTCTTCCCTGACTCCTGCACCGGTGCTCCTTTACTTTCACGGCGGCGGCTGGGTCATGGGCTCCGTGGCGGACCACGATCCCCTCTGCGGCAAACTGGCAGATGCCTGTCAGGCCATCGTGATATCTGTAGACTACCGGCTGGCGCCGGAGTATCCTTTCCCTGCCTGCATCGAAGATGCCGTGTGCGCTGCCGAATGGACCCACGAAAACGCCGCCCGGTTCGGAGGCGATCCGGATCGTCTCCTGGCGGGCGGCGACAGCTCTGGCGCCAACATCAGTGCCGCTCTGGCTTACCTTGGGAAGGAAGGAAAGGCTCCTTCAATCTCCCATCTTATTCTGTTTTACGGGGCCTTCGGCTGTCTGGACGTGGCGAAATCGCCCTCTGGCCGCCGCTTCGGGGGCGGAGGCTTTGTGCTCCCTCTGGATGCCATGGCTCTAATGCTCGCCCTCTACGCACCGGAAGGAACGGACATGGACGACCCACGACTCTTCCCCGGAAAAGCCTCTGATCTGACAGGAATGCCCCCTGCTCACGTGATCACTGCAGAGTTTGACCCCCTGCGGGACGATAGCGAAGCATTCGCCCGCCGCCTTTCCGAAGCCGGATGCGAGGTAAGCCTCACCCGGATGGAAGGCATGATGCACGGATTCATCCTCTATTGGCAGTCTTTCCACCGGGCTGAGGAACTGATCGACCGGATCGGTAGGGAGCTCTACTCTACATGAACTGTACCCTTACACCTGCCGGATCCTGAACAAAGAAAAACTTCACATCCGGCATGGGGCTGATCATGGGTGTCGCCTGAAATCCCGCCGCAATCAATGCCTCTCTCTTCTTTGATACATCCTCGGTCAGAAATCCGACAGACAAATGTGGGTTTCCGGCATCCCCTGCTTCAGGGTCCCGGATGATCTCGATACAGGTCTCTCCTTCACCACCTGCCAGGAACACCAGATCCTTACCCTGCGGCCTCAGATCTCGCTGCAGGGTAAGCCCTACATGTTCCTGGTAGAACGCCAACTCTTCTTCAAACTTACTCGTCTGGATCGTTACATGTAGTATCTTCATCTCAGCCAACTCCTTTACTCTTCCGCTTCCTTTGCTTCCGCAGACCAGGAAGCAAGTTTCTTCTTCAGCAGATTGGATACCACCATGACGCAAGAGGCGTCCCCGGTGATATTGACTGTGGTACGCCCCATGTCAAATATGCGGTCCACACCTGCCACCAGAGCGATTCCTTCCACCGGAAGGCCTACGGACTGGAGCACCAGTGCCAGCATGACCATACCGGCTCCCGGAACACCCGCTGTTCCGATAGAGGCCAGCGTCGCCGTGAGGACGATGGTCAGCATCTGGGCAAAAGTCAGATGGATGTCATAGCAGGATGCAATGAATACCGCACAGATCCCCTGATAAATAGCGGTTCCATCCATATTGATGGTTGCCCCCAGAGGAAGCACGAAAGAGGAGACTTCTTTAGGCGCTCCCATCTTCTCTGTACACTCCATGTTGATAGGCAGTGTCCCCACGGAGGATGCACTGGAAAAAGCGAACAGGATCGCCGGGATCATGTCTTTGAAAAACCGTACGGGGCTCATTTTCCCCATCGTGCCTACCGCCAAGGAATAAACGATCACCGCATGGGACACATAAGCAATGTAGGCTGCAGCCAGCACCATAGCCAGGGAGCCGATAATCACTGTGCCGCTCTCGGCTACCACCGGACAAAGCAGGCAGAACACGCCGAACGGCGAAAGCTTCAGAATCATCTCCATGGCTTTCATGAAAAGTTCGTTCAGCCGGTTGACACCATCGGAGAGACGTTCCGCGCTATCTCCTACCAAACTGACGGCAAAACCCAGCACAAGTGCCATAACGATTACCTGGAGCATGTTTGCTTCATAGATAGGCGCCAGAAAGTTTGCCGGAAAAATATTGACGATTGTATCCATGAAAGATGTTTTCTCCGCTGCCTCATATGTCAGATCTGATGTGGAGAGCACCGGAAAGAATCCCTTGAACAAATTTGCAATAAAAAGTCCGATTGCTGTGGCGAACGCCGTAGTGCACATATAATAGAGAACGGTCGTTCCACCAATGGCGCCCACCTTCCGGATATCCTTCATGGAGACCACCCCTGCCATGATAGAGAACAAAACGATGGGCCCGACAATAAATTTGATCAGGTTAAGAAAGATCGTACCAAAGGGTTTGATGTAAGTGTTAGCGAATTCTGCATAGTCCTGAATGAATAGCCCCACTATGATTGCCAGTGCCAGTGCAATAAATATCTGTCCCGCAAGTGATAATTTCCTCATAATAAACCTCCTTACAATGACTTCCGGGCAGCAAGTCGCAGCTGCCCGCACGCACCATCGATATCCGCCCCCAGCTGCCTTCTAACAGTACAAGGGATACCGGCATCCTCAAGGCGTGTGGCGATTTCCCGGGCTTTCGCTCGTCCCACGGTCCCAAATCCAGTCTCGTTCACCTCGTTCAGTGGAATCAGGTTCACATGACAGAGCATACCCCGGATCAATTGGATCAACTGTCCGATCACTTCCACGGTGTCATTCACTCCGTGGATCAGAGCATATTCAAAGGTGACCCGTCGTCCAGTCTCCTGCGCATAGTCCCTCACTGCCGGAAGGAGCATGGACAGTCCGTACTTTCGGTTGATGGGCATGAGTTCCGAACGCAGCGCATTGGTGGGAGCATGTAGAGAAATCGCCAGGTTCACCTGAGGCAGATCCTTTCCAAAACGGCGGATACAGGGAACAAGACCGCAGGTGGATACGGTAATATTCCTCATGCTCATGCCATATCCTTCAGGAGCATGCAACAGGCGGATGAACTTCACCAGCTGCTCATAGTTATCAAAGGGTTCTCCGGTCCCCATCACCACCACATGGCTGATAGGCTTTCCGGTCTCCCTTTGGATGTCAAGTACCTGCGAAAGCATCTCTCCAGCGGTCAGGTTCCTGACCAGCCCATCGATTCCGGAAGCACAGAACGCGCATCCCATCCGGCAGCCTGCCTGCGAGGAGACGCATACACTGGCCCCGTATTTATATTCCATGTACACGCTTTCCACTGCATTCCCATCAGGGAGGCCAAACAGAAACTTTCGGGTACCATCCACATTGGACTTCTGCTCCCGGAGCACCTGCAGAGGATCGATCTGGCAAGTTTCAGCCAGTTTCTCTCGCAGATCGATCGGAATGTTTCCCATCGCCGAAAACTCCGTTACACCTTTATATAACCAGTCATAGATCTGTTTTGCTCTGAACGGGGGCTGACCCAGCTCGATCATATATTGTTTCAGTTCCTCCAATGTCAGATCCCGTAGTTTGATCATTCTGTCCTCCTTTTCTTATTATAACAGCCCGGGCAAATACCCAGGCTGTAAATCTCTTAAAATGAACCTTCCTGCTAACACATTTTTTTAATACCAAGACCGGTCTTGTGTCCGTTGATGTTCACAGTCTTGAGATCCTCGGCTTTCTCGATGGACAGTGCCAGCGTCTCAGACTTGATGTAGTCGGCGTGCTTCTCCACTGCCTTCTGCACGTCCTCGTCTGCGCCGAGAGAGATGGTGATGTTGTCCATCATCTCAAGCTGCATCTGCTTACGCATCTGCTGAATCTTGGAGATGATCTCACGTGCCAGGCCTTCGTCTACCAGATCCTCGTTGAGGGTGGTGTCCAGGATGGCGAATACATTGTTCTCCATGGCCACAGCAAACCCTTCCTTGGCATCGATGCGTACATCCACCATATCAGGCGTGATCTTTATGTCCTCTCCATTCAGTTCCAGAACAGCGCCTTCTTCAGACTCAAGCCTGCCGATGAATTCCTTGGCATCTTCCTTGGCCAGAGCACCGCCAAAAGCCTTGATGTTCTTGCCCAGCACTGGACCCGCTACCTTGAAATTCGGCTTCAGCGAGAAGTTCATGTAGGTGTCCAGTTCCTTTGCGAATTTTACGTTCTTCACGTTCAATTCTTCCATGATCAGCGGTGTCATGTCGCCGATCAGCGCTTCATAACTGCCGTCCACCAGGATCTCTGCCAGCGGCTGGCGGACCTTCAGGCTCTCCTTCTCGCGGATGCCGCGTCCCAGGTTGCAGAGCGTTCTCACGAGATCCATTCTCTTCTCGACAGTCTCATCGATCAGGGCTTCGTTGCTGACCGGATAATCAGCCACGTGAACCGTGTATTCACCGGTGAGCTTGCGGTACATCTCATCAGAGAGGAATGGCGCCACCGGTGCGATCAGGCGGGAGATCCCCTCCAGAATCTCATAGGTAGTGGCGTAGACGCTCTTCTTGTCCGCGGTCATGCCTTCGCTGTAGAAACGACGGCGGGCACGACGGATGTACCAGTTGGACAGATCCTCGGTCACAAAGTCGGAGATCGCTCTGACGGTCTTCATATGATCGAAGGAGTCCATGTACTCGGTGACCTCCTTGACGGTACGGTTGTACTTGGAGAGGATCCAGCGATCCAGTTCCGGACGATCCTCGTAGCGTACGTCCAGGTTGGCAGCATCGATCTCGTCCATATTGGCGTACAGCACGAAGAAGCTGTACACGTTCTTCAGGGTTCCGAAGAACTTACTCACCACGTCCTTCAGGCCGTCCTCATCGAATTTGGTAGGCGACCAGGCCGGTGATACGCTCAGCAGGTACCATCTGGTGGCGTCTGCGCCGTACTTATCCAGCATATCGAAGGGGTTGACGGTGTTGCCAACGTGCTTGGACATTTTCTTTCCGTCCTTGTCCAGGATCAGGTCGTTGACCAGCACGTTTTTATATGGTGCTTTTCCGGCCACAAAGGTAGAAATGGCCATCAGGGAGTAGAACCAGCCTCTGGTCTGGTCGATTCCTTCACAGATGAAATCTGCCGGGAAGAGCTCGTCGAAATCGTCTTTGTGCTCAAAGGGCCAGTGCCACTGAGCGAAAGGCATGGAACCGGAGTCGAACCAGCAGTCCATAACCTCCTCAATTCTGGTCATGGGCTTGCCGCACACCGGGCACTTCAGGTGTACATCGTCTACGTACGGGCGGTGCAGCTCGATGGATGTGTCGATCTCCTCGATGGCCTTGTCCACCAGTTCCTGACGGGAGCCCACAGACTCCAGATGGCCGCATTCGCACTTCCACACCGGGATCGGTGTACCCCAGTAACGAGAACGGGAGATGGCCCAGTCTTTCACCTCGGCCAGCCAATTGCCGAAACGCTTCTCGCCGACGAAGGGCGGGAACCAGTTGACAGTGTTGTTGTTGGCCACCAGCTGATCCTTCAGCTTGCTCATCTCGATGTACCAGGACGGACTTGCATAGTAGACCAGCGGTGTATCACAGCGCCAGCAGTGCGGATAGTTATGGGAGATCTTCTCTCTCTTGAAGATCTTGTTATCCTTGGCCAGGTACTTGATGATCTCCACGTCCAGGCCCTCTTCCATAACAAAGTGTCCCTGCCAGGGCCCCTCTGTGAAGCATCCCTTCTCGTCTACCGGCTGCAGCATGGGCAGGTCGTACTTACGGCCGCATTGGTAGTCGTCCTCACCGAAGGCCGGAGCGGTATGAACGATACCGGTACCATCCTCGATAGAGACATAGTCCATACAGGTGACGTAGAAGGCCTTCTTGTCCGCCTTCACGATGGGCATCAGCTGCTCGTACTCCATGTACTCCATGTCCTTGCCCTTCATCTCGGACAGGATCTCATACGTGCCCTCGCCCAGGACTTTGTCTGCCAGCGCCTTGGCCACATAGAAGATGTTGCCGGCCTCGTCGCCTTCCTTCATCTGGACGCGAACGTAATCAAACTCCGGGCCGACGGTGACCACGGTGTTGGACAGCAGTGTCCAGGGGGTGGTGGTCCAGGCCAGGAAGTACTCGTTCTCCTTGCCGGTGAGCTTGAACTTGACCACCAGGGTGTTGACCTTCACGTCCTTGTAGCCCTGTGCCACCTCGTGAGAAGCCAGACCGGTTCCGCAACGGGGGCAGTACGGCAGGATCTTATGACCCTCGTAGATCATGCCTTCCTTGAAGAACTTGTTGATGATCCACCAGACAGACTCGATGTAGTCATTGTCCAGTGTGATATAGGGATTATCCATGTCTGCCATGTACGCCATGCGGTCACTCATGTCCTTCCACATGTCGGTGTAGGTGAACACAGATTCTCTGCATTTCTCGTTAAATTCCTTGATACCATAAGCCTCGATATCCTGCTTACCATCGAAGCCAAGCTGCTTCTCTACTTCGATCTCTACCGGCAACCCGTGAGTATCCCAGCCACCCTTGCGCTTGACCTGGAATCCTTTCATGGTCTTGTAGCGGTTGATGGAATCCTTCAGTGTCCTGGCCATCATGTGGTGGATGCCCGGTTTGCCGTTGGCAGTCGGTGGTCCTTCGAAGAACACGAACTGCGGGTGTCCCTCTCTCGCCTTGACGCAGCGGCCCAGGAGATCCTCCTGATTCCACCTCTCTACCTGCTCGTTCTGTACTTCTGCTACAGGCTTGTCGGATAACTTCTCAAACATTCAATAAACCTCCAGATTGTAATACTGTATTGGCCGGGCCAGAACATAAAAAGTCCCTAGCCGGCGCATGCCGATTAGGGACGATCTTCTCAAACCGCGGTACCACCCTAGTTGCCTTCCTCTATCAAGGGGCCTCTCATTAAAGTGTCGGACTCGGGAGTGATATTCGTACTCTGCTTCACCGGGTGCCTCTCACCATCTGCACCCTCGCTGTAAGGTTGTTACACAGGACTACTGGTTCCGTCACTGTCCGAAATATTAAACTCCATTCATTATATGTCACAGAATGGTACCTGTCAACCGGTAAGTTATTTCTGGTGCTTTGGATTCTTTTTCTTGCGTTTCTTGCTGCGGTGGCTGGCGGGCTGTTTCTTCTCAGTCTTTTCCTCCTCCTCAGGCTCCTCTACGGATTCCGCAGGCTCTTCCTCCGCTGCTTCTTTCTCTTCCTCAGCAGATTCTTCCTCTTCTACATCCTCTGCAGCAGGCTCATCGGAGTTTCCTTCCGGATTCTCATCAGTGGAATCTTCAGAGGATTCTTCTTGAGCCTCTTCTTCTGCCGGTTCCTCCTTCAGGGGAGTTTCCTCTTCTGCAGGTGTCTCCGGTTCTTCCGCAGAAACCTCTTCCTCAGCAGATGCCTCCGCTTCCTCAGCAGATGCCTCCGCTTCCTCAGCAGGTGCCTCCGCTTCTTCAGCAGAAGCCTCCTCCGCCGGTGTCTCTGGCTCCTCGACAGGAGTTTCCTCATGCACCTTCTCGGATTTCTTCTTGTTGCGATTCTCCTTCATGAGCTCATACGTCTCATCGAATTCTTTTCCATCGGAGATCTCCGACGCTTCCTCGGTATCCTCCTCGCCGGGTTCTTCCTCAGATTCCACTTCCTCCGAGTCCGCTTCCACAGATTCTTCCGCCACAGCCTCTTCTTCCACAGGTGCTTCCTCGGCAGGAATCTCCGCCGCCGATACCTCTCCCGTCTCTTCCTCAACTCTCTCTGAACGTTCCTGGCGCATGGACTCAAATGTCTCTTCAAACTCGTCGCCTGCCTCGTCCAGCACCTTGGAAACGCCTTCCAGCCCTGTCTCGTCGCTGACCATAGAGTCATAGGTCTCCTCGAACTCGTCTCCCGCATCGTCAAGCAGTTCCTCGGTTGCTTTCACGCCTGCCGTGAACTTCGCAGTGAGTCCATCGATGATGGAGTGCTCTGCGGTATCTCCCTCTTCCTCTGTAAACAGAAGCCGGAACACGACAGCCGCAAGCGCTCCTCCGATCAGCGGCGCGATGATGAACACCGGCAGCTGCACCAGAGCGTCTCCTCCGGAAACGACAGCCGGACCGAAGGATCTGGCCGGGTTGACCGAAGTCCCTGTGAAGGGGATTCCAAAGATATGGATCAACGTCAGCGACAGTCCGATGACCAGTCCTGCCACTGGTGCGTATTCCTTCTTGGCGGTCACACCCAGCACCACCAGAACGAACACGAAAGTCATGACGATTTCCAGTCCGATGGCTCCCATCATGCTGATGCCCACAGCACTCGATGAACCGTACCCGTTGGCCCCAAGGGCGTCTCTTCCGTCGAAGACCACCATCAGGAACAAAGCCGCGGCCACAGCGCCCAGGAACTGTCCCACCAGGTAGCCGACAAAGTCCTTCACTTCCATGCGTCCCGTGATCAGCATACCGAGACTGACTGCCGGGTTGATGTGGCATCCGGAAATGTTTCCAATGGAGTAAGCCATTGCTACGATAGTCAGTCCGAATGCGAATGCGATCAACAGTGTCGTAAACGCGATGGGCAGTGGCGACCCCATACTGATAAAGATCGAATTGGCTGCCACAGCAGAGCCACAGCCAAAGGCGACCAATACAAATGTTCCTATAAATTCAGCGATATATTTCCTCATTATTATAACCTCCTGACCGTTATACGATTCCATATTAGCCTTGTTTTCAGGCGATGTCAAGTGATCGTATGGTGAACTTTTCCATTTCCTGTCCGGATATGGACTACTCCAACACCTCATACATATCCGCCGCGTTTTCCTTTCGGACTGACTCAGCGGTCATGAGCACCTTTACGGTGATGGAGCCATTCCCAAACTCCACGTGGATCACATCTCCCGGCTCTACGTCAGACCCGGCCTTCGCCGGCTTGTCATTCACGCTCACCCGTCCCTGATCACAGGCATCCTTGGCTACCGTCCGTCGTTTGATGATCCTGGCGTTCTTCAGATACTTGTCGATTCTCAATCCATTGCCTCCCCTCGCACGCGTCGCCGCACTGCAGCCCGCGCACAAAAACCACAGGGACGACCGGAGCCGTCCCTACTGCCTGCTTACTTATTCACTGCATCCTTAAGCGGCTTGCCTGCCTTGAAAACTGGCGCTTTGGATGCGGGGATCCGAATGGTTTCCTCCGGCTTACGCGGGTTACGCCCCTGCCGTTCCTTCCGATCCCTGGTCTCAAACGTCCCAAATCCGATGAGCTGTACCTTCTCCCCCTTTACAAGAGATTCCTCGATCGTTGAGAGGAAAGCGTTCACCGCCACCTCTGCACTTCTCTTGGTAAGATTGGATTTCTCTGCTACGATTGCTACTAGTTCAGCCTTGTTCATCTTCAACCTCCCTATGGTCAATTACTTGTTATCTCTCCCTGTCTGCTCCAACTCTGTGAAGTGGTCTACATACCTCTGGGTTCTGGCGTTCAGAGCAGCCTCCGGATCGATCCCTGCAAGCCTGGCGGCATCTGCAACCAGAAAAAGCAGTTCACCTATGATTTCCTCCAGATCATCCCTTCCCTGCTGCAGGGACTGCTTAAGACCTGAGGAAACGATACACAACCTCGCAGCGACCTGTTCCCTCGGTTCATAGGCTCCGCATTCGGCCTCCATGAAATTCTCCGGAACCAGATCCGCACGTTGCACCTTGGTCAGCACCTTGCCTGCACGCATCAGCGCCGGAAGCGCCTTCGGCACGGAGGCAAGCCGCTGAGAAACACTGGATTCTCCGTGTTCATTGCCTTTTATATTTTCCCATTTTTCAAGGATTTTGTCAATATCTTTGTGGGCTGCGTCCCCGAAAATATGCGGGTGCCGACGGATCATCTTCTCGCACTCATCGTTGATCACCTGAGTCAGATTGAAACTGCCGGACTCCTCAGCGATGATCCCATTCAGGACCACCTGCAGCATCACATCTCCAAGTTCCTCCCGATAGTTATCCATATCCTGGTTGATCACCGCATCCACCGCTTCGTATGCTTCCTCCAGCATGCAGATACGCAACGAGTCATGGGTCTGTACGCTGTCCCATGGACAAAGCCTTCTCAGGATCCGAACGATCTGAAACAGGCGCCTGGTGGCCTCGATCTCGTCCGGAGCCGCCTCATAAAGTGTCTCATCGATCATTATGTCGTTCTTCAGTGCTTCCATACTTTTCCTATTACCTTCTTCAGCATTCCTCCTCCGGGGAGCTGATCCAATTCATCATAGTGGATCGCTTTCACCGCGAAGATCAGTATCACATAGACCACCATCGCTGCCAGGATAGCGATCACGGTCGCCAGCATATTGGCTCCCACCTGGCCGTGATGCGCAGACAGAACAGTGAACAGACCGTGGTAGACCAGCCAGGTCACCACAGCCATGCCAGCCGCGGCAATACCTGGACGCAGGTAAGTCATGGTAAAACTGTAGGTTAGTCCTGTGTATTTCTTGACACAATAAGCATTCAGCAGCATGGCGAAGGAATAGGCAAACATGGTGCCAAATGCCGCTCCCATGATGTTGATGCTGTGGATTCCAACCAGAATATAGGTAACAACAACCTTGCCGATACAGCCGATGGCCAGATTCCTCACCGGGATATATTGCTTCCCCACTGACTGCAGGACACTGGTCGACGTCTGCATAGTAGCCAGAAAGATGATGCTGATGGCCATGACCATCAAGGTCGGCGTAGCATCCGCACAGGACTCCCACTGGTTGAAATAGAGCAGTCTGAGGATCGGTGTCGCGATGACAAAGATCCCAAAGGCGCACGGAAAGGCCATGATCATCGTTGTCCGGTACCCAAGCCGGATGGTATCATGGACCCCCTGCATATCCTTCACCTTATAGCGGGAAGACACCGCCGGTACGATGCTGACAGCCACCGCTTGGGTAAAGATCTGTGGAAAGGCGATGAGGGCGTTGCAAAATCCGCTAAACAGGCCGTACATGTACTCCGACTCCTCCGGTGTCCACCCGGTGTTCTGGAGTACTCTGGTGATGATGCCCGTGTCTATGAGCGTCATGATGGGCATTATCTCACAGCCGATCACGATAGGAACGGCGATCCACAGAAGTTTCTTCGCCAGTGTGCGAAGATCCTCCGTTGTCTGATCGTGTTCTTCCGCCTGTCGCCGGAAAACCTTGCGGTTGGCAAGGAAGATCAGGAAGATCACCAGAAGACCGCCTACTGCCCCTGCGGAGGCTCCACCGGAAGCCCCGGCTGCTGCCTTTACCAGATCCCCTGCTTTGAAGAAGGTATAGGCGAGGACCAGTCCGGTCCCGCAGCGTACCAACTGTTCCACGATCTCGGAGAACGCCGTAGGCGCCATGTTCTGATGCCCGTTGAAATATCCCCGGAATGCCGAGAAGAAAGGCACCAGGAACAAGGCAGGCGCCATGGCCCGGATGGCCAGCGATGCCTTTGGAATCTTGCAGAGCACAGCGATATAGTCCGCTCCGAAGAAGCAGACCACAAAACTGACGCCTCCAATGATCGTCATAATCATCAGCGCCGCCTTGAACACCTGATCCACATTGCGATACCGCTCCTGCGCGATGTTCTCAGAGACCATCTTGGATACCGCCACTGGGACACCGGCGGTACCGATCACCACCAGCAGCCCGTAGATGGCATAGGCGATTCCGTAATAACTCATGCCCTGGGCACCAAGCCAATTGGTCAGCGGTATGCGGAACACCGCTCCCAGCACCTTCATGAGTACGCCGGCGCCGGCCAGAATGGCCGTCCCCTTCAGAAATGTTCTCCCCTTCTCTACCTGCATGCACTCCCCCCTCTATCGTCAAAGCCTGGCGAGGATCCCCGCCGTTGCCTTCTCTGTTTCCGCGATGACGCGTTCTTTATCGATTGTAACATAATCCCCGTCTTTGTAAAGGACCTTTCCGTCCACCATGGTCATCACCACATTACTGACATCTGTCGAATAGACCAGATTGGTCGCCATAGAGTGGATCGGATGCATATTGATTCCGCTGATATCCAGTGCGATCAGGTCGGCTTTGTAGCCCTGTTTCATAAGACCGCAGTCCTCTCTGCCCTGGGCTAGCGCACCTGCTCTGGTGGCCGCATAGAGTACTTCCTTTGGGGTGATCACCGTAGGGTCTGCCGACATGACCTTCCCGGCAAGAGCCATGATCTTCATCTCCTCCGGAAAGTTCAGGCTGTTGTTGGAGGCAACGCTGTCCGTCCCGATGGCCAGGCGGATCCCCCGCCGCAGAATCTCCGGAGTGTTGGCCATACCACTGGCCAGTTTCATGTTGGAGCAGGGATTGGTTGCCACCGTAACGCCCTTCTCCCTCAGGATGTCGTAGTCTTCTCCCTCGATCCATACGCAATGCGCTGCGATGGACGGCACATCGAACACACCACAGTCCGAAAGATACTGCACCGGTGTCCGTCCCTGGTGGCGTCCCTGGCATTCCTGATGTTCTTTCTTTGTTTCAGAAACATGGATATGCATGCGCAGGCCATTCTCCTTCGCCCATGCGGCCACTTCCCGGGTCACGCGCTCCGTGTTGGTGTACTCCGCATGAAGGCTGGCATCCAGCAGGATCCTGCCATCCGCCTGCCCGTGAATCGCGCGCAGGGCATGGTTCATCTCCAGGACTGATGGCATCTGCTCGAAGGGTGTATCGTCGAAACTTACGATGGACCGGGAGATATTGGCCTTGGCACCGCTGACTTTCACGGCCCGTGCCATATCTGTCACAAAGTAATACATGTCCGAACTGGATACGATTCCGCTGCGCAGGGACTCCGCCAGACAAAGCATGGTTCCCCAGTAGACTGCGTTCCCATCCAGTTTATCTTCAAAAGGAAAGATCCTGGTGTTAAGCCACGCATCAAGGGAGAGGTTCTCTCCATACCCACGCATCAGTGCCATGGGCGAGTGAGCATGGGCGTTGTAGAACCCGGGCATGAGCAATCTGCCCCGCCCATCATAGCCTTCGCCGTAGTCCGCCGCATTCGTCGGCATAGTGTTTCCAATATACTCAATACGGTCATCTTTTGTTCCTACGAACATGTTCTCCTGCAGATCCAGGTTCTCGTCAAGAATGGTGATTCTCTGAAATAACATGTGCTTCCTCCATTATGCTGAGCATCTTAAGTGAATCAGTGATCCTCTGCCTTGGGATCAATGGAATCCTGATGAAAGGTTCCACACCGCCGTGGAAAAACGCCCGTCCGCCGAAAGCATCGCCCAGCTTTACTACAGCCAGCGGCGTCAGGCCGTTGTTCTCTCCAAATGTGAACAGGATGCGGTTTCCCTGCTCATAGATCCTTAACACTCCCAGATCCTCTGCCAATGCCCGGATCTGCGAAATGCGGATCAGATCTTCGGTTTCCTTGGGGATGTCTCCGAACCTGTCGATGAGCTCGTCCAACACCTCCTCTGCATCCGCTTCCCGACGGATCCGTGAGATCTTGCGATACATGGAAAGCTTCTGCGATTCGTTCTCTATATAGTAATCGGGGATGCCAGCTCTGACCTTCAGCTCAATGGAGATGTCAGGCTTCTCCTCCTCCGGATCCATGGGCGGCAGCTCTCCTTTCAGACGTCTGACCGCCTCATCTACAAGTTTGCAGTAGAGCTCGTAGCCGATGTCCATAATATGCCCGGACTGCTCTCCTCCCAGAAGATTGCCGGCGCCCCTGATCTCCAGATCCCGCATGGCCACCTTGAACCCCGATCCAAACTCCGTAAACTCTCGAATGGCCCGGAGTCGTTTCTCTGCCACCTCAGACAAGACTTTCTCCCGCCTGTACATCAGGTAGGCATAAGCGATCCGGTTGGAACGTCCCACCCGGCCGCGGATCTGGTAGAGCTGTGCCAGGCCGTAACGATCCGCATCTACGACGATGAGGGTGTTGGCGTTGGGAATATCGATGCCCGACTCCACTATGGTGGTCGCCACCAGTACGTCGATCTCGTGATCCACAAAACTCAGCATCACGTCTTCCAACGCCTGCTCGCTCATTCTTCCGTGTCCCGTCGCCACCCTGGCTTCCGGCACCAGCTGCCGGATATGCTCTGCTACTTTGCTTATGCCGTTGACTCGATTGTAGATCACAAAGCACTGTCCGTCCCGGTCCAATTCCCGGCTGATGGCCTCACGGATGACTCGATCATCCTCTTCCATCACGTAGGTTTGCACCGGATACCGCTCCTCTGGAGGTTCCTCGATCAGACTCATGTCCTTGATCCCTGTCAGAGACATATTCAGCGTTCTGGGGATGGGGGTTGCTGACAGCGTCAGCACATCCACGCTCTTTCGGAGCTGCTTGATGGCTTCCTTGTGCTTGACACCGAACCGATGCTCTTCATCGATCACCAGCAACCCAAGATCCTTGAACACCACATCCTTCGACAGGATTCGATGTGTCCCTATGATCAGATCCACCTCGCCGCTGGCCAGTCCTTCAATGATCTCCTTCTCCTGTTTCCCCGTCCGAAAGCGAGACAGCATCTCCACATGGAAGGGGAAATCGCTGAACCGATCCCGTAGGGTATAGAAATGCTGATTGGCCAGCACCGTGGTCGGCACCAGGATCGCCGCCTGCCTTCCTTCTGAAATGCACTTGAAGATGGCTCTGGCCGCCACCTCCGTCTTTCCGAACCCCACGTCCCCACACAGGAGTCTGTCCATGGGGCGGGGTTTTTCCATATCCGCCTTGATTTCCTCTATGCAACGCAGCTGATCTCCTGTCTCCTCATAAGGGAAACTGTCCTCAAAATCCTTCTGCCAGACAGTATCCTCTCCAAAGGCGTAGCCGGGTTCTGCCTCTCTGGCTGCATACAAGGCCACCAGCTCCTCTGTCATATCTGCGATGGCGCGTCGGGCCTTGGCCTTGGTAGCCTTCCACTCTGAACCGGACAGCCGATTCAGTTTTGGAATCGTTCCGTCTGCCCCGATGTATTTCTGGACAACGGCGAACTTCTCTACCGGTACATAGAGCACGTCACTTCCGGCATACCGGATCTTCAGGTAGTCGCTGGTGATGCCCTTGACATCAGGCCGCTGGATCCCCTCGAACCGGCCGATCCCGTAGCTCTCATGCACCACGTAGTCTCCGGTCTTCAGATCCGTAAAACTGTCGATGGTCTGACCCAGGTTGCTTTTCTGTACCTTCTTGCGACGCGTCTTCTTCTCAGAGAAAATATCGTTATCACTGATATAGCAGAGTTTCCTGTCCTGGAACACGAACCCCTGGCTCAGGCTTCCAAATCGGAAGGTCACATGGGAGAGGCCTCTCATCCGGTCCACAAACTCTACCAGGTTACTCTTCCGCTCCTGGCTGCTCACGGTCAGGGTAATGTCATATCCTTTGTTTATATAGGCGGTGAGTTCCTGTTCCAGCAGCTCCATGTGACCACGGAAACTCATCATCTGTGAACTACGGACACTCAGAAGATCGTCGTACTTTTCAATCCCCTTGATCTGCCTCGGAAATGGCGAAAGCAACACCAGTGGTCTGTGCGCATAGGCCTTCTGCAGGTCCTCCCGACCGGGGATCCTCTCGTGATCCTGAGGGATCAGCTCCCCCCGCTCAAGCATCACCTGGAAATCGTCGTTCATTTCCTTGGCGCGCGCTTCCAGCGTCTCCATGACTCTGGCGGGATCATCCACGTAGACTGTCCCTTGCCCCAGGTAGTTCCATAGGTGGTCTGGTTTATCGTAAAAATATTGAATGTAGTTCTCCAGGATCTGGAGGTTTGCTTTGTTCTCGATGTACTCACACAGCTCGTCGCGCCGCGCCTCCAGCGTATGCACCACCTCCGGGTCTGCGTCCTTCTTCAGGAGCCTGGTGGCCTGGGCAGTGTATGCCTTGCGGATCCGTTTCGCCGCCTCTTCGAAGAGCCGGTCATCCAGAGGCATCTGGCCCGCCGGACCGATGACGATCTCTTTCAGCGCATGGAGGGATCGCTGCGTATCCAGGTGGAAGGTACGGATGGAATCCACCTCTGTGTCAAAGAACTCGATCCGGCAGGGTTCGTCCATATCCGGCACAAAGATATCCACGATGCCTCCCCGGATGCTGAACTCCCCCTTCGCCTCTACCATAGGGACCCGTTCGTATCCCAGTTCTACCAAGGTGTTTCGGATATCCAAAAGGAAGTGCTCTTCCCCCAGCCGGATGTGTATCTCTTTCCCGGCAAAGACCGCATAGGGAACGGTCCTCTTGACGGCGGAGGTGACCGGCGCCACCACGATGCAGTCCTCCTCTGATGCCAGAGCTTTCATGGCGCTGATCCTTCGGAGCATCTGGTCCCGGTTCCTGGCCTCGTAGCGCAGGAACACCTGGTCATCCTCCGGGATCACATGAATAGTCCTCCCAGTAAAAAAAGAGAGATCATCCGCCAGCCTCCTTGCCCGCGGCTCGTTCGGCACGATGATCAGACTCTTTCCTTTCTGTTGTTCGATGATCTCGGCGATCTGGAAAGCGCTCCTGCTCTCCGATACACCCGAGATCCCTGTCACCCCTTTTTTCATCACTCTCTATGATCATCCCCCGAAGACTCTTCCCTCTGCGCTGCCGCTTCAGAGGCTGGAGTCTCCTGGTCTTTCTCCTTCTTTTGTTTGCGTTTCTTCTTGGTGTTGTAAAGATTCATGGCCTTGTCTGGGCCGTCTGTCACAAAGCATTTCGTCGCATCCACCGCCGTGCGCACCGCCTGCTCCAGAATCGGCACCTCGGATTTCTGGAATCCGCCTGTGACAAAACTGATCAGCTCTTCCTTGTTGCCTGTGCCCATGCCGATACGAATCCTGGGAAAGCGATCGGAATTGAGTTTCCGAACGATATCCCGCATGCCGTTGTGTGTACCGGCGGATCCAAACTTCCGCATGCGGATAGCCCCAACCTCCAGATCAAAATCGTCATAGATCACCAGAAGATTCTCGACTGGCACCTTGTAGAAATCCATGATCTGCCGCACCGCATCGCCGGACAGGTTCATATAGGTCTGGGGCTTCACCAGAAGTACCTTCCGGGTGCCGATCCGCCCCTCCCCAAGCAGGGACTTGAATTTCAGGCGGCTAACCCGTATGTCCAGATCCTCCGCCAGCTGATCGATGGTGATAAACCCCAGGTTGTGTCTTGTATTCTCATATTTACGGCCTGGGTTACCCAGGCCGACGATGATAAATAGATTGCTCATATTCCTTTGCTTACTCAAATAACTTGCTTACAGATCCGTTGGTGAAGACTCTCGTCATCGCCTCCGCAAACAGCGGAGCTACGGACAAGGTAGTAAACTTATCGAGTTTCTTCTCCTCCGGGAGAGGAATGGTGTTAAGCAGGACCAGCTCCTCAATAGCAGACTTCTCGATCCTCTCTACAGCAGGTCCCGAGAGAACCGCGTGGGTGGCGCCTGCATAGACGGCCTTCGCACCCAGATCCTTGATGGCGTTGGCGGCGTTGGTGATGGTCCCGGCTGTGTCAATCATGTCATCCAGGATGATACAGTTCTTTCCTTCAATATCTCCGATGATGTTCATGATCTCGCTCTTGTTTGGCTCCGGTCGACGCTTATCCACGATGGCGATGGGACAGTTGAAGTATTCTGCCATGTTTCTGGCCCTCGGAACACTTCCGTGATCCGGAGAAACGATCACCACGTCTTCCATGTTCTTTTTCATGAAATAGTGGGCGATGATAGGCATACCGATCAGATGATCCACTGGGATATCGAAGAATCCCTGGATCTGATTGGCATGGAGATCCATCGTCAGAACTCTGTCTGCACCTGCCGCCATCAGCAGATTAGCGACCAGTTTGGCTGTGATGGCATCTCTTGCCTTGGCCTTTCTGTCCTGCCTGGCGTATCCGTAGTAAGGAATGACCGCATTGATCCTGCCTGCCGAAGCGCGTTTCACGGCATCGATCATAATCAAGAGTTCCATCAGGTTGTCATTGACCGGCTCACAGGTCGACTGAATGATGTATACGTCGACGCCTCTGACCGATTCCCAGATATTCACAGAAACTTCTCCGTCGCTGAACTTGTTAACAGTGGCTTTCCCAAGCTGCTTGCCCATGATCGATGTGATCTCCTCAGCCAGTTCTCTGTGCGAGTTTCCGGCAAACACCTTATAATCTGTAAAAACTCCGTTTCTCATAGCTACCTCCATGTTATAGAGCGATGCCTTGCGTGTCGATGATCTATTCCTGTCCGAGGATCATCCTGCCAACCTTGAACACGTCACCCGCACCCATGGTGATGACCAGATCTCCATCTCCGGCTTCTCGATTGACAAACTCTGCGATCTCCCGGAAATCACCCATATAGTAGACCGGTTTCTGCGGATGGGCTGCGCGGATCTTCTCTGCCAGCTTCTCCGAATTGATGTTGTATATATCCTTCTCTCTGGCTGCGTAGATATCTGCCAGAATGAGCACATCTGCCTGTTCAAAGGCCTCCGCAAACTCATCAAACAGCGCCAGTGTCCGAGTGTAGGTATGGGGCTGGAACACGCACCACAGCGTCTCGTGGGGCAGCTTCTGGGCAGCTGACAGGGTAGCCTTGATCTCCGTTGGATGATGGGCGTAATCGTCCACGATCTTCACGTGGTTATCCGTGACGCCTACCGTATCGAATCGCCGCTGTGTTCCGCTATACTTGCTGAGTTCCCTGCAGATTAGCTCTGCCTCTACCCCCAGCACGTGACAGCAGGCAAAGGCCGCCGCCGCATTCAGAACGTTGTGCTCTCCCGGAACATTCAGTTTGACGTGCCCCAGATTCTTCGGCTCTTCCTGAGAACCTGCCTCCCTGTAAAGGACATCAAAGGAAGGCATGCCGTCTGTCTCGAATCGGATCCCGCTTATCTGATAGGTACAGGATTGGTTGTAGCCATAGGTGATGACGTTATCCCTGCCGCGAATGACTTCGCTGACAAAGGGGTTGGAATCGTAGGCGATGATCTTCCCTCCTTCGTGCACGTCCTCCGCAAATCTGCGGAAAGACTGTACGATATGGTCGAGATCCTTGAAATAGTCCAGATGATCGGAGTCGATGTTCAGGATGACCTCGATATCCGGTCTGAGTTCCAGGAAACTGTCTCTGTATTCACAGGCTTCAGTCACAAAGTAATCCGAACCGCCGATCCTGGCGTTGCCGCCGATCTCTGCCAGATTGCCGCCTACCAGGATGGTAGGATCCAGTTCCGCAGCATCCAGTACCAGAGAGACCATGGATGTGGTCGTGGTCTTGCCGTGCGTGCCGCTGATGGCAATGCCGGCCCCGTACTCCTCCATGAGTTCTCCCAGCACCTGCGCCCTGGAAGCGAGGGGAATCCCCTTCTCCCTCGCCCGGATGATCTCCGGGTTCTCCTCTGCGATGGCGGCGGAATAGATGATCAGTTCCGCTTCCTCCACGTTGGAGGCTTTGTGCCCAATATAGACCGTCGCGCCCATGCGCTCCAGCTTCTCAGTGATATCCGAAGCTTTCATGTCTGAGCCTGTCACGCGGTATCCCCTGGACAGCAGGATCTCCGCGATTCCAGAGAGACCGATGCCTCCGATACCAATGCAATGTACGTTCTTATATTTCTTTAAATCCATCATATAACATTACCCCTCATTCTCATGACACTTTAGTATACCATAACCTTTCATAAAATGCTTTACAAATTGCGATTTTTATTTTATAATTTCAAAATCCGGTACGAATAAACATTATTCGTTCCGATTTCGATCATCTTTTTAAACATTTAGTCAAAAAAGATATCGATTTTCCTTGCACAATGGGTTCCGATTGTGTATAATAGACAAAACAGAATATGGCCAGAAAGGTGGGCTGCTATGAACATTACAGACGTAAGGGTTCGTAAAGTCACTTCCGAAGGCAAGATGAAAGCAATTGTTTCAGTTACTTTTGATGATGAGTTCGTGGTACACGATATCAAAATAATCGAAGGTCAGAGTGGCCCGTTTATTGCGATGCCTAGTCGCAAAATGGGAGAGGGAGATTTCAGAGATATCGCCCACCCGCTCACATCAGAGACACGTAACCGAATCAAAGAAGCGATTTTTGCCGAATACGAGCGCGTATTGGAAGAACAGGAAATCGAACCAGACACGACACCATTGGGGTAATGACATCGTCATTACATGACATATCTATGGTGGCTGTTGTACAAGGGATCTCTTCGAGATTCATTCGGTATACAGCTACTTTTTTTTATACAAAAAATCATGTTGTTCCCTTCCTGCATTGGTGTTATCATGGAATTGAATTACGATCAAGAACGCTATTGATAGGAGGAATCATCATGCAAGTGGATGCAAAAGTCAAAGAAAGACTCAGAAGTGACAGAGGATATGATCTGATCATGAGCGCGGAAGACGCCGCCGCCATGATCGAGGACAACATGGTGCTGGGCGTCAGCGGCTTCACCGCCTCCGGCTACCCCAAGGCCGTCCCCCACGCACTGGCAGAGCGCGGCAGAAACGGCGAGACACTGAAGGTCGACATCTATTCCGGCGCCTCGCTCGGTCCGGAGATCGACACCGAGCTCACAGAAGCCGGCGTGCTCCGCTACCGCATGCCCTACATGACAGACAAAGCCTTCCGCACCGCTGTCAACAACGGCACCTGCGATTACGTGGACATGCATCTGTCTCAGTCCGCTCAGTATGTCAATTACGGGATCATGCCGGACATCGACATCGCCATCGTGGAAGCACTTGCGATCAACGAGGACGGCTCCATCGTTCCCACTACCTCCGTTGGAAATACCCCGGTATTCATCAAGAACGCCA
The DNA here is from genome assembly GCF_000688015.1 of Eubacterium sp. AB3007. Classification (NCBI taxonomy): domain Bacteria; kingdom Bacillati; phylum Bacillota; class Clostridia; order Eubacteriales; family Eubacteriaceae; genus Eubacterium; species Eubacterium sp. AB3007. The sequence goes on from NZ_JIAD01000001.1 coordinate 691,985, forward strand.
AGAAGGTCATCGTGGAACTGAACACGCTGCAGCCCATGGGTCTGGAAGGCATGCACGACTGCATCGTGCTGGACAACCCGCCGCACCGCAAGCCAATCGGCATCACCAACCCCGCCGATCTCATCGGCAAACCCTACATGGAATGCGGCTGGGACAAGATCTGTGCCATCGTCATCACGGACATCCAGGACAAGCTCCGTCCTCTGTCCGCCCCTGACGAGAACTCGCAGAAGATCGCGAACAACATCATCCGGTTCCTGGAAGGCGAGGTGGAAGCAGGCCGCCTCACAGACACCCTGCTCCCCATCCAGTCCGGCGTCGGAAGCGTGGCCAATGCCGTCCTCTACGGACTGCTGGACTCCGATTTCCACGATCTGACCTGCTACACAGAGGTCGTTCAGGACTCCATGCTGGAGCTGGTCAAGTCCGGCAAGGCCGTCTGCGCCTCCACCACCGCCATCACCCCTTCTCCTGAGATGAAGGAGAAGTTCGACAAGGAATGCGACCTGTACAAGGGTAAGCTGATCTTCCGTCCGGAGGACATCAGCAACAACCCGGAGGTCATTCGCCGCCTGGGCGTGATCTCCATGAACACCGCCCTGGAGTTCGACATCTATGGAAACGTCAACTCCACCCATGTCAACGGCAGCGGCATGATGAACGGAATCGGCGGTTCCGGTGACTTCTCCAGAAACGGCGGGATCACCATCTTCTCCACCGTGTCCACCGCCAAGGGTGGCAAGATCAGTTCTGTCGTCCCCTTCTGCTCCCATGTGGATCACACGGAGCACGATGTACAGGTGGTGGTCACCGAGCAGGGCTACGCAGATCTCCGCGGCCTGACCCCCAAGCAGCGGGCCATGGCCATCATCGAGAACTGTGCCCATCCGGACTACAAGCCTATGCTGATGGATTACTTCCAGAGAGCCTGCAAGGAAAGCAAGTTACAGACCCCGCACATCCTCTCTGAGGCCTTCTCCTGGCACATCCGGGCCATGGAGACCGGGAGCATGCTGCCGGAGAAATCCGCAGAAGAGAGAGTAGCCGAACTAGAAGCCAGAGTCGCTGAACTGGAAGCGAAACTTGAGAAATAGCCATCACTGACAAAGGAGTGTCCCATCAGATCTCGAATCTGACCGGACACTCCTTTAATCATTCTCAGCAGACCACAGGATTCCCCCTCTGCCCATCAATTCGTCGGATCAATTGACTCCAGCGGTATCTGCTCAGACTCCCACGAATTGTCTGCGTGTATGGTTTTCAGTTCCGCACCACGCTGTTTCGTTTCCTTTTCAATGCCCGGCATTGCAGGGCTCTGTCAAACATTTTGCTGGGGTAGTCGGAACAGCACACAAGATCATTGGTGATGCCGCCGTGATCGCCGGGGTTTTCTCCGTAGAAGTATTTCACCTTGTCGCTGCCGTCAGAATTACGTATCTCGATAAGCTGATTATTTCTGCCCATAATATCTGGCTGGATGTAAGGGTAGAGCAGATTGGCGGATGTTTTGAACGACAGCGACTTGTAGATCTCGTCCAGTTCCCTCTTATTGCCGGAAGCCAGCGATTCTGGGTCGTGGTTGCCGTAGGTGAAGGCCCACGGAATACCTGTGTTACGCATAAATGCCGCAAACTGTCCCACAGGTGCGGTGTTGTTCAACGACATTGACATGATACCGAGCGGAAAACACAGATCCCCTGTCACCACGACCAGGTCGGGATGTGTATGCTCGATTTCCGCAAAGCAGGCCTTCAGCGCTTTCAGGTCCTTGCGGTAGGAGTACAGACTTCCGCCGATATGGATATCCGTCAGATGAAGATCTTGAAATCGTCGGTGGACTTGGTAATGGTGTAAACTCCTGTATCGTCGTTATACTCTATCTTATGGGTGTTATGCGCAACAACGGGAACGGAGTTGATATAGCTCTGGGTATACCATGTATCCTGCTGTATAAACACAAAGCCTGATACCGCCACCGCCGTGTACACCGCTATCCTCGGCTTGTTGATAACGATATTCCTGAATGTGATCCTGCGCCTTAATGTGAAGTCGTAGAGAATGACGAGCAGCCCGAAGAGCAACCCTGCAACCATGAACACATTTCCCGGATACGCTGTAGCCTTGCTCTCTATAACCGTAAACGCCGTCACCGACAGCCAGTAAACTGCCGAGAACAACGTCACCGCGATAATGTGCTTTGTATACTTCGCCTTATCAGGAAAATGAATCCTCCGACGTACCATTCTTCGACCTTCCGATCGGACTCGCGACGATCCTGATCAACATACCCATCATATTGTTCACATACCGCATGCTCGGAAAGAAGTTCTTTCTGATATCGATCAAGACCATGCTGATCTGCTCTTTTATGATCGACTATGTGATCTGCTACTTCCCGGTATTTTATGGAAGCCGCCTTATAGCATCAGTACTGGCCGGCATCACCTCAGGCATCGGCTACTCCCTTCTGTTCAACGAAGGATCCTCCACAGGCGGTACAGACTTCATCATAGTCGCCGTCAAACAAAAAAAGCCAAATCTGTCCTTTGGCCTTCTGGTTGGAATAATCGACAGCTCTGTTGTGGCCCTGTCCATCCCTGTATTCCACGATGTCTGGTCCTTCGTATACGGCATGATCTACACCGTGATCTGCAGCCTGGCGCTTGATGCTACCACAAAGGTGCTTAACAGCGAGAAGATACGTCTCCCCTTAAACAAAGCAGCGTAGGCAGTCTCATGCAAAGGCCTGCACACAAGGAATGCGCGTTCGCCGGGCGTACCACGAAAAAAACGGAAGGCTCCCTTCCGTTTTTGGTGTTGTTCACTGCAGCTTGTTTTATACTGCAGCTTGTTTTATCAGGAATGCAGTTCCCCACAGGCTGGTATTATTTATGGTTCCACTGACCAGGGGATACCTTCAGCAGATCGCTCTGCCCTACCTGCCCCTCACGCTCCACAGGATTTCCATTGTCGTTTTCAAATGCGTGATTTGCTCTCTCTACAGCCAGATCAGCGGAAGGATTTCCGGTAACTACTGTATGGGGGTTATCACCTTTGTTGATGTGAAGACAGAAGATATCTGGTCTGGAGTATTGTCCAACCGGATCGACCATGGCCTTCGCCTGAAGAATCTCATTCAGGTCAATGTCGGCGTAAACAATGCCGTCCTGATCATCTGGCAACCACTGGCAAAGGAAATCTCCCGAAGGGCTGATGATCTGTGCCAACCCTCCTCCTTTACTCATGACCTTCAGTTTATCAGGATCGTTGCCGCAGAAATAGTCCAGACAATCCTGCCCCACCAGAGGCATGGCCATCAGTACAAAGGTCTGCGTCTGCATGGCGTATACCCTGGAAAAATCGATCACATTTCCATACGCCTGGGTAAGGTAATACAGAGAATTGAAACGATTCCCCGGCCAGGCTGCAATGTGAATCTGCTCATGCATAGAACTCATTGCGTACGTGATCAGCGGCTGCACATGTTCCCAACACTCTGTGGTACCTATAATGCCTAAGGGCGTCTTCACGACCTTCAGATCCGCGCCTGTTCCATCTCCACAGACACACCGTTCCGCATCTGTCGGCTTCAGCTTTCGGCGATTCATCAGAATCCTGCCTTCATCGCTAATCACCACTTCGCTCATGTAACGACTGCCGCCATCGCGTTCAATATACCCGGTGACGACATAAATGCTGTTATCTTTTGCGGCCTGCATCAGACGACGCATCTCCGGCCCATCCAGCTCAAGGGAATTCTGCATGAGGAGGAGATCGTATTTGGAATGGCCGTCCCACATCCTCTCCGTCCAGACATGATACATGTACCCCGGGATCATACACTCTCCAAAAGCAACCAGCTGCGCTCCGTTAGAAGCTGCCTCACGGATCATCTGGATCATCTTTGTGATGGTTTCATGGGCATTATACCAAACCGGCTCCATCTGCGTCGTCGCAACTCTTACTCTGATGTCATAATCAATCATAATCAGGTCCTCTCGAAAACCCGGTCCCCATCCATGCGCCGCCAAACGACTACGAAAACGGAGGCCACTCTCCTTCATGAACATTGTAGCAGATTGCCAAACTATCGACAAGGTGTTTTTCAGACGCTTGACGTGTTACGCGCCTGCAGCAGGCGCTTCTGAGGATGGGACCAAATGGACCAACGCCTGTAACAGCGAGTTCTATCCAGAAGAAGACAGCAGCATTGACCCGTTGTATGTAGCCCTGAGGGGGAAGCCTTGGACAGGGTACGGACTACTGCCTGGAAGGAGGCCCGCCAGAAGGTGTCCATTCTACCAAAGCACAGGGCCGGAAGATCAAGTACGAATGTCCTTACGATACTGCTCCGACGGAGAGATACTATAATACGCCAAAGAGAAAACTGATCAACCCACATGATGTGAATGGTACCCCCGAGCGGTTTACTACTTATTCAAGATTCTACAGAGCCTCAATCCCTCGGTGGATAAAACGTTGTAGATCGCCCCAATTTCCCCACCAACTCTGCATTGGTGCAGCTAGCTCTTCTATCATTCTGGATAAAACAACTGCAATTCAGCCATTTTATCCATTTTGTATAGTCATCTATTTTCATACCACAAAAATCAGAAACAAATATTACCCCCGCCGCCTTCTGTAAGGGACATTTTTCCACATTCCGTCGCAATTTCCTTCCTTCACCGCTTCATATCCTCCCACTTCGCCCTGTTCTAACCTCCATGTGCGTCATCCACAAAGCCCTACGTGGATAAAACGCTGTAAATCCGCACTCACCATCCACAGGCGCCAGTCGACAGGTCTTCCAGCCAACCATTTTTCTGTATAATAATACAAATATCCTGTTTTTTCTGAGTAACACACATTTGACGCCCTAATCAGAATCGCACCACTCTCAAACGCCGCCTCCACACATCGAACCGGTTCATCCGCCTAATTACCATTCAAAATTACCCCCAGTTCAAATAAAAATTTATTCAAATCGTCCGCTTTGCGGACTCCACAGTGTGTGGATCACTCGCTTCGGCGAGTTTTTTATTTGATCAGCTCAATATCGGTTTATAACAACGTGCTCACAAGATGATTATATCACATTTTTACCAATATAAAACCCGCCGTACCAGCAGCGGGCGAATTGTCCTTATTCCTCTGTCTCCTCTTCTAAAATGATCTCGTTCCCCAGATACGCCAGGATCCGCATCACGTCCTTCTTGCGGATGCTGATGGTGGCCGTGTTTCGGCAAGGATGGAAGTTGATATTGGTGTCTTCCCCTGCCGTCACGATCTCATTACCGAGCACCACGGTGATCTGCTTGTCCACGTCGTTGAAGAGCGCATAGGGTGTCACGGAACCAGGCTTCAGCTTCAGCAGGTCCCACATCTCCTCCTCGTTTGCGAACCGGGTCTTGGTCCACCCCGTTACCTCCTTGAAGTGTTTGGCCTCCATCCGGCGCATATCATCCAGAATGATCATATAGTAGCGCCCTGTCTTCTTGTCCTTCATCAACAGATTCTTCACGTTGAGTCCCGGGAACATGCAGTCCTGCGCTTCCTCCTGTTTCGCCGAGAACAACGCCACATGCTCGTGCACCTCGTACTCCCTGATGTTCAGCTCATCGAGTATCTCAAAGAAACGCTTCTCGTTCTGATCCATTATATCCCTCCTGTCGAATTAAGAAAAACCGCTGGAACCCTATGATCCCAACGGTTTACTGGAGGCGACACCCGGATTTGAACCGGGGAATAAAGGTTTTGCAGACCTCTGCCTTACCACTTGGCTATGTCGCCACTTTCGTGAATACTGAGATGCGACCGAAGTCACATCTCAGTTAATTGGCTAGGGTAGCAGGATTCGAACCTGCGCATGATGGAATCAGAATCCATTGCCTTACCACTTGGCGATACCCCAACGTAATGGGGTGGGTAGTGGGATTCGAACCCACGCATGCAGGAATCACAATCCTGTGTCTTAAACCCCTTGACTATACCCACCATGTGTTGATATTTTACCACTTCCCCTTACCCTTGTAAAGGGAAATGGTCCGAGTTTTTTAAAAAATTGGCGACCAAGACGGGGCTCGAACCCGTGACCTCCAGCGTGACAGGCTGGCATTCTAACCAACTGAACTACTTGGCCATATGTGGTGGGCGCTACAGGGCTCGAACCTGTGACCCCCTGCTTGTAAGGCAGATGCTCTCCCAGCTGAGCTAAGCGCCCACATATGGTAGCGGCGAGTGGAGTCGAACCACCGACCTTCCGGGTATGAACCGGACGCTCTAGCCAACTAAGCTACACCGCCACACACAGTTGAATTAATCACTGCAAGACTTATATTACCAAACTCCAACCGCAATGTCAAGGGGCATTTTATCAAAATTATAATTTCTTTTTGGTAGTTACTCCTTTTCTGCGGCCAGCGCCTCATGGAATGCCTTTGCCTCCTTGCAGTCCCGCACGATCTGATCGGCCAGTTCCTGGACATCATCGAACTTCACCTCGTCCCGGGTCTTCTTTAGGAACTCGACGATAATATTCTTCCCATAGAGTTCTTTGTCAAAGTTGAAGATGTGAGTCTCGACGTTCTTGTTGTACTTGCCGATGGTCGGCTTGTTCCCGACGTTTGTGACGCTCGGATAGCGCTTGCCATCATAGGTCACGTACGTCACGTACACGCCGTTGGGCGGTGTCACCATATTGGTGTCGATTACCAGATTGGAAGTAGGAAACCCAAGTTTGCGGCCCAGGCGGTTTCCAACCACCACCTCTCCGCCGATCTCATAGTGGCGTCCCATGTAAGTCATGCACTTCTCCACCTGCCCGGAAGCAATCAGTGTCCGGATCAGCGAGGAGCTGACTACGTTGTCATTGATCTTGAAAGGAGGAAGCTCAAACACGTCAAAACCTCGATCCATTCCGATGTTCCGCAGCACATCCGGATTACCTGCCGCTTCGTAACCGAACCGGTAGTTGAAACCACAGAAAGCCGCTTTCATGTTGAACCTGGTCAGCAGGATCTTCTCTATGAATGCCACCGGATCCATGTTCATGATTGCCTTGGTGAAAGGCACCTCGAACATGTAGTCCACCCCCAGGGACTCGATGATCTCCGCTTTCTCGTTCTTATACAGGATGCACTTGACCTTTCTGGTCTTTGGGAGCAGGTCCTTCGGATGGTTGGAGAAGGTGAACACAGCAGCTTTCAGCCCGTGCTCCCGTGCGTGCTCCACCATCTCGCTGATCAGTTTCTGATGGCCAAGGTGTACTCCGTCGAAATTCCCAAGCGCAACTGCTGTTGGTTCGATGCCTGTTATGTCCTCAAGATTCGCAAAAACTCTCACTTTCTATCTCCTTCTCTTCCGGCCAGGAGCCCCGTCCCGTCCGCAAATATCTTATCTGCCCGTATGTTTTCGCCGTCCTCATCCATGGTGACGATACCCAGGAATACATCCTCTGGTACCGCATACGCCAGATATGTCCGCCGAAACTCCTCTCTGATGGGAAGCGGGAACACTTCTGTCTTGAATGCCGGCTCCTCAACGATCTGAATATGCTTTGTCCACACCGGTAGCCCGGTCGTGATCCGCCGGATATCCAAAGGTCCGCTCAAATGCACCCTTCCGAAGGCGGTCAGTGCCTCCTCAGGGGCCTTCATGATGGCACAGATCTCTTCCGGTGACATCTCCTCCAGTTGCGCAAGATCCACTGCTTCTTCCAGCACAAAGCCGCCTGTGCCGTTTCTCACCAGACTGGCCATGGCTCCACCGACTCCAAGCCTCTCCCCTGCTTCCTGACAGATAGTGCGGATATAGGTTCCCTTGGAGCATGTTACCGAGAAGACGATCTCGCTGTCATAGCCCTTCCCCAGAGACAAATCATCGATCGTCAGATCCCAGATATAGATCTGCCTGGGTTTTACTTTCTCCAGGATCTGGTCCCCCTGTCCATTGCGCGCATACTCGTAAAGCTTGCGCCCATCCACCTTACGGGCAGAATACATGGGAGGCAGTTGCCAGATCACCCCCTGAAAAACCGAAAAGGCCTTTCTGACGTCCTCTTCTCTGATCAGGTCGATTCGGGATTCCTCTGCCTCACTGAGCACCGTGCCGGTCACGTCTTGGGTGTCGTACGTCCGCCCCAGCCGCATTGTACACCGATAGGTCTTGCGATCCATATCCAGATACTCCATGATGCGGGTAGCCCTCCCTACGCAGATAGGGAGCACGCCCGTCGCCATTGGATCCAAGGTTCCTGTGTGTCCCACCTTCCTGACGGACAGGAGCCTGCGTAACCTCCCTACCACATCGTGGGAGGTGAGACCCGCAGGCTTGTTTACGTTGATGATACCGCCATGCTCCCGCAGCCATTGGTCACGGGAGGCCGTAGTGATTTCTGTTTTCTGGTTATTCCTCATCTGCAATACTCTTAAGTACCTTCTCGGTTACCGCATCTATCGCCTCCTGGAGACTCATAGTAAGAGTGGCTCCAGAAGCTTTCCTGTGCCCTCCGCCCCCGAAGGCCATTGCGATGGCTGCCACATCGCAGTTTCCTTTCGCCCGAAGACTGAGTTTGATCTCATCATCGGCTTTTTCCTTGAAGAATGCGGCAACTTCCACACCGCGGATGCTGCGCAAATTGGCCACCACTGCATCCGTATCGCCCGAACGCACATCGTTCTCCTCCATCATGGCCCGTGTCACATACGCCATTGCGAACTTCCCATCTGCAGACAGTTTCATGTTGTTCATGACCTGTGCTTCTATGCGCATTCTCTCAGGACGCTGCGACTCATAGAGTTCTACGTTCATGCGATTCACATCCACACCACAGTCGATCAGATCCGCAGCGATCCTGTGGGTCTGGGCTGTCGTATTGGAGTACTGGAACCTGCCGGTATCCGTGTTGATCCCTGTATACAGTGCCTCTGCCGTCTCCCGATCGATGGGGTGATCCAGTGCGCGGATAAGATGGTAGATCAGCTCTGCCGCAGCAGCGGCAGAAGGATCGATGATGTTGTAGTCAAACACCGGCTCTGTAGTGGGATGATGGTCCACACAGATACTGATGGGGGCCTGGTGGAACCAATTTGCCCGCTTTGGATACCTTCCGTCCTCACCACAGTCGATGCACATGGACACCGTCGGGACATCTGAGACCTCTCCGATGGGCATCGTGTATCCATGGTCCAGAAACTGCAGGTTCTCCGGAATCTCGTCCTCTGTCACCACATAGCAGGTCTTGCCGAGCTGTCTGAGGACCCTTGCCATCGCTACAGTTGAGCCAATGGCATCCCCGTCCGGACTTATATGGGGATAGAGCAACACGCTGGAGGCCTCTTTCAGGACTCCGGCGACTGTCTGAAAATTATCATTCTTCTTCGTCATGAATATTCAGACCTTTCAATACTTCGTCCATATGTCTGCCGTATTCCATAGATCGATCGATCTTGAACAGCAGCTCTGGCACGTGGCGCAGCTTGATCTCCCTTCCGATCTTGTGGCGGATCTTTCCTTCTGCGCTCTTCAATCCTTCCAGTACGTCCTTCTCCTTCTGTGCTTTCCTGTCCTCGTCACCGGCGAGATCCAGGATGGTGATGTAACAGGTGGCATAGCTGTTGTCCCCCGTCACATCCACATCCGTGATGCTGATCATGCCTTCCAGGCGAGGATCCTTGAGTTCCTTGAGGAGCATCTGGCTCAGGATCTTCTTGATCTCCTCTCCCAGACGCCCCTGTCTATATCCTTTTCCCATTGGCTTCCTTTCTAATTACGTTCGATTTCCACCATGGTGAAGCACTCGATGATGTCACCTTCCTTGATATCGTTATAATCCTCGATGCCGATACCACACTCGTAGCCCTGGTTGACTTCTTTGGCATCGTCCTTGAAGCGCTTCAGGGATGAGATCTTGCCCTCGTGGACAACGATCCCGTCTCTGACCAGACGGATCTCCTTGTTTCTGGCCACCTTGCCCTCGGTGATGTAGGCACCGGCAACGATACCCACGCCCGGCACCTTGAAGGTATTTCTGACCTCTGCCTTTCCGAGAACTTCTTCCTTGAATTCCGGATCAAGCATGCCCTTCATGGCGGCTTCCACATCATTGATCACATCGTAGATGACACGGTACAGACGCAGTTCCACACCGTGCTGCTCTGCCATGGACGCGATCGCGGTGGACGGTCTGACATTGAACCCGATGATGACGGCATCGGAAGTCTCTGCCAGCATGATATCGGATTCGGATACGGTACCTACGCCGGAGTGGACCACATTCACCTTGACCTCGTCGTTGTTCAGTTTCTCCAGAGAGGAAATCATGGCGCCAACAGAGCCCTGTACATCGGCCTTGATGACCAGGTTCAGTTCCTTGGTCTCTCCCTCCTGGATCTGGCTGAAGAGCTTATCCAGGGTCATGCTGGAATTCTTGGCCAGGACCTCTTCGCGGAGCTTTTCTTTTCTGTTTTCGGCGATCTCTCTGGCCGTCTTATCGTCCCTGACGGCGTCGAACTCATCACCCGCCTGAGGAACGTCTGTCAGTCCCAGGATTTCTACCGCTGTGGCCGGACCGGCTTTCTTCAGCACGTTACCCTTGTCGTCTGTCATGCGACGGATTCTTCCGGAACATGTACCGGCAACGATGCTTTGGCCAGCCTGCAGAGTACCGTTCAGGATCAACAGGGAGGCCACAGGCCCCTTGGCTTTGTCCAGTCTGGCCTCGATCACAGAACCGTGGGCAAGCCGGTTGGGGTTTGCCTTCAATTCCATCATCTCTGCCTGCAGCAGAATCATCTCCAGCAGGTTGGTGATTCCCTCGCCGGTCTTGGCAGATACGGGAACACTGATGACGTCTCCGCCCCAGTCCTCCACCAGGACACCCTGATCGGCCAGATCTTTCTTGACCATATCCGGATTGGCTCCGGGCTTGTCCATCTTGTTGATGGCGACGATGATCGGCACGCCGGCTGCCTTGGCATGGCTGATGGATTCGATGGTCTGCGGCTTGACGCTGTCATCGGCAGCGACAACCAGTACGGCGATATCTGTAATGTGGGCACCTCTGGCACGCATGGCGGTGAAGGCCTCGTGTCCCGGAGTGTCCAGGAAGACGATCTTCTGTCCGTTGATGCTGACCTCGGATGCACCGATGTGCTGCGTGATTCCTCCGGACTCAGAAGAGGTTACGTTGGTGTTGCGGATAGCATCCAACAGAGATGTCTTACCGTGGTCAACGTGGCCCATGACAGTGATGATCGGGGATCTGTCCTTCAGATCCTTCTCTCTGTCCTCGAAATGCTCGATCCCTTCCTCGATGATCTCTTCCTCTACCTTGCCGATCACGACCTCCAGTCCCAGTTCCTCGGCCAGGACCATCAGTGTGTCCTCGTCGATGTTCTGGTTGATGTTGGCCATAACGCCCAGCTTCATCAGGGTCATGATGACCTTGGAGGTAGAGACCTCTGCCTGCTCACAGAAACCAGCCACCGTGATCGGAACGTTGATCTTGATGGTGCCCTCTGGCAGTACTTCTTCTTCGATCTCCGGCTCTACGTCCTTCGGCTTGTTGTACTTCTTGCGTTCCTTCTTCTCCAGCGACTTGCGATCGAACTTGGCGAACTTGTTCCTGTCATCATGTCTGTGGTTGTTGTTTCCACGTCTCTCGGAACGGTTCTTGCCACCGGAGGTTCCTCCGGCAGGCGCTGCCTTCGGCACGCGGTTGCTGCCTCTGTTCTCGTTGACCGCCGGCTTTCTTCTGCCGCCGCTCTTGTTCTGCGCATTGGTTCCAGCAGAGGGACGTCCGCCACTGCGGCGCTCGTTTCTGTGCTCGTTTCTGGAACTGGTCCTGCTCCGCTTGTCGTCAGCATTCTTGCCTGTGGTGCTGTTCTTGCGCGTATTGTCGATCTCTCCGGCCTTCCGAATGATCCGCGGGCCCTGAGGACGCGGTGCATCGGCACCGGCTCTCTTGATACGGGAGCCGGCAGGCTTCCTGTCTTCTTTCTTCCCTGCACCGGTCTCCGTATGGGTCTTCACAGCAGGCTTCTTCTCTTCCATCTGCGGTTTCTTTTCTTCTTTCTTTGGTGTCGGCTTCGCGTCAGTCTTTTCGATGGCCTTGGAGGCAGGTTTCTCTACTGGCGTACGCTCCGTTTTCTTCGGTTCGGCTTTCGTAGCAGATGCCTTCTCTACGGGCTTGTCAGCAGGAGCCTGCTTTGTGACCGTTCTCTCCGCATCGTCCTCGGTCCTCTCCTTCTGGCGCCTGGCAAGCATCGCCTCATCGACTACGGGCTTACCCACCGGAGGTTTCTTCTTGTTGGCGAGAAAAGCCTCATCCACGATCGGCTTACCTACCGGAATCTTCTTGCCGGTAGCCGTCGTCTTGGTGGTCGCTTTCTTCTCCCCGTTTCCCCTGAGCTTTGCTTCCACGTCTGCCGTGACATTGCTCATATGGCTCTTCAGTTCGATCCCATTTTCAGCGGCCTTTGCGATCAGGTCCTTACTCGCGATCCCCATCTCTTTCGCAAGTTCATATACCTTTTTTGTCATTAAACACCTCTCCTTCCGCTTGTATCTTGTCTATCTCGCTACGGATCACTCGGGCAAAGCCTGCATCTGTGACAGCGAAGATGTTGTTCCCCTGCCGTCCTGTGATCCTGGAAAGTTCCTCTCGTGTCCCGAAAATGCGATAGTCGACTTGCCCCGCCTCACATTTCCGTGTCATCTTCTCGATCGATCCTTCGGCGGTGTCCTCCGCGATGATCAGAAGTCTGACCTTTCTCTTCTCTACAAGCATAAGACATGTATTATATCCGGCGCTCAGCTTGCGGGCCTTCGCTGCAAAGCCCAGATATCCAAACAGCTTATCACTTATCATGCAACAACTCCTCAAAGATCGGATCCGTCTCCTCCGCGCTGAAGTTGGTCCGGAAGCTTCTGGACAAAGCCTTCTTCCGGCGCGCCTGTTCGATACAGGCACGGTCATCGCAGAGATACACGCCTCTCCCGTTCGCCTTGCCGGTCCGGTCAACAGACAGCTTCTCCTGGAACCAGGCGATGCGAATCATCTCTTGTTTTGGTTTTGATTCCATGCACCCGATGCACCGACGCATCGGCGGTTTTCCGTTATTCTTCCTCCGGCTCACCTACAGCCTCCTCCGGTTCCTCGGTGATTTCCTCCGGCACGTCCATGATCTCATCCTCCTCATACTCGGAGTAGTACTGCGTATGACTCTTGATGTCGATCTTCCAGCCACTGACTCTGGCCGCCAGGCGTACGTTCTGTCCCTGCTTTCCGATGGCCAGCGACAGCTGATCATCCGGCACGATGGCGGTGGCAATACGGGCTTCCTCATCCTCGATCACCACGTCTTCCACATCGGAAGGGCTTAGTACGTTGCAAATCAGTTCCTCAGGATCATCGCTCCAGAAAATGATATCGATCTTCTCTCCGCTGAGCTCGTCCACCACATTCTGTACGCGGGCACCTCTGGAACCGACGCATGCTCCCACCGGATCCACGTTCTCATCGTTGGACCATACGGCCATCTTGGTTCTGGAACCAGCCTCTCTGGACACACCGCGGATCTCCACGATCCCGTCCTGGATCTCTGGTACTTCCAGTTCAAACAGTCTCTCCACCAGTCCCGGATGGGATCTGGAGAGAAAGACCTGCGGACCCTTGGTGGCTTCCTTCACGTCCATGATATATACCTTCAGTCTGTCCCCAACACGGAAATGCTCGCCCGGAACCTGCTCACCGGCGGAGAGAATCCCCTCCGTTCTGCCGATGTTGACGAAGAGAGTGTTGTTGCTTCTTCTCTGTACCACACCGGTGACGATCTCCCCCTGTCTGTCCACGTACTCGTCGTAGATCATCTTTCGCTCGGTCTCTCTCAGTCTCTGCACCACCACCTGTTTGGCTGTGGTAGCAGCGATCCGGCCGAAATCTCTCGGCTCCACCGCGAATTCGATGGCATCCCCGATCTCATAACGGGGATCGATCTCCATGGCTTCATCCAGGGACATCTGTGTCATCTCGTCTTCCACTTCCTCCACGATATCCTTCCGCATCAGAACGGCGACATCCCCTGTGTCCGGATTGATGACTACACGAACATTCTGCGATGTCCCGTAGTTCTTCCTGTACGCGGATACCAGCGCGTTCTCAATGGTGTCAAGAAGAAGATCTTTGGAGATTCTTTTTTCTTTTTCGAGTTCATTGAGCGCTTCGATAAACTCTTTATTCATCTGGCTATTACCTCCCCTAAAAAATCACTGCAAGACGAACCCCTGCGGTCTCGTCCTCTCCGCATGCAACTGTCTGCCCATCCTCTGTCTCGATGGTGATCACACCATCCGTCCGTCCGATCAGCTTACCCTGGAACTCCTTCTGCCCGTCTCTGGCCTTGTAGAGCTTCAGGTCTACGATCTCGCCGGCATACCGATCAAAATGCTCCTGCGTCAGGAGCGGTCTGTCCATGCCCGGCGAACTGACTTCCAGATAGTAGTTCTGCTGGATCGGATCCTCCCGGTCCAGTTCCTCTGAGAGGAATCGAGAGACCGCCTCACAGTCATCTGTACTTACATACTCTTCGTCCGTCCTGTCGATAAACACGCGCAGGTACCAGTCCTTGCCTTCCTTCCGGAACTCTGTATGATAGAGCTCCAGTCCGTGCTCCTCCAGGAAAGATGTGAGGATTCTGCCGACCAGATCACGGATGTTGTTCTTCTGTGTCTTTGCCATTCTGCCTCCATACAAAACTGAAAGAGTGGGGTTTGCCCACTCTTCTGCACCTTGTATTAACGATTCCATAGATTACTTTACCATATATCCGGCAAACTGTCAAGGAAAACCTTTGGGCGCCAGCCTCAGATCTGGCTTCAGATCGCAAAGGTCAACTGATCGGTCTCTGGCATGCCGTCGAACACACCGTGCTCCCGCAATGTCTCGATCACAGACTTGGATACCTTGGAACGGTTCCTGGCTTCCTCCACGGTCCCAAAGGGTTTCTCCGCATAGGCATCTGCCAGTGCTTCTGCCGCGGATGCTCCCACTCCAGGAAAAGCCACATAGGGCAGCACGAGCTGTCCATCGACCACCTTGAATCTCAGTGCATCCGACAGACCCAGCTCGGCATCCCGGAAGGTGAATCCACGGGCGTACATCTCATATACAAGTTCCAACACCGTGATCTGTCCTTCTTTCTTCTTACGCTCGTTCTTCTCCAGATGACTGTATTCCTCCAGTTTGCTGAGTATGGCCGCAGAGCCGGCCAGGATGGTAGCCACATCGAAATCATCCGCCGCATTGGTGAAGGTCGCCGCATAAAATTCCGCCGGGTAGTAGACTTTGTACCAGGCCAGACGAAAAGACATCATCACGTAAGCCACCGCATGCGCCCGGGGGAACATGTACTCGATCTTCCCGCAGGAGTCGATGTACCATTGGGGTACGTCATGCTCCCGCATGAGTTCTTTGTCCTCTTCCTTCAGGACTCGATTCTTCTTTCGGACATCCTCCATGATCTGGAAAGCCTTCTCGTTCTCCAGACCCTTCAAGATCAGATAGTTCATGATATCATCACGGGTGGAGATGACCTCGCGCATGGTGGCCACGCCCTCCCGGATGTAGTCCTGAGCATTTCCAAGCCATACGGCTGTCCCGTGAGAGAAGCCTGACATACGCACCAGATCAGCGAACTTGTCCGGTTTGACATCGTCCAACATCCCCCGCACAAAGGATGTTCCAAACTCCGGAATCCCGTAGCTTCCATGGGTGAACTGGTAGTCCGGATCCTGGATCTTCAGTGCCTCTGTACCATTGAATATGGACAGTACCGTCCGATCCGACAGATCCAGTTCCATGGGATCCACCCCGGTCATGTCCTGCAGATGACGGATCATGGAGGGGATGTTGTGCCCCAGGATATCCAGTTTCAGCAGGTTGGAGTCGATCTTGTGATAGTCGAAATGGGTGGTGATAATGTCCGAAGATGTATCGTTAGCCGGGCGCTGGATGGGACAGAACTCGTATATCTCCCTGTCGTCCGGTACGATGACGATGCCCCCCGGATGCTGGCCCGTTGTCCGTTTGACACCGGTGCATCCGATGGCCAGCCGCTTCAGTTCGAACTCGTTGATGCTCCGTCCTGTCTCCTCGGCGAATTTCCGCACAAAGCCTTTCGCCGTTTTCTCCTGAATTGCGGACACGGTACCTGCCTTGTAAACGTTCTTCTCGCCGAAGATGACCCCCACATACTTATGGGCTCTGGCCTGATACTCACCCGCAAAGTTCAGGTCGATATCCGGTTCCTTGTTCCCCTCGAAACCCAGGAAGGTGGCAAAGGGAATGGTGAACCCATCCCGGTGCATCATGGTGCCGCAATGGGGACACGCCTTCTCCGGCATATCGATGCCGCAGTCATAGAGGTTCATATCCCCCCACTCCAGGTGCTTGCAGTTGGGACAGATATAATGCGGATCCAGGGGGTTTACCTCCGTGATCCCTGCCATGGTGGCCGCAAAGGAGGATCCCACGGAACCTCGCGATCCCACCAGGTACCCATCCTCATTGGACTTGCGCACCAGCATCTGGGCCGACACGTACATCACCGCGTAGCCATTGCTGATGATCGCATTCAGCTCTGTATCCAGCCTTGTCTGTATGATCTCCGGCAAAGGATCCCCGTAGATCTCATGTGCCCTTTCCATACAGGTGACTCGCAGCGTCTCCTCGGCCCCTTCGATCTTGGGAGGACACTTCTCCTTGGGAACCGGCCTGACATCGTCGATCATGTCCGCAATCTTGTTGGGATTTTCCACTACCACCCGGTAGGCGTCTTCCTCTCCTAGATAGGCGAACTCCTCCATCATTTCCTCGGTGGTACGCAGATAGAGGCCTTCTCCGTTTTCCGCGTCCTTGAACCCCTTTCCCATCATGATGATGTTGCGGAAGATCGCGGACTCCGGCTCGTTATAATGGGCGTCTGTGGTAGCCACCACCGGTTTCCCCAACCGGTCTGCCAGAGCAATGATCCTGCGGTTAAGTTCCCGCAGGTCGTCCCAGGAGTTTACCTCCGGGTACCGCTCATTCTCGATCATGAACCGGTTGTTGATCAACGGCTGGATCTCCAGATAGTCATAGAAGGAGGCGATCTCATCGATTTCCTCTTGCGGCCGATTCTCCCGTACTGCCCTGTATACCTCGCCAGCTTCACAGGCCGATCCGATGATGATCCCCTCCCGGTACTGTCGGATCACCGACTTGGGAAGTCTGGGCCTGCGATAGAAATAGTGGAGATGCGAGATGGAGACCAGCTTGTACAGGTTCTTCAACCCCTCCTGGCTGGCCGCCAGAAGGATGATGTGATTGGTCTTGACCGGATCCTTTCGGGTTCCCTTGTAGTCGATGCTTCCGTCCTCCTGGATGCGGTCCCTGTCTTCGAACACATATCCTTCCATGCCAAGGATGACCTTGATGCCGCGCTTCTGCCCCGCTCCGAATGCGTCCGGAAAACTCTGAACGACACCGTGGTCCGTGATGGCAACCGCCGGCTGTCCCCAGTCTGCCGCTGTGTTCACCATCTGTGCCGGATCGTTCATTCCATCCATGTCGCTCATGATGGTGTGGGCATGCAGTTCCACCCTGTGTATTCCCTGGTAGTGATCTTCCCGCCGGGGTGCCTGTCGCACCTCGATGTTACGAATCATCACATCCAGTAGGTTGTCAAATCGATTCAGTTCTGTGGTGCCCTCTGCAGCCACATAAGTACCTTCCTTATATGTATCTCCGATCTCCGCCCATTTTTCATTCTCGATGAAGAACTTGAGCCGAGCGGAGGTGGCTTTGTCCGTAATGACAAGAGAGACCACCAGCCGATCGTCTCGGATCGGTTTCTCCTCTCGGTGGAAGATCATCCCCTCAACCACCACATCACCGCTTTCCGGGGACAACGAAGCCAAGGGCACCGAGTTCCCGGTCACCTTGTTCCCCAGACCGCCCCGTCGCCGCCTGTTTCGCTTGGGTGTGCCCACCGGTTTCCCGGCAGGTGCGCTTGACCTGGGCTTCGGAGCATCTCCCGCTGCAGGCTTGGGTGCCGCCGCCTGTTCAGCGATGATCCGGTTCTCCAGCTCCTTCTCGACCAGATCATACTGCTCCGCGTCATTGCGGAACATGACACGGATAGGCCGCTTAAGGAGTCCGGATAGCCCCTCGTCCACAAACCTGGCCGCACTATGGTTCAGAGTCTCACTCATGGTCTGCCCCACTGTGAAGATGGTGACCTGCTCCCCTTCTACGACGACCTTCCCGGGATCGATCCGGCCAAAGTAGTAGCCGTTGTGGCGTCGCAGCACCCGTTCTGTTTCCAGAGCCACTGCAATCGTTTCCTCTATGGCCAAATCCTCTCTAACGAAATGCATACGCACGCGGCTGACGCCGGGGATTTCCACAGAGATCCTGTCCGCGATCTGCTCCTCTGCCTCTTGCGGCAACACAAAATCCAGGCTGACCTTCAGTTCCAGGAGTCCGGTATGCTCGCTAAGGATCGCATCCAGGATCTCACACTGAAGATCATCCGGTCCTTTTCCGACTCTCTTCCAATCTATATTGTCAACAAATACTTTGTTCATGCGTTTCTAATCGTCCGGATCAGCTCTTCTGCAAGATCCTCTTCCTTCACTGTCTTGATGACTTCCCCTCTGGCGATGATCATCCCCTTGCCGTCGCCGCCGCAGCAGCCGAAGTCAGCAGATGCTCCCTCGCCGGGGCCGTTTACCACGCATCCCATGACTGCGACCTTCAGTCCTGGTGGAAGGTCGGTCATAGCAGCAAGCCGCCGATCCACATCTTCTGCCAGAGCCGCGAGATCGATCCGTGTGCGCCCGCAGGTGGGACAGGACACCAGATCGTACCTGGGTTCTCTCATTCCGATCACTTCCAGAATCTCTCTGGCCGCATAGATCTCCTCTACCGGATCTGCGGTCAGGGACACACGAATGGTATCGCCGATGCCAGCCAGCAGCAATGCGCCCAGCCCTGCAGCGGATTTCAGTTTCCCCCGGCGGACTGTACCGGCTTCCGTGATCCCGATATGAAAGGGATGCTCTGTGTTCTGGGCGGCCAGCCTGTGCGCCTGATAGGTCATGGCCACATCTGATGACTTGATGGAGATCACCAGATTGTCGTAGCCCATATCCTCGATGCGTCTTACATTCCGAAGGGCACTCTCTGCCAGTCCCTCCGCAGTGACACCACCGTTTTTCTCCAGGATATCCTTCTCAAGAGAACCGGAATTGACACCGACGCGGATGGGGATCTGCCGTTCTCTTGCCGCATCGACCACAGCACATACACGCTCATCGGAGCCGATGTTGCCAGGGTTGATACGTATCTTGTCCGCACCGGCTTCCATAGCGCCGATGGCCAGGCGATAATCAAAATGAATGTCTGCCACCATGGGCATATCTGTATGCTGCCGCACGCGGCGGAACACCTCCAGACCTTCCTGATCCGGTACCGCCAGCCGGACGATATCACACCCGGCATCCTGCAGCCTGGCGATCTGTTCGGTGATCCCTTTCTCGTCTCTGGAATCCGCATTGGTCATGGACTGGATTGCCACCGGTGCCCCACCGCCGATGGGAATATCTCTGATCATTACCTGTTTACTCATCGTCTTACTCCTCTTGCTACGCTGCCCGGATTGATCATTGCAGCAGCCTGCTGATGTCATTCCAGGTGACCAGCACCACCAGAAGCAGCAACAGAATCATTCCCGCTGCATGCACCATAGCCTCTTGCCGGTCTGTGATCTTTTCTCCTGTGATCTGCCGTATGATGACGAATACGATGCGACCTCCATCCAGGGCTGGAAACGGAAGCAGGTTTAGAATGGCCAGGTTCCAGCTGATGAGTGCCAGCAGCATCAGGAAGGAGGTTAATCCCCTGGACTCTGTCTGATGCACCAGCGACACCATCCCCACAGGACCTGCTACATCGTCCGCCTTCACTCCGCCGGTAAACAACTGATGGAATGCATCGATCATCATCCCGCCCAGATTCTTCGTGGCGATGGCACCGTAGCCAAGTGACTTCAGAACACTTCTTTCTCTTCCCCAGGTGATACCGATCTTGTAACCTTGGTCTTGTTTTTCGGGAGTCACGGTAAGGTCTTGATTCTTCCCCTCCCGTTCAACGGTCACGGTCATGGGCTTCCCCCTGACGATGACCTCTGCCACATCGTCCACATCACGAGTACGCTGTCCATCGATGGCCACGATGGTATCTCCCGGCTGCATCCCGGCGATGGCTGCCGGACTTTCCGGCACCACCTCCTGCACCTGAAGACTGGCGAACCCCAGGATCCCCAACATCACCGTCAGTGCCAGATACGCGATGAGCACGTTCATTGCCGCACCGGACACCAGAATGATGATGCGCGCCCACCATGGCTTGTTGCAGAATGCACGGTCATCCTCTGAGTCGCCATCCTCCCCCTCCAGGGCATTGTAACCGCCGATGGGAAGGATCCTAATGGAATACAGTGTCTCCCGGCCTTGTTTTTTCCAGATTGCCGGACCCATCCCAAAGGCAAACTCGTTGACTCTGACTCCCAGCAATCTCGCCGCAAGAAAATGCCCCAGCTCGTGGGGAAAGATCATCAAGGCAAACAACAGGATCGCAAGTATCGCTGTCTTCATAGCAATATCCTCTCTGTCTTTTCTCTGGTCTCTCGGTCGATGGCAACGATGGTCTCAAGATCCGGATCCTCCACCTTGTCGTGGGACTCCATCATCTGACGGATTCCCTCCGCGATCTGGGTAAACCCGATCCGCTTGTCCAAAAAGGCCTGCACCAGGATCTCATTGGCCGCGTTCATGACCACTGGATAGCTGCCTCCTTCTCTGGAGGCCTCGATTGCCAGACCCATACACCGAAACACATCCATGTCGGGTTTCTGGAAGGTGAGACTTGCTGCCTTTCCAAAGAAGTCCAGACTCTCATAACCAGTCTCCAGCCTGTCCGGATACGCCAGCGCCACCTCGATGGGAACACGCATATCCGGAACGCCCAGCTGGGCAAGAATCGACGAATCGCAGAACTCCACCCCGGAGTGCATCACGCTCTGGGGATGTACCAGTACCTGAATATCATCGATATCTACATCGAACAGCCATCTGGCCTCGATCATCTCCAATCCTTTGTTCATCATGGTGGCAGAGTCGATAGTGATCTTCTGCCCCATGCTCCAATTGGGGTGTTTCAGCGCCATCTCCGGGGTCACGCTCTCCAGCTGTTTCCTGGACCAGCCCCGGAAAGGCCCACCGGACGCGGTGAGCAGGATCCTTCGGATCTTCTTACCCTGGTTCCCCATGAGACACTGGAAGATCGCGCTGTGTTCGGAATCCACGGGGAGCATTTGCACGCCCTCCTCCCGGACGG
The DNA here is from genome assembly GCF_000688015.1 of Eubacterium sp. AB3007. Lineage (NCBI taxonomy): Bacteria > Bacillati > Bacillota > Clostridia > Eubacteriales > Eubacteriaceae > Eubacterium > Eubacterium sp. AB3007. Next base: position 713,421 of record NZ_JIAD01000001.1, read on the forward strand.
CCTTCATGACCACACTGCCGCCGGCCACCAGGGTCTCCTTGTTGGCTAGGGCGATGTCATGCCCGGCACGGATAGCCTTGTAGGTTGGCACCAGTCCACGCATACCCATCAGGGAATTCAGTAGCACATCACAGTCCTCTGTGGCAACGTGATCGATTCCCTCTTCCCCATAGAAGAAAGCCACCCCGGGGAACTCCCAGGCCAGCCGTTCGCAGTCTTCCTTCCGAAGACACGCCGCATAACGGGGCCGAAACTCTGCCAGCTGCTGCCGGAAAAGCTCAATATTACGGCCACAGGTCATTCCTACGGCCACAAACCGTGCAGGGTTGTCTCTAATGACGGAAAGCGCCTGCGTTCCAATGGAACCGGTGCTTCCCAGAATAGTAATCTTCTTCATGTTGCTTCCTGTCTATCCCAGCTGAAAATGCTGCATCACGATAGCGATATAGTAGTAAACAAACGGTCCGGTGAACAGAACACTGTCAAACCGATCCATGATCCCGCCGTGTCCCGGAATGAGGTTCCCGTAGTCCTTGATCCCCATCTTCCGCTTGTAGGCGGAGGCGGTCAGGTCACCGCACATGGAGATCGGAGAACCGATGACCCCGATGATGATACAGTGGACCAGGTACTGCGGGCAGAGAAAGTATCCGAACAATCCGCAGACCAGGGCGCTTCCAAGCACGCCGCCCACAGCACCCTCCCAGGTCTTCTTGGGACTCAGGTGCGGACACATCTTGTGCTTTCCCAGGAACACGCCTGAGAAATAGGCGAATATATCTGATCCGAACGCACAAAGCAGTACCAGCCAGATCATGATCCGGTATTCTCCGGTACCGTCCACCAACACCACGTGGTACGAGAAGAAGATGATATATACGATGCCGACGATGGTGGCCATGGCATCCATGGGGGTGTGATGCTCTACGTCGAACATCACCAGGGACCCTGCCATCACGGAAAGTACCAGCCAGCCCGCCAGCAAGACCGGTTCTCCCGGCCACAGTCCATGGATCAGGTAAAGCAGAAACAGCGAGCCCACTGCCACTGGAAAGGAAGGTTGCACTTTCATGGCATTGAAGCCGTTGTAGAACTCCTTCACTCCCATGAACCCGATCAATATGCAGAGCGCCGCAAGCAGATAGCCGCCGAAATACACCACTGCCAGAAGGGGGACCATACAGATCCCGGATATGATTCTTGTCTTCATGTTACTTTCTCCCTCCATATCGCCTGTCACGATTCTGATAGATTTGGATCATCTCCTCGAACACCTCCGGTGTGAAGTCTGGCCAGAGCTTATCTGTAAACACAAACTCAGAGTAAGCGCACTGCCATAGCAAGAAGTTGGAAAGCCGTTCTTCTCCGCTGGTGCGGATGATCAGATCCGGATCCGGCACATTCCCACACTCGTCTCCGGTATACAGATAACGACTTATGGTCTCCTCATCGATCTCCCCTTCCAGGCTGCCTGTACGTATCTCTTCTGCGATGCGGTTCACCGCCCTTGTGATCTCGTCACGTCCTCCATAGTTGATCGCAATGTTAAACTGCAGTCCGGTGTTGTTTGCCGTCTGGGCCAATGTTTTCTCCAGGCTCTTGCGGGCGGCCGAAGGGATCACACTGTAGTCTCCCAGGGTCATGACCTTGACGTTTTTCTCGTCCAGTTCGTCCAGATCCAGCTTGACGAACTTCACCAGGAGCTTGAATATCCCGGAGACTTCCTCCTGGCTTCGCTTCCAGTTCTCTGTAGAAAAGGCGTATACCGTCAGATACCTGATCCCAAGATCCGAAGCACGCCTGACGATCTCTTTCATGGCCTCCATGCCGGCGTTGTGACCGGCCAGCCTTGGGACGCCGTGTTGTTTGGCCCATCTGCCATTTCCATCCATTATGATGGCTACATGTGTGGGCATTCTGTCTAAATCCAGCATTTTCTCTCCATACGCAAGAACAAAACCCGTCCTGCAGGTTTTGTTCTGATGTGCGTTAAACTTCCATGATCTCCTTATCCTTATCTGCGATCATCTCATCGATGTCCTTGACTGCCTGGTCGACCTTCTTCTGGATCTCGTCCAGGTCTTCCTTCAGGTCATCCTCGGTGATCTCGCCCGCCTTCTGCTGTTTCTTCAGACTGTCATTCGCCTCTCTTCTGAGGTTCCGGACGGCCACCTTGGCCTCCTCTCCCATCTTCTTGGTGGACTTGGTAAGTTCCTTACGTCTCTCCTCTGTCAGCTGAGGGATGACCAGACGGATGTTCTTCCCGTCATTGCTGGGTGTGATCCCCACGTTCGCTGCATTGATGGCTCTCTCGATATCTCCCAGAGATTTGGGATCGAAGGGGGTGATCAGCAGCTGACGCGGATCAGGAACGGAAATATTGGTCAGGTTCTTCAGCGGGGTCGGTGTCCCGTAGTAGTCGACCATGACCTTATCCAGGAGCGCCGGATTGGCTCTGCCGGCTCTGACTGTATTCAGATTCTCTTTCAGGACTGCCTTGGTCCTGTCGATTCTCTCGTCGATGCTTTTGGTGGAATGGCTCATTGTGTTACCTCCTGCAATTTGCTATTTGATCAAAGTTCCAATCTTCTCTCCACAGACAGCACGCAACATGCTGTCTTCCTCGGCCAGGCCAAACACCTGTATCGTCATGTTGTTCTCCATACAGATGGTAGCTGCCGTCAGATCCATGACCTTCAGTTCCTTCTCTACCACCTCCTTGGTGGTAAGCTGCTCGTACCGGACAGCGTCCGGGTTGGTCTTGGGATCATCAGAGTACACCGCGTCGATGTTCTTCGCAAGCAGGATCATGTCTGCCGCGATGTTCACCGCTCTGAGTGCAGCCGCCGTATCGGTGGAGAAATGAGGTTCCCCGATGCCTCCTCCGAATATGACTACTTCCCCTCTGCTGAGTTCCTTCAGGGCCCTTCTCCAGATGTACGGTTCTGCGATCTCCCTCATCTCGATGGAGGTCTGCACTCTCGCCGGTACATCATGAGCCAGCAGCGCATCCTGCAGAGCCAGAGAATTCATGACCGTGGCCAGCATGCCGATGTAGTCTGCCGTCTCCCGGTTCATATCCTGGCTGCTTCTTCCTCTCCAGAAGTTGCCTCCCCCGACAACGACCGCCACCTCAACGCCCAGATCTACAAGTTTCTTGATCTGCTCGGCTACGTTGTTGGTCATCTCCTCAGCGATTCCTCTGCCGCTTTCTCCTGCCAATGCCTCTCCACTGATTTTCAGGAGAACTCGCTTATATTTTGGTTCCATAGTCTCTCTCCATTACTTTTCAATACCTAGCAGATTCATTATATCATACTCCGGCCACGGATGGTATATCTTTTTCCTTATTGGTGTTCGTTGACGTACTCCACTGCGGCCAGTGCTGCTACCGCGCCATCTGCTGCCGCGGTGGTGAGCTGACGTACCTTCTTGGTGCGGCAGTCGCCTGCCACAAAGATTCCCGGCTTGGAAGTCCTGCAATCCTCACTGCCCACGATGTAGCCGGCTTTGTCCAGGTCCAGAAGCGCCGCGAAGGCTTTGTTGTCGGGGTCCTGCCCCACCGCAACGAATACACCGCTGACCGGGAGCACTGTGTAAGCACCGGTCACCTGGTTCTGCACCCGCAGTCCTTCAACCACGGATTCCCCTTCGATGCGCACCGGCAGCGTCGACAACACGAACTCTACGTTCTCCATCTTCTTCAGACGCTCTACTGTGGTGGCGCTGCCGCGGAACTGATCTCTGCGATGGACCAGGTACACTTTCTCGCAGAGGCCAGCCAGCGTCTCTGCATCCTCCAGAGCGGTATCGCCGCCGCCCACCACGGCTACCTGCTGACCTCGGAAGAAGTTTCCGTCACAGGTGGCGCAGAAGGACACCCCGGATCCGGTCAGCCGTGTTTCTCCATCCACGTTCATCTTGCGATTCTTGACACCAGTAGCCAGGATCACCGCCTTCACGTTTCTGGTCTCAGATCCGCTGATCACATCGAAAGTCCCGTCCTCCTGGGGCTGGATCCCTGTCACCTTCTCCACTCTGATGGTGGCGCCCAGCGAGGATGCCTGTTCGAACAACCCCCGGGCGAACTCAGGGCCGGATACGCTCTTCACGCCCGGATAGTTCTCCACCTCTCTCGTATTAACGATCTGTCCTCCGTATCCTTTCTCATCCAGAACGATGGAGGACTTGCCTGCTCTCTGTACGTAGATTGCGGCCGACATTCCCGCCGGTCCTGCGCCTACGATCAAAACATCATACATCAGAATTCTCCTTTCTTGAACGACTCCACCATGGCTCTGGTGAGACTGATGTAGTCATCTCCAATGGGTATTTCTTCACGGCGGAACCATTCTGCCACAGCCAGTTCTTCCTCGTCGATGCGCACCCGGTCCGGCCCGGCCAGCTGAGCAGTGTAGCCCAGAAGCAGGTTCTGATCCACACCCCAGGGCTGGCTGCCCCAGTAGCGGATATGATCCACCGTCAATCCTACTTCTTCCAGCACCTCTCGTTTCACTGTTTCTTCAGGGGTCTCCCCGATCTCTGTGAACCCGGCGATCAGTGCGTAAAGTTTGTATGCACGTCCGGTGTACTTGGTCAGAAGCAGCCGGTCTCTATCATAGACTGCAACGATGATGGCTGGCGCAATCACCGGATAGTGCTCCATCCCGCAGGAAGGACACCGGAGCATACGCATTCTCTCATCGTGGACCAGCGGCGCGCCGCAACGACCGCAGAACTTGTGATCCCGGTACCAGCTATAGAGATGGAATCCGGTAGCTGCCGCCATGCACTTGTCCCTGTCTTCTCTCTGCCGAAGCATCCTGACCAGCTCCTGGGGCATTCCTTCTGGCTTCTCTCCATCATACAGGTAGTAGTGGTCCTCATCGATGGAGAACAGATAGCGAAAATGCGTATCTGACGCCGAAAACTCTCTCCGCATCGGAAATGTCAGATGCTCCATCCCGTCTCTGCGGACTGCCACAGCTTCCCCGTCATAGCAGAGCACAGGGTCCTCTGCCTCTGGATGCATGGGACGGTAAGTATTATCCAGAACTTTGGGGGCGATCTCCTGTATCATAACCCGATCCTCTCCGCCCTGTTCAGGAAGGCGACATAGCCCCGCTTGGTCTCATAGACGTCTGCTTTGCTGGTGGCTTCCCAGGGGGCATGCATATTCAGCACTGCCACGCCGCTGTCGATGACGTTCATACCATACAGCGCCAGAATGTAGGCGATGGTGCCGCCTCCTCCCAGATCCACCCGGCCCAGCTCTGCCGTCTGGAAATTCACATCCTCTTCCGCAAAGATCCGGCGCAGGTGTGCCAGATACTCGGCGTTAGCATCGTTGGAACCGCTCTTCCCACGTGCTCCCGTAAACTTGTTGAACACCATACCGTTCCCCAGCATAGCTACGTTTTTCTTGTCGAAGCTGGCGGCGTAGGTCGGATCAAAGGCACTGCTCACGTCTGAGCTGAGCATGGTGCAGTTGGCCAGGCAACGCTTCAGCCGAAGCTCACTGTATTCCCCTGTCAGCGACAGTACCTCTGCCACTGTGTTTTCAAAGAACCGAGACTCCATGCCGGTTGCCCCCACACTGCCGATCTCTTCCTTGTCTACCAGGATGCAGCAGGCGGTCCTCTTCACTTCCGGAACCTCCAGCATGGCCTGGTAGGAGGTATAGGCACAGACGCGATCATCCTGCCCGTAGGAGAGGATCATGCTCCGATCCAGTCCCGCCTCTCTGGCCGGACCCGCCGGCACCACCTCCAGCTCCGCAGACACAAAGTCTTCCTCTTCCACGCCGTGATCTCTCTTCAGGATCTCCAGCACTGCCTGCTTCACCGGATCTTTCTTCTCTTCTGTCTTATCCTTCTCGTCTTTCTTCTCCACCTTCAGGGGCCGGTTGCCCACGATGATGTCCAGCGCCTCGCCGGTGATCACCTCTGTCGCCTTCTTGGCCATCTGCTCCTGCGCCAGATGGATCAGCAGGTCTGATACGAAGAACACGGGATCTGACGGGTCTTCCCCGATACAGATGTCGATAGTCTTGCCTTCTTTGGTGATGACCACTCCGTGTAGAGCAAGAGGCAGCGCCACCCACTGGTATTTCTTGATGCCTCCATAGTAATGAGTATCCAGCATCGCGAATCCACCATCCTCATAGAGTGGATTCTGTTTCACATCCATTCTCGGCGAATCTATGTGGGCCCCCAGAATGTTCATACCTTGTTCCATCGGGTCCTGGCCGATGTGGAACATGACCAGGGCTTTGTGCATATTGACGGCATAGACCTTGTCACCAGGCACAAGTTTTCTCCCTGTATCGATGTACTCTGTCAGCGGACGATAGCCGGCCGCCTCGATATCTGCCTTGATCAGCCGCACGCACTCCCGCTCGGTCTTCCCCTTCGACAGGAAATCGATATAGCCCGCACAGAATGCGTTGCAGGCCTCAACCTGTTCTTCTGTGTATTTCTGCCATGTGTTGTCTGTTTGCATAAGTCTTCCTCCTATCACTGTGTGTCAAAATGTGTCAAAAAGAACCGTCCCTTTTGACACATTCTCGGATCGCGTCCTCGATGCGGTGGACTTCTTCTATGAACTCCCTTGAGGAGATTCTCAGCGCCCCGTGTCCCAGGATGATCAACTGCTCCAGTCCATCGGAGGTCACCACCCGCACATCGTGCTTCCTGGCGATCTCGTGGGTCACCTTTTCTATGTACATGTCCGCCGTCTCTGCCTCCCGGGTGTAGACCACGTCCACGTTTCGGATCCGCTCCTGAGAGCCCACACCGCCTTTGACCTTATAGGCGTCGAACACTACGATCACCTCGTACTCTGTGAACCCCCGATAGTTGCACAGGATGTCCACCAGTTTATCCCGGGCTGCCCCAAAATCCCTCTGGGACAGGTCGTCCAGCTCTTCCCATGCGTGAATCAGATTGTATCCGTCGATGAGTACAAAAGTCCGGCCGCTCTTAGGGGCGTTCTTTCGCCTGGGAGCGGTCCAGTCTCTCGGTGGAACAAAGCCTTGCCGGCCCGGATTGGTCCGCTTCTTCCTGCCCGACTCCAAGCCGGATCGCACAGGGCCATAGGTCCTTTCGAAGATTTTCATGAGCTCTGCATCACTGACCATCTCCTCCACGTAACGGGTGGCTCGATTCTTCAGGCTGGAATCCTCAGAAGGATCGTATTCGCCCCGCTCTGAAAGCGCAAGGGGCAGATGCATGTATTCCTCAATCTCTTTCCAGCTCACCAGATCTCCACTTCCGTGATCACAGAACACAGAGTCCGCCGGGTTTTCGATATCCCGCTGAGGATCATAGCCGGTTTCTGCCAGTACTTCTTCTTCGTTGTGACAGCGGTCATAGCCATCCATCTGGAAAGAGATGTGTCCACGCCCTCCCGTAAAGGACGCGATCTCAACCGGGTAATCCATCAGTTCTGATGCCGGTGCCCGTCCAAGTAGCAACGTGGATTCCCCCAATGTCTCCGGAGTCTGGAAAGTTCCCTTCATTTTCTGGACATCCGCCATCACCCGGCCCACCTGCTCCGAGGGAACCTCGATCCGGAAAGCGAACCAGGGTTCCAGTAGAATATTCTGCCCTCGCATGAGACCGCACCGGATCGCTCTATAGGTGGCCTGGCGGAAATCTCCGCCTTCGGTATGTTTCTTGTGGGCCCGGCCGGATGCCAGCGTAATCTTCATATCTGTAATAGGCGCCCCGGTCAAAACACCTGGGTGCTCCCGTTCTTCCAGGTGGGTCAGGATCAGTCGCTGCCAGTTCCGGTCCAGATCGTCTTCGCTGACACAGGTGGAGAACACCAGACCCGAATCCCGTTCTCCCGGCGTGAGGAGCAGGTGCACCTCCGCATAATGCTTCAGCGGTTCAAAATGACCGATCCCTTCCACCGTTCCAGCCGCAGGATCCAGCGTCTCCTTATACAGGATCCGCCCCTCCCCAAAGGCTACCGAATACCCGAACCGTTCCTGCACGATACGGCTCAGGATCTCCAGCTGGACTCTTCCCATCAGCTGCAGTTCGATACAGCCTCCTGCCTCGTTCCAACGGACATGGAGCTTGGGATCTTCCTCGGAAAGCTGACGGAAATTCTCCAGCGCCCGGTGTGCTGCGATCTCCTCCGGAAGAAGCACACGGTAGGTCATGTACGGCTCGAGCACCTCAGGAGGTGCATCCACCTCTGCACCCAGCCCGTCCCCGCAGGACACGGCGGTCAGCCCGGTGAGCGCGCAGACCATACCGGCCTCTGCCTCCTCGACCGTCTTGTATTTCAATCCGGAATAGATCCGGATCTGGTTGATCTTCTCTTCCCCAATCTCGTCTTTCACTGCCAGTGTTCCCCCTGTGAGTTTCACGAACACCAAACGTTCTCCACGGTCATCCCGGGAGATCTTGAACACCCTGGCGCCGAACGCCTGCATCTGGGAGCAAGGCTTTGTGTATCTCCGCAGCCCCTCCAGAAGAGCCTCAACGCCCTGATCCTTCAACGCCGCACCGAAGTACACCGGCACCACCTCTCGGGCAGCTACCGCACCTGCGATGTCCTCGTCAGAAAGATGTCCCCGTTCCAGCAGCTGTTCAGTCAACCTCTCACTGTGCAGGCTCACTGCTTCCCAGAAGGATTCTTCATCAGTTTCACCGAAATCGCAGAATCCGCCGGGAAGCCTGGCCTCGATCCTCTTCAGGATCTCCCCTCGCTTATGGATAGCCAGATCCATCTTATTTACGAACAGAAACGTCGGGATCTGATACCTTCGCAGCAGCTTCCAAAGCGTCTCTGTATGGCTCTGCACCCCGTCGCTGGCGCTGATCACAAGCACCGCGTAATCCAGCACGGACAGCGTACGCTCCATCTCCGCAGAGAAGTCCACGTGCCCCGGGGTATCCAGCAGCGCCACTGACATATCTGGAAACTCCAGCATGGCCTGCTTGGAAAAGATGGTGATCCCTCTGCTCTTCTCAATCTGATCTGTGTCCAGAAAGGCATCCCCGTGGTCCACCCTCCCCATCCGCCTGATCTCACCTGTATGATACAGCATGGCCTCCGACAGGGTCGTCTTACCTGCATCCACATGGGCGAGGATCCCGATTGCCAGTCTCTTCATCCCTTTACTCCTATATGATCGTGCCGCCTCCCAGCACGTCCTCTCCATCGTATAGCACCACTGCCTGCCCCGGTGTCACCGCCCGCTGCGGTTCGTCGAACTGTAGTCGGAACCCCTCTTCCGTAGGCCATACCGTGGCCGGCTGTTCCTTCTGGTTGTAGCGGATCCGGGCACAGGCCCGGAATTCCTTCGGCGGCTCGTCCCAGGCGATCCAGTTCACATCCCCTGCGACGACATCCCTGCCAAAGAGAGCCTCGTTGGGACCCAGGATCACCCTGTTTCCGGCAACGTCCTTCTCCAGTACGTAGGCCGGCGCCGGCAGCGCCAGCCCCAATCCCTTCCGCTGACCGATGGTGTAGCATATGATGCCCTTGTGTTCTCCCAGGACATGTCCCTCCCGGTCCACAAAAGGTCCGCAAGGGTATTCCTTCCCCGTGAAACGGCGGATCGCCTCTGCGTATTTCCCATCCGGCACAAAGCATATGTCCTGACTTTCCTTCTTCTGTGCGTTCACAAAACCCTGTTCTTCTGCGATCTTTCTGACCTCGGACTTCTGCAGACCTCCCAGAGGAAACAGGGTGTGCGCCAACTGCGCCTGGGTGAGAGTGTACAGCACATAGCTCTGATCCTTGGCGGGATCCAGCGCCTTCTTCAGCCGGTAGCGGCCCTCCACCTCTTCGATCCGGGCATAATGCCCCGTGACGATGTACTGACAGCCCAGCGCCTGACCCCGTTCGTAGAGGGCCTGGAACTTCAGAAACCGGTTGCAGTCGATGCAGGGATTGGGTGTGTCCCCATGTTCGTAGGCCCGGACGAAACGGTCGATGACACAGCGGCGAAAAACGTCCTTGAAGTTCAGCGTGTAGTGGGGAAACCCCAGGTCTCTGGCGACTCTCCAGGCATCCTGACTGTCGTCCAGACTGCAGCAGGATTTCTCTGTGGTGAGCCCGGCATCCTCGTTATCAAAGAGCCGCATGGTCGCCCCCATACATTCGTAGCCCTGTTCTCGTATGATATAGGCGGCTACACTGGAATCCACCCCGCCACTCATGGCGATCAATGCTTTCTTTGTCATTATATACCCTCCAAGCGTTCTTCTTATTCTACCATCATCTTATTTTTTTTTCTACCGCAAGTCGACATTATTTCACAGGTCTGCCATGATCTCCACAGGCAATTCAGAAAAAAGGCTGCCGCATCTCTGCAGCAGCCTTCTGTGGCTCTCCTATTCTGCTATCGAATCATCCGGCGAAGGGAACACCCAGGTAATTGCAAAGTCCCATCGCAAGACCTCTTCCGTAGAGGTTGTATTTCTGACGGAAAATGAGATTGTCGTGTTTGATGCTGCCTGTCTCGAAGATGCAGGCTGTCGTCTTAGGCATGTTCAACTCATAGAGATCAGATCTCTTGCTGAGTCCTCTGGTCGCAATGCTGACCTGAGAGCGTACGCCTTCGTTCAGCTTGGTAGCCAGCACCTTGTCTTTGGCGGTCTTGTACAAAGGCAGCGTACCTGTCGGCGCCTTCTTATAATCACAGTGCACACTGATGTACGCGCTGATCTTATGCTTGTTTGCCTCACGGACACAAGCGATCATGTTCTTGTTATTATTGGCGTCGGCATCCGTGTAAACATAGACACCGGATTTCCGCATGTAGTTGACGAAGGACTTGGTGATAGGGAGCATCAGGCCCGCCTCTGACATGTTCTTGTAGGTGCAACCTGAATCCCAGTGTCCGACGATATCGGTCCCGTGCCCGCACGCCAGAAATACTCTGGGGATCGTCGTAATGCTCTCACGAGTGGAATAGGCGGTGAAATCCTTGAAGATCAGCCCCTTGTATCCCCGTACCTTGTAGTAACACTTGCGACCAGATGCAGCCGTGTTATCAAAGTATGTAGTGGTGTTTGCGTTCACCTGCTTGATGTTGGTGTATTTCCCGTTCTCGTAGGCTCTGTACACCCGGTAGCCGTCCACATCCTTCAGTCTGGACCAGCTGATAATGGTCCCATCTCTGTAGGTGGACACGTTCACGGTAGGCTTCGATTCCTCAAATGTCGCCTTGTCTGTCCTCGCAGAAACGACCGCGGAGAACTTGGCCGAGTTGATGGCCTTCACCTTATAATAGTAGACAGCGTTGTCCTTAAGTTTCTTGTTTTTCCAGGTGTGTTTGTTTCTCTTGGTGATGGTCTTCACCAACTTGAACCCATTCTGGTTGCCTGCAGAACGATAGACCTGATAGCCTGTCGCGTTCTTCTTAAGTTTCCAGGACAGCTTGATATAATTATAAGACTTGGCCGCGACTCTGACTTTCTTGACCTTCCCGACTTTCTTGACAACAGTCGGTGCAGGCTTGGTGGTGCCGGTCGCTGCAAAAATCGGCATAGCGGCTAAAGAAAAGCACAAAAAAACTACGATTGTAAGCACACTTCCTCTTCTCATACTAAAAACTCCTTTAAAAAATCCCCTGTAGTTCATAGTTCAGCCAAAGTGCAAATCGTATCAAATAATCAATACCTTATGCCTACTATAGCATAAAACTTTTTGAAAAAAAAGGGATTTTATATATTTTAATCTAAATTTAAGAAACTACAGACCGGAATAATAGATTTCTCATTGCGATTTTTCGGCTTTGTAGTATAATACTAAAGAATGCAATCAAAACAATCATCATAATGTATAAGTACTGAAGGAGATAGTCATGAGTAATTCCAGAATCATTCAGGTCAACGAGAAGGTACCCCTCGGAAAAGGGATCCCTCTCAGCATCCAGCACACCTTCGCTATGTTCAGCGCCTCGGTACTGGTGCCCTACATCCTGGGGATCAGCCCTTCCATTGCTCTTCTGATGAACGGCATCGGCACGCTGATCTTCATCCTGGTCACCAAGGGGACCTCCCCTGCCTACCTGGGGTCCAGTTTCGCATTCATCGCGCCAGCCCTCCTTGTCATTGACAAGATGGGGTATGAATACGCTCTGGGCGGATTTGTGATTACCGGCCTGATCTTCAGCGCAGTGGCGGTCCTGATATACTTTGTGGGTATTGAGTGGATCGATCTGCTCCTGCCCCCCGCCGCCATGGGACCGATCGTAGCGCTGATCGGCCTGGAACTGGCTGGCAGTGCCGCCCAGAACGGCGGGATCGTCCTGAGCGACACCTACACCAAGATCGACCCCAAGTTCGTCATCGTCTTCCTGATCACCCTGGTCATGGCCGTGTTAGGACAGATTCTGTTCAGAGGTTTTGCTGCCGCCATCGCCATCCTGATCGCCATCATCGTGGGCTATGTGGTTGCACTGTTCATGGGCATCGTGGACTTCAGCAAGGTCACCGAAGCATCTCTGTTCGCGCTTCCCAACTTCTGCGCCCCCAAGTTCAGTCTGGATGCGATCCTGATCATCGTACCGGCTTCACTGGTGGTCATCAGTGAACACATCGGGCACCAGGTGGTCACCTCGGAGATCGTGGGACGCGACCTCCTGAAGGATCCGGGACTTCACCGCACCCTGCTGTCCGACGGCATTTCCACCACCCTCTCCGGGCTATGTGGATCCGTTCCGACAACGACCTACGGCGAGAACATCGGCGTCATGGCCATCACCAAGGTCTATTCCGTATGGGTCATCGGTGGCGCAGCTGTGTTCTCCATCTTCCTGTCCTTCATCGGCAAGGCATCCGGACTGATCCAGACCATCCCCGCACCTGTCATGGGCGGCGTCAGCTTCCTGCTTTACGGTATGATCGCTGCCTCCGGCATACGCCTGATGGTGGACTCCAGGATCGACTACTCCCGGCCACGGAACCTGGCCCTGACCTCTGTGGTCTTTATCACCGGCCTCTCCGGCGCCTTCATCAAGATCGGCAATGTAGAACTGAAGGGTATGTGCCTGGCCACCATCGTCGGTATCGTGCTGGGGCTTGCCTTCTACATCTTGGACAAAGCAAAGCTCACCAACGATTACGAAGAGGAATAACGGAATCCTGCAGGTCCCTTTCAACAGGGACCTGTTTTCATATTGAACTCCCCTTCCAGGCACGCATTAAACGATTGACGCGGCGCCGATTCTAAGATATAATTAACATAGGTTGACTATAATCAGGGGAATATTTAAGGTCAGCCTGAGAGGGATCGGTCGGGTCTTCCGACTTCATGAGGGGTATTTGGCGAGGGATCGCCAGGAATCGGAGTTAGAGATGCGTGCAAGAGAATACACAACTGAGTTAAGCGATGCCCAAATTGCCGACATCATCCGCAGACGCAAGCGAAAACAGCGTATGATTCGGCGTGTCACCACGCGTGTGGGCATTCTTTTATTTGTTTTGTGCCTGCTCGTGTTCGGTGTCGCCACCTGCATCCAGCAGTTCTTCATGACGGACACCCTGGCAGCCGACCTCTACCCCACCAGTGAGGACGTGAAGGGAATCATCTTCCTGGATCCGGGGCACGGCGGCTACGATGCCGGGTACACCCACAAGCGCCGCGCGGAGAAGTACGACACGCTGGCACTTGGACTTCTGGTCCGGCAGGAGTTGGAGAACAGAGGCTACAAGGTCGTGATGTCCAGGACCAGGGACACTTCCCTTTCCGGAAAGGAACGTGCCCGACTCGCCAACGAGGTCAGCGCCGGGATCATGGTCTCCCTCCACAGAAGCAAGGGGCCGAACGGTCAGGGCTTTGACGCATATATTTCTACAGAGAACCGCAAGCGGGATCGCAAGCTCGGCAAGCGGATCCTGAAGGCACTTCAGCAGGAGGGGATCTCCTTCAACAACGGCGTGCATCGGGGCACCGACCAGAGTCCCAAGGAGGATTACCCGGAGAACAAGTATTCCAACATGCCCTCTGTGCTGATCATGTATGGTTATATCAACGACCGGGAGGACAACAAGTTCTTCGACAAGCACAAGGAATCCTATGCCAGTGCTACTGCAGAAGCCATCGACACGACTTACACCAAGCTTTACATCAGGAAATAGCAAAACGCTGCCAACATTACGCTGGCAGCGTTTTTTTCTTGCCGTCCGGGTACCATCTCCTCTTGGCAAACAGATACCAGATCGGCGTAACATACATAAAGAAAGCAAAGACCATGCACCGTGCATCCACGTTGAAGAAAGACAGCGGCACCGTGCATCCGATGGCCCAGGGCACAAAGCATGCAATGAGGATCACCGAGTTCTCCATATCTATGGCCAACTCCTCCTTGCTCCCTCCGTCTTTCTCGTAGGATCTTTCCATCAGATCGTTGCACATCAGTGTGGCGATGGTCTGGTTGCAGAACATGGCTGCGGACACCAGGCTGATGATCACCATGACAGCGAATCTGCCTATGCGGCTGCAGGCTTTGTCCAATCTGTTCTGCAAAGAGAGCAGCATCCCCGTTCCATTGAAGATCCCCGAGTAGGTGCAAGAGATCAGAAGGATGATGATGATCTCCACCATAGAGATCAGACCGCCCCCGGCCAGAATGGCTGCCAGTCCCGCCGAAGTGGGATGATACCCCATCAGGCAGACCTTCAGCACTTCCATGAGAGGCATCTTCTGGACAAGGACCGCCACCCCGATCCCGCTGACCACGCTCAGCCCCATGCAGATCATGACGTCTACATGGAACAAAGGAAGGATGAGCAGCATCACTGCCGGCAGAAACGCCCACAGAGAGAGATGGAAGGTCTCCTCAAACGTCCTCACCAGTTCCGGATCCACATGGCTGATGGGATGGCTAAATGACAGAATGGCATAGACCACGGTACAGAGGAGCAGTGGAACCAGCCCTGTCTTCATCATGATCTTCACGTTATCAAAGATCCTGGTGCCGGTGATCCCTGCCACCATATTGGCACTGGAGGAGATCGGAGAACCCCGGTCCCCAAAGTACACTCCTGACATCAGCACCCCTGCAGTCAGGATCGGATCCACGCCCCCGCTTCGGGCAAGCGCCATGAAGATGACGCCTACTGTACCGGCCACACCGAAGGAGGTGCCGATGGCGTAACTGAGCAGACAGCTCAACAGAAAGGCGATCAGAAGAAACAGGGACGGCGTGATGAACTTGATACCATAATATATGAAGATGGTGATGGTGCCGGACACACGCCAGACGGCGGTGATAAGGCCGATGATCGCCATGACCTCGATGACGATGATGGAGTCCTTCGCCCCTACCGAGCCCATCCGACACAGCTCCTTCAGTGAGTATCCGCGGCGCATACCTACCAGCGTAAACCCCACAAGACCTACCAGGAGCGCGATGGTCATAGTGAAGCCCTTGAGGATGGCGGCGATCATTACCGCCAAAAATAACAAAAAAGCAATCAGTAAATCCATACTCACCTCTCAACAGTCATGATACCGTTTATCAGTATAGCATTTCCTTTTTCTTTTGTAAATCCAACTTTCCCTTTATCCTCTTGCTCTTGGCGTTGTTTCTGTGCTATAATTATCGATAGCATTTTTGTATTATGGAGGAGTTGCTATGAACAAAACACCAAGAGCCAAGGCCCTGCTCCCGATCCTTATCTTTTTGATCCTGTATCTGGGCAGCGGCATTTATTACGAATACATCAGCCCGCAGATGGATGATGATGGTAACAAGATGATGGGATTCTACATCATGAGTGTCGTGGTATCCTTCGTGATCGCCCTGATCGTGGCCTTTCTGCAGAACAGAGAGCTCAGTTTTGATCAGAAGATCCACGCCTGCGCCAAGGGCATCGGCGACGACAACATCACCATCATGCTGTTCATCTTCCTGATGGCCGGCATGTTCAGCGGTGTCGCCAAGGCATCCGGTGGTGCGGATTCTACCGCCTACATGCTTCTGGACGTCATTCCGGCGAACTTCGCCATCCCCTGCCTGTTCCTCATCGCCTGCCTGATCTCCATGGCCATGGGAACCAGCGTGGGCACCATCTCGGTACTGGTCCCGATCGCGGCTGCCGTGGCGAGCAGCGCCCATCTGAACCTGCCCTTCTGCGTGGCCACAGTGGTCGGCGGCGCTATGTTCGGGGATAATCTTTCTTTTATTTCCGACACCACCATCGCTGCCACCAAGACCCAGGGCTGTGAGATGAAGGACAAGTTCCGGGTGAACTTCAAGATCGCCCTGCCTGCTGCCGCCATCACCCTGGGGATCCTGATCGTGAAGGCTTTGTCCGCAGAACCGGCTGCCATCGAACACTTTGACTACAACGTGATCCAGGCACTGCCCTACTTCGCGGTACTCATTGCCTCCCTGTGCGGCATCAACGTGTTCATCGTACTTGGTTGCGGCACCATTCTCAGCTTCATCGCAGGGCTGGCCACCGGTACTCTTACCGTGCCTTCTGCCTTCAGTGCAATGGGCGCAGGTACCAGCGGCATGTTCGAGACCATGATCGTCACCATCCTGGTGGCCTCCATGGGCGCCCTCATGAAGGAATACGGCGGGTTTGAGTTCATCCTGCAGACCATCAAGAAAGCCTTTAACAGCCGCAAGGGCGGTATGCTGGGCATCGGCCTGCTGACTGGTCTGATGGACATCGCCACCGCCAACAACACCGTAGCCATCGTTATGTCTGCGCCTATCGCCAAGGACATCGCGGAGGAATTTGGAATCGAACCCAAGCGGACCGCTTCTCTGATGGACACCTTCTCCTGTGTATTCCAGGGACTGATCCCCTATGGTGCGCAGCTCCTGATCGCTGCCAGCCTGGCGGGGATCACCAGCGTTGCCATCATGCCGTTCCTGTATTATCAGTTCCTTCTGCTGCTCTGTGTCCTGGTCGCTATCTTCCTGGACAAAGGTAGCGAAAAGGCTTGATCTCGCAGACCCTCTAAATATACGATATTTTTCCGAACAGGTGTTTACTTTCCGTTTCTGATATGATATAATCAGACCGTGTAAGAAGCACCTGTTTTGTTGCGGTTCAGGGGATGTCAGAGGCCGCAACAGATGTGAAGACAGAACATTTGGGAGGTAATCATGAAATCCACCAAGGAAAGAGAACAGAAGATCCTTGCTTTTATGAAATCCGAAATCAAGACCAAGGGCTATCCCCCTACTGTCCGGGAGATCTGCAACGCTCTGGACATCAAGTCCACCTCCACCGCTCACAAGGCCATTGCCAATCTGGTCCGAGACGGGTATCTGAAGAAGGACCCGGCCAAACCACGGGCGCTGATGCTGGTACCTCAGGAGGGAGATGAGCCGGAGACCGCGGATGCCTCGCTTCCCCCGGCAGAGCGGGAGGATATCGTGGATGTTCCCCTGGTGGGTCGTGTAGCCGCAGGCTCCCCCATCACCGCCGAGGAGAATCTGGAGGGCACCTTCCCTATTCCCGCTCAGTATGCCGCCGGCAACTGCTTCATGCTCCGGGTCAAGGGAGAATCCATGATCAACGTTGGCATCATGGACGGAGATCTGATCCTGGTTGAGCAGCAGAACACCGCCAGCAACGGTGACATCGTGGTGGCCATGATCGACGGATTTGAGAGCGAGGCCACGGTGAAGACCTTCTACAGAGAGAAGGATCATATACGCCTTCAGCCGGAGAATGACACCATGAGCCCTATCATCGTCCGTGATGTGAGCATCCAGGGCAAGGTGAAAGGCGTATTCCGTTATTTCAGCTGACACGAGCATATTGTAGGGCGCCCGCAGAACGCCGGGCGCCCACTTTCTATTCTTATGAGGTAATAATTCTATGAGCACATATCTGATCGACTATGAGAACACCAAGGGCGCCGGCCTGGAAGGAATCGAGGAACTGACCGCAGAGGATACGGTCTACCTGTTCTACAGTGAAAACGCCAACACCCTGACATTCAAGATGCACGACCGCATCAGCGCCGCCAAGGCACACTTCCATTTCGTGGACGTGGGTGTAGGCAGCCGAAACGCACTGGACTTCCAACTCTCCACCTGGCTTGGTTATCTGATCTGCAAGGGCCTCGGCCACCGGCAGTACTTCTATATTGTAAGCCAGGATAAGGGTTTCGGCAGTGTCTGCCGTTTCTGGAAGGAGCGCAGTGTTTCGGTGGAGTTGGTGCAGGATCTCAGCGGCCGACGCGCTGAGGAACTGAAGAATCAGCTCCAGCACCAGGTATTTGACGTGATCCACGACCAGGAGGTGGCCCGCAAGATCGCGGCCATCATCCTCAAATACAAGACCAAACAGGGCATCAACAACGCCCTGATGCGAGAGTTCCCGAGCCAGGACAATCAGCGTTCCAGCGAGTACTACAAGCTGATCAAGCCCCTTCTGAAGGACAAGAAGGGCAAGTAATGCCAAACCAAAGGGCTGTCTCAAACGGCGATATATACCGTCTGAGACAGCCCTTTTGAAATCTGTTACCAACAAACGGTTGGCTTTGTTCATCAGTCGCGGTCCCACTTCTGAAACAGGTGTATATGTTCGTTTTCTGTGGACGCATCCACAACTGTATCCATGAGATCTTCGAACCAGTCTTCGGTAGGCTCAGCCGGCACCAGAGCGAGATTTGTGTCCTCACCCAGATCACAAAGACAGTCATACAGAGCGTCAAGGTTCATTCCGTAATCTGCCGGAAAGAACAGCGCCTCCGCGATGTGCTGCAGAGCTTCTTCCTTCTCCCAGAAATCCTCTTCCCTGATGATCAGTATCTCTTCCATTTGTCACTCTCCTCAGTAAAGCTGTTCAAAACTGTTATAGTGATCGCCTGTATAGTAGACGATTCCATTCTCTGTGTAGACCAGGCGCTTGACGCCTCTGGCGTGGCCATCGTAATCCACATCACATTCATAATACCGGTTCTTTGGCAGGTGCCCCTCCCGGTTACCAAACCTTCGGCCACCGATCATGAAACCGTAGTCTGCGGGACACTCCGATCGTTTCCAGCCCCGATCCATCGCCTCGTTCTGAGTGATGTAGTTGTGGGGAAGCTTGTGGTACGTATGGATATATATCGCCACCTCGTCTTTGGTGGTGTACGCCCCCTCCTCTGTGACCTCGGAAGAGGTCGTATCCTCCACTGCCGTTTTATTGCCCGGGTCGCTGTCCGGGGTACTCACTGCCCCATGGAACAAGCAGGCCGACATAGTGAGTGCAAGGCTTATGAGAAGGAGAAGAAGAAGTCCTTTTTTCTTTTTCATGGCATTTCCTTTCAGTTAGACAGAAGCTTCTGGATCCCCTGATCGATACCGTTCAGTGTCAACTCGTACATGGGAAACACGTTTCGGATCATGGCGATGGTGTAAGATCCCCATGCCCTGTCCCAGCGTGCTTCCTTGATCGGATTCAGCCAGATCACCTTCCGGTAGTGACGTGCAAACCGCTCCAGCCACTGGATACCCGGATCCTGATTCCACGCATACCAGTTGAGGTTCCCGCCTCTTGCCATCAACTCGTAGTGGGACATGGCCGCATCTCCCACGATGATGACCTTGTAGTCAGCGTCCAGGTTCTGGAACACCCAGTTGGTCTCAATCCACCGACCGTCTACGATATAAGGATCTGTATAGAGAAAGTCATAGATGCAGTTGTGAAAATAGTAAGACTTCAGATCCTTCAGATGGGTGCTCTGATGCACCGCCTGAAACAGTTGGCTGCAGAGCTTGCTGTAACTTCTCATGGATCCGTCAGAATCCATCAGAAGGAGGAGCTTCACCGTGTTCTTCCGGGGCTTCTCGTAGACCAGTTTCAACATCCCTGCGTTCTCACAGGTCGCATCGATGGTCTGGTCGATGTCCAGCTCTGTTTTCGCCGTATCCACGCGGGTGGAGAACTGACGAAGCTTTCGAAACGCCATCTGGAATTGACGGGTGTCCAGCTCGTTGTCCTGCCGGAAATCACGAAAGTTCCTCTCCCCTGCCACCTGAATCGCGCTCTGATGCCGGCTGTATCCGCCAACCCGTACACCTGCCGGGTTGTATCCACCGTGGCCAAAGGGCGAGGTTCCTCCCGTACCCACCCAGTAGTTGCCGCCATCGTGCTTCTCTGTCTGTTCTGCCAGACGCTCCCGGAACATCTGGCGAAGCGTATCCAGATCGTATGCCTTCGCCCAGTCCGGCATATCCTCGAGAAGACGCTCCCGCTCCCCTTCCGACAGCCAGTTCCAAAGTTCTTCCGGGATGTCATCCACCGACTCGATCCCCTGAAAGAAAGCTGCAAATGCCTGATCGAATTTGTCGTATTCCGTCTCAGACTTGATCAGGATATTCCGGCAGAGATAGTAAAACTCCATCAGTGAGTTCTCTGCCATGCCCTGGTCCAAGGCTTCCATCAACGTCAGCCATTCGTCCAACGACACGTCCAACCCATGCAGCCTAAGCATATGGAAGAAATTGATAAACATGGCTATCTCCTGTAACGCCGGTCCGCGCTCACAGTGTCGATATCCTGGTTCTTTTTTAGAAGCACACCGATGTACGGCACCTCCTCAGCGATGCTGCTCGCGTCACAACCGGCGATCTGCAGCGCCTGAATCCAGTCCAGAAGTTCCGAGGTGCTGGGCTTTTTCTGAATGTCCCGCATCTCCCGTATATCGTAGAAGGCTTTCATAGCGTTCTTGACAAGTTTCTTGTCCACATCTCCGTAATGCACCCGGATGATCTCCCGCATCTTGTCCTCGCTGGGGAACTCGATATAGTGGAAAATGCACCGGCGCAAGAACGCATCCGGCAGTTCCTTCTCCGCATTGGAAGTGATGATCACCACCGGCCGGTGAATGGTGCGGATCGTCTCTCTGGTCTCATTGATGTAGAACTCCATCCGGTCAAGTTCCCACAGAAGATCGTTAGGGAATTCCAGATCGGCTTTGTCGATCTCATCGATGAGGAGCACCACCTGCTCCTGCGAAGTGAACGCCTCGCCCAGTTTTCCTAGCTTGATGTAACGCTTGATATCCGACACGTCGCCCTCTCCGAACTGACTGTCATAGAGGCGCTGGACGGTATCATACACATAAAGCCCCTCCTGGGCCTTGGTAGTGGACTTGATTCCCCAGACTATCAGTGGCATATCCAGCGACTGCGCAATAGACTGTGCAAGCATGGTCTTTCCGGTGCCCGGCTCTCCCTTGATCAGCAGCGGTTTCTCCAGCGCCATGGCCACATTCACAGCGTTCTTCAGTTCGTCAGAGGCTACGTAGCCCGCACTGCCTTTGAATTTTCTCATGTATGTCCTTTCTTTTACACAAAGCCTTGACGGTCAGGCGATCACCATGGGGATCACCACCGTGGTCACCAGCTCCTCCACAAGGCCTACCGCAAACGCGTAGACGATCATCTCGGTGCGTGTGGATTTCACTATGATGGGAAGTCCCACATCCATGCAGGCGATCCCCGGTACGCTGACACACTCGATGTATCCGATCTTCCTGGCCACCATAGGCATGATGACGATCCCTACCAGTTCCCTGATCACGTTGTGAAGAAAGGAGATGGCACCCGCCACGCTGTGCCCCGCCGCCGTGATGATCCCCGGTGCAAAGCTGTACCAGCCATACCCGAAGCTGATAGCCAGAGACTCCCTCACCGTGATCTGAGGGAGCGCCAGCCCCATCCCAAGGGCCAGAATACCTGTAGCCGCGATGATCACTGCCGGAAAAAGCAGGATTCCCAATCCTGCTTTCCGAAACTCACGGAATATCTTTCCTTCCAATCCAACCCCATAGCCGATCACCAGTACCAGCAGACAGAGCACTCCCATCATTGCATCGGAGGATATCCCGTCGAACAGGTCCAGTTCTGCTACGGTAAAATGCGTACGGATATAGAAGCAACCGATGAGAACACCCACCAGCGTCCCTGCCAGGATCAGGACCGTCATGAGATCGGTCGATCCCTCTGCCGGCGATTCCGCCGTTTCCGATATCTCGTCGCCTGCCACTTCCATGACTGGCGTAGCATTCAGCCGTTGGCCGTACCGGTCCATGCGGATCACCTTTCGGGTGATCCAGATGGCCAAAAATGTTCCGACCCACAAGACAACGCTTATGAGCACAGAGAGCACTCCGATATCTCCGATACTGTCGACGACTTGCTGATCCGATCCCATGCGCATCCCCATGATAAACACCAGGACCACCACCACGGCCACCAAAAGTTTTTCTGCCAATGCTGTTCCGTCGTAATATTTTTTTGTTTTCGTGGCCACGTAATAGGCGATCGCCATCAGGCCCCAGAAAAGCAGCACGTATTTCATTAGTCGATAAACTCTACATTCACATTCCGGCAATTGGTTACATATACCAGAGAGGCGTAGTTGATGTCGAAAGCGATGACATCACCTGGCTTGTACTCCCTCTCTGCATCTTCCACGTCCAGGATGGTATGGTCACTGGACGCACCCAAAACCTCGACCCCCTTGTCTCTCGGGAAGATCTCCTCGATGCTGCCGTAGTCCACTTTGCCGAAGCCCAGCAATGCACGCTTTCGGATTCCACGATCCTCATATACCTGCTTCTGACCAAACGCGTCTACACCGATCTCTCCCACCGGGTGGCTGGGCTTGTCCTTCACCTCCAGCACCTCTGCCTTCAGTGTGTAGACATCCCGGTGCATGTAAGGCATGTCATAACCATAATAGAGAGGCAGATCCACCGACAACAGGATCGCCTCACCGATGCGCAGGTGGTTGATCCGCTCCGGCACATTGCCATCCAGCACCCGCATGACCGTGCTGGTAGCGCCGCCAGAGATGTAGTCCAGTTTCCTTCCCAGCGCTTCTTCCATACGCTCTGCCAATGCCACCAGTTCCTCCAGTTTCTCCACGGTAGGGAGAATCGAGCCGTAGCACCCAACATTGGTACCAATGCCCGCCAGATCGATGTACTCCATTTCCTTGTCGATGGTCATCGCAGCGCGGATCATCTCGTCCTTGTCCCAGAAGCCTTCCCGCAGATCACCCATGTCCGCCATCAGGATGATGTGATGGGTCTTCCCTTGCTTTCCGGCTTCTTCATTCAGTGCCTGGATTACGGTCATCTCACTCTGCAGACTCCAATCACAAAGCCGGATCACCTCAGGCACCTCGCTGAGCATAGACACGCGGAGCATCAATGTCGGCAGTGTGATTCCCGCATTGATCAGATCCTCGATCTGCTCCAGCCGGGAGCTGGCGATCCACTTGGCACCCGCTGCAACGAACTGTTCCGCACAGCGGGGAAATCCTGTGGTGCCCTTCACGACACCTGCTACATCGATCCCCTTCTCCGCACAGCGACTGATCACGTTCTGGGCGTTTTCTCTCAAATAGCTCAGGTTGACTTCCAGTTTCGGATAGACTTGGTTCACCATCTTGTTACTCCTTTGTTATAGTCTTAGCCTTCATGTTACGTTTATTCTCATAGGTACCCCTATTCCAACTTGCCCACAATCTTGGACATTTTCAGTTCGTCCGGCAGTTCCAGCTCATCAATGGGCACTTCAACACCTTCCTCCTGATACCCGTCCAAATAAATCCGCAAAGCGGTATACTCATTCTTCCCTTTGAACTTGAAGCTCACTGCGTTGCCACTACCCTTTCCGGTCATGTAGGGGTTAACATCGTCGGCCTCCACTCTGTTTCCGGACGCATCCACCATGTCGAGCCCGATATGGATCTTCCAAGCATACCCGTGCTTTCCCATTTTATAATCGCATACGCTAAAGCCAGAAGTCCCTCGAATATATACAGTGGTGGACTTTTTGGCCTTGTGGATCTCCGCGATCTGCACAGGATGACTGCTGTTCTCCCCATCCCTTAGGGTAACGGCCCCTTCTCTGGTGTATGCAACACCGCTGCAGGCTGTCATAAGCAACATCGCTACAAGCATCACCAAAACTCCAATATATCTTCCTCGGATCGTTTTCCTTCTTGTCATCGTTTCCCTCCTAAATTTAATACAGAGTAATTCTACCACAATTCGCGTTTCTGCGCCATATTCTCCTCCATTTCCGGATGTTTTTCTTCCTGTGCAGTTGCGGATGTGGGTCGTGGATGGGTCGTGGGTGCGCATGGACGGGTCGTAGATGGCGCGTGAGGGCGTCATGGATATTTTGCGCGATTTAGTGATGAAATACCCACTTTTCCAAGCCATACATAAAAGTGTATGTTTTTTCAGCCCCCTGATGCACCTGTATCCCAGAAAGGAGCGCATGAGTGGTTGCAAATTCCCGAGAAAAACAGGAATCTCTGTCATTTTTTTATCTCAAAGCTTAACGAGAAAACCCCCACTTCTGCAAGTGGAGGGATGAATCGTTCGGTATGGGCCAAAGAATGCTATACGGCTATACCCTCGAGTGTCGCTCTGCAGGAGAGCCATTTCTGAGTAAAATGCCAGGAACTTCTTGTTTCGATATTGCATAAAAGGATGACATATGATACAATAAGAACATACGTTCGGAGGTGTATCATGAAGCGTATCAGAGGATACCGGTATCGCGCATATCCAGACCGGAAACAGCAGGCGTTCTTCGCACGGACCTTTGGGGCCTGTCGTTTTGTATATAACTACTATCTTGAACAGAAGAAAACGCTTTGGGAGGAGTGTCATGACACGCTGAAATACACAGAAGAAAGCAGAGATCTGTCCCATCACCTGAAAAAGGAGGCACCATGGCTGAAAGAAGCTGACAGCATCGCGCTGCAGCAAGCCCTGAGACACCTGGAACAAGCATATGAGAACTTCTTTCAGAAGCGAGGAGGGTATCCGAAGTTCAAAAGCAAACGGCATGCTCAGAGTTACCGAACGATGAATGTAAATGGCAGCATCCGGATCGGAGGAGACCGGATCCGGGTACCGAAAGCGGGAGAAGTTAAGATCCGAAATACTAGAGTCTTTGACGGAAGGATCCTGTCGGCCACGGTATCCATGACAGCCAGCGGGAGGTATTACATCACGCTGCAGGTAGAGGAGGAGGCAGAAGTGCTTCCGAACAAAGGAGGAGAAACGGGGCTGGATGCTGGGCTGACGGTCCTGTATACTGATTCATCCGGGAAGAGCGTTCCGAACCCAAGGACACAGAAGAAGCACGAGAAGAAGATCGCAAGACTTGCGAAGAAGCTGTCGAGAAAGAAGAGAGGATCGAAGAACCGGGAGAAGGCAAGGAAGAAACTTGCGAGAGAACAGGAGAAGGTAGCAGACATCAGAAGAGACTATTTGCATAAGGAGACCTGTCGGCTGGCGAACGAGAACCAAGTCGTCTGCGTAGAGGATCTGAATGTAAAAGGGATGATGAAAAACCACAGGCTCGCCAGGTCCATCGGAGACGCGTCGTGGGGGGAGTTCTACCGGATGCTGGAATACAAGCTGGCAGATCATGGCGGGGTACTGGTGAATGTACCGCGGACATTCCCGTCAAGCCAGCAATGTTCGTGCTGTGGAAAGAGAAACACGGGGGTCAAGGATCTTTCGGTCAGGAGATGGAAGTGCCCGGTGTGTGGAGCGCTGCATGACAGAGATGTGAATGCAGCGATCAATATACTGAAGAAAGGGAAGGAGATCCTGGCGGCATAGAGCCTCTGGGACGAAATATCGTACCGTGGGTCGCACGGGAAGTAACGCCTGTGGAGAGAGTGTAAGACGGAGTTCCCAAGGGAACCTGCAGTTCTCGATGAAGCAGGAATCCCCCACTTCAAATACGCGTCAGTGTATTAAGTGGTGGGAGCGTTCAAAGCAAAGCAAAGGAAAGATAGAATGCAAAAATGCTGAACGGAACTCACAGGGTTCATACGGGGGGGCAAATCAACCGTATTATGATCACGAATTGACAGAGTGTCTCACCGAGTGGATAATATGGACCTTGACAGCGTGAAATATCCATTTCAATAGTGTGCAAAAGAAACACGGTATGGACGCGGCGAATATTTATAATGAGCGCCAGATATCCCCCACTGCCATAGATGTGGGTTGCCGACTCCACAACTCAGCGATTTTCGTCATAAAGCACTTGCTTTTTTGTAAGCAAAGTGGTATAATGAGCCAGTGTTTTGGGGCATTAGCTCAGCTGGGAGAGCGCCAGGTTCGCAATCTGGAGGTCAGGGGTTCGATCCCCCTATGCTCCACCATAAGCCACAGGAGATGGGTATATCCCGTCTCTTGTGGCTTTTTTGAATGCTCACTAAACAGGCGTGGAGATTCACCGCGCATACGTTGAGCCCCTCGGAAAGTCGGTTCATCCCGCCCTTCCGAGGGGCTCGTTTTGATCAATCCCTTGATGGTAAACTGAATCAAAAGACAGAGTCATCAATAGAACTCCAGACTATCGCCATAACGAGCATTATAAGCCTCCCACCTGCATATGCGGCAGCCGTTTCTGGCATCCTGCAATGTTTCGCCTGGTTCATCCTGAAGCCAGTACTCAGCTTCTTCTTCTGTATAGACATGGTCGCTGGGAGTCCCATCCGCCACATACTTCGAGCCATCGCTGAGAATGACCGCGTTATTGACATGTTCATTAGGCTGACCACTTACTTCTTTTGCGCCTCGTACATATGCCTCAATTCCACTGTATCTCAGCACGCGCTCCATGAAGGTGGCAGCCGCTCCACAGTCACCGCAGCCATTGTCATAATAATTGCCGGATCTACTGTAGTAATAGTGAGTATATATGTATTTTATGCAGTTTCTGACGATCATTATTTCGTTGCTGTCCTTGCATTGCGCGGCTACATCCTTCAGATGATTATGATAGCCAAGCATATAATCGCCTTTGCCGGAAAGGTTGAACCATATATCTTTATCATAACGGTCAGAATGAAGTTTGAATTTCCCGGCCTGAATCAGAAAGATTTTCCCCCAATGCTTTTCCATCAATAGAATACTATTGCAGTCTGCTTCCGGTGTCTTCAGATCAAAGTCAGAATTGACTCTCAGACCAACGTTATCGCGATCCCCGTTCCATCTTGCGATATCGATATTGACTGTGGCGTTCGGAGGCAGCTCACTGAACACACTCAATGATCTGGAGGAATCATCAGCAACGCCTCTGTTGAACACTTCGTAGTCATATACCGGGGCACTGACCGACCCCATCATCGGATATACTGTGTTAGTCACAATAAATGATTGTGTCATTTTACTTTCATCATAGTACTTATATCCAGGTTCCATTTCAAGTGTGCCAGTAAATTTGACCTGCCCCAATGTGCCTTTGTTACTCAGAGCCTTCTCTGCTTTAAGGGTAAGTCTTCTCCCCCTATCAGCCGTTGTAAAGGAAACAGTATCCAGACCAACAGCCAATCCTGCATTGCTCTTTTTCCAGGTAATATTGGCAACATGTGGAGGAATAACCATAGGAACGGCGACCTCTCCCATCCCAGAATCGATGATGCAGACATTTCCGTTTTTATACTCATAGTTAACCGCAAACGGATCTCTGATAACTATATCTTCAGCCTCTTTTTCCCAAACCGCATAGAGTGTAACAGTTGTACTTGTCGCTTCGTACAGCGCAAAGGCCCCCTTATCAAAATAGCTTGGAGAAGAAGAATTCGAATCCTGGCTCCACCCCTTAAAGGAAAAGCCATCACGTGTAAACTGGTTTGCATCAAGCGTACCAGATCCATGGGAAAGCGTCTGGTCAGTCATGGACCCTGTGCCTCCATTCCCATCAAACCGAATGGTCACTCTCGCCGAGTCCACTCTGATCGTAGCAATCCTTTCTGCCGGAGAGTAAGCAGCGTTGCCCTCTTGTCTGACATGTATACTGGTTGTCCCATATCCATTGGCAGTCACAAGGCCTGTGCTGTCTACGCTGGCAATACCAGGATCCTCCGAAATATATGTAAGTGGAAGACCGCTGGAAGCGCTGGCCCCTAGTTTATACTTCTGTCCAACCTTGAGGGTTTTGTCGCCATAATAATTGATCGTCTGCTGTTTTCTATCTATGGTAGTATGTTGTTTTTCGGGCTTATTGACAGGCGACTGCGTTCCACCTTTGGTCGTTGTGATATAAACGTTCGCTGCAGCGCTGTATTTAATTATTTTTCTGGACTTTCCTCTGAATCCTTTTGCAGGCTTTTTCTTCTGCCACTTCTGAGTCTTCTTATTGAACCATTCTTTTTTCTTTGTTTTCTTATAAGTCTTTACTGAATAAGAATAACTGGTTCCGGCCTTGAGACCAGTATCTGTATACGAGCCTGTCTTCTTACCAACATTTCTTATGAAAGAACCGTTCCTGTAGATTGCGATCCCTTTGACCTTTTTCAGTTGTTTTTTATTCAGTTTTTTCCATGAAATGGTCACGGCCGTCTGCCTGACATTGGCTCTCAAAGAAGCCACTTTCGGCAATCCAGAGGCGGCAGTTACCTCCTCCGGTAACACGACGAAAAAGGCTGTCACGATCATTGTGATCATGACCAACACAGGTAGTAGTCTTCTTGATCTATTCGGCATGATGATCCCTTTCATTCCCTACAAGCGAATCTGACGTAAATTATTTCAATTCATATATAATCATTATATATGCAAATTATACCTCTTTCAACAAAAAGATGTTTTCTGCTGTTCACTTCCCCATTATATGAAATTGAAAATCGGTCCTATCACACCACCGGCCAGGTATATCTGTATTTTTACCCGGTTATTGCATAAAAATACACCCAATGCTATAATACTCCCATTAAGTCAATTTTTTACTTACATGGCAGGAGGAGTTTATGCCTATATTCAAGAAACCAAAAGAAGGCGCTGCGCTTCAGGAGATGCACGAGGTCAAAACCATCAATCCAATGATCATCCTGGCCTTCATCATTATCCTGGCCGCCATCGCCACCTATGTCGTACCGGCCGGACAGTTCGACCGGGTACCGATCGAAGGTACCGAGTACGAAGGGATCGTACAGGGTTCCTATCACCATGTGGATAACAAGCCGATTGCCCCCTTCGATGTTCTCGTATCCTTCACCAAGGGCCTGCAGGATGCCGCCTATATTATTTTCTTTCTTCTGATCCTTGGTGGCGTGTTCAAGATAGTGGAAGCCACCGGTGCTCTACATGCAGGGATCAGCAACATGATCAAAGCAACGGCAGGCAAGGAGATCATCCTCGTCCCCATCTGCCTGATCATCTTTTCTCTGATCTCTGCCACAGCAGCCTGTTGCGAAGAATACCTGGCCTTTCTTCCACTGATGTATATGGTCTGCATGGCCTGTGGATTTGATTCCATTTTATCCGTTGCGCTCCTGTTCTGCGCCTCTGCTGTAGGGTATGCAGGCGGCATGACACAAGCGTTCTCCGTCGGTGTCGCACAGACGATCTCCGGACTCCCCATGTTCTCAGGTATTGGATTCCGTGTTGTTAGTTGGGCAGTTCTGGTAATAGCGACCATTATCTACATGATGCTGTATGCCCACCGGATCAGAAAGGACCCCAGCCAGGCCTATAATTTTGAAGTAGACAAAAAGTATCGGGCGGAGATGGATTTCAATCCAGAAAGTATTACCAGGATGACGAAGAGTCAGGGCCTCATTCTGGCCATCTTCTTCGGGGGATTTGTCTTTGCTGCGTTCTCTGTCATCAAACTGGGCTTCTATATCGACGAGATGTCAGGGGTTTTCCTGATCGTGGGCATCCTCTGCGCACTCATCGGCCGCCTATCACCTGGGAAGACGGCAGATGCTTTTGTGGAAGGTGCCAAGGATCTGCTATGGGCCGGCCTGATCATTGGGCTGTGTTATGCAGCGACTAACATCCTCTCGGACGCGCAGATCATGGACACCATCGTCAACAGTATGGGCAAGGCACTGGGTGGACTGCACTCCTCCGTTGCCGCGGTCGGAATGTTCGTCATGCAGGACATCCTGAACTTCCTGGTCCCCTCTGGTTCCGGGCAGGCAGCGATCACCATGCCGTTCATGGCACCGCTGTCAGACGTTCTGGGGGTAACCAGACAGACCGCTGTGCTGGCTTTCCAGTATGGAGACGCATTCACCAATGTCATCTCTCCCACCAGCGGCGAGATCATGGCCGCACTGGCCATCTGCCACGTCCCTTACGGGAAATGGTTCAAATTCATGTGGAAGCTGTGGATTCTGTGGGCGATCCTTGCCTGCATCCTTCTGGTCATAGCAACGGCCATCGGCTACCATTGAACACCTGTGACAGACACAAGGGGATGTCTCAATATGAGACATCCCCTTTTTTCAGGATAACTTATCGGTACCACCGGTTTCTGACATGGTACGCCAACTGTCTTCTATCTCCTCCGCCTGGTAGCGGTCAATGAGGATGCTCCCCTGTGGGATCTCCTCCTCCCAAAGGTAGTAGTCACTGCTGCTGCTATCCAGAACATAGGCCTCTCCATGGGCAGCCATCTGGAAGATCCGCTTGCTGGCTGCATCATAGTAAAAACTAACGAACAGATCCTTGAAAAGATCCACCATCTCCCAGTATACCGGCCGGCTCTCATCGTAATCCCGGAACTCCGCCAGGGCGTTTACTGCACCACTGTAATACCAGGATTGCTGCTCCCTTGGAGCATTGAACTTGTCCCAGAAAGAAGCGCCCTCATATTGAAAGTCGTACATCATGCTCCGCAGGTTGGAGACTTTGTCCGCCATGACCAAAAGCTTTGTGCGGAAATCGGCCTGCTGCAGAGACGCGATCGCCCGCGACTTGCGCTCCTCCCAGCTCTTTGATTTATCCTCGCTGTGAGCCATCACCAGGTGTGCCACGTCAAACCCAAACTCGCTGACCAGTTCATACTCCGTCACACCTGCATCCTCCTTCACATCGTGAAGGAGGCCCGCGATCACAAGATCCGGATCCGCCCGCATTCGGCTGAGAATGCCCATTACTTCCATGGGATGTGTGATATAGGGGATCTGCGTGCCTTTCCGCAACTGGCCCGCATGGCACTCGGTGGCGAAGTGGATAGCTTTGTCGATCATGGAGTTCTTCCACTCATAATCGACCTGCTCTCCTTCGCTGCTCTCGATGATATGCCAGAGCAAGGGCTTGTCCATTTGGCAGGAATGACCCCATGCGTCGATCACCATTCCGTTTACTTCCGGACTGGCCAGGGTGTACTTGATGACTCTCTCCAGAGAGATCGTCTCCATGCCGGTTTCTTCCCCTCTCCTGCATTCCTCCTCGCTTGTAAAGACTGGGATATACGTGCTCCCTTCTTCGTCGGTAATCATAGGGATCACACTTTCCTTCAGATCGTTCTCCCCGGTAAGTTCCACCGGGAGCACGCATCGCCCTTTCTCTGCGATCCGTTCCTGCAGTACCTGTGTAAGCGACTCCAGCATCACCTCATTGTTATGTTCGATTCCTTCCCGGATCAGTGCTCTGATCCGCTCGTTTCCCTGCAATCGATCCATGTCCTCCCCTTCCTAATGACCTTCCTCAGCCGCAAGGGCTTTGTCGTAAGCGGACTTGGTGTGCGTATCAAAGAGCACCCACATCACCTCATCCAGCGCCTGTGGATTCTCCTGCACAAAGCCGATTACCGTGCGCACTGCTATCTCTGCCGCCTGCTCCACTGGATAGGCGTATATCCCCGTTGAAATAGAAGGGAATGCCACTGTGCGGATCCCATTCTCCATCGCGACCCGCAGAGAATTCCGATAGCAGTTGGCCAAAAGTGCCGGCTCTCCCTGCCCGCCTCCGCGCCAGATGGGCCCCACCGTATGGATCACTGCGCCACAGGGCAATCTGTAGGCTCCTGTGATCTTGGCTTCTCCAGTCTCACAGCCATGCAGTGTGCGGCACTCCTCCAGCAGCTGGCTTCCGGCGGCCCGGTGGATCGCGCCATCCACACCACCACCCCCCAGCAGTGAACGGTTGGCAGCGTTGACGATGGCATCCACCCCAAGGTCTCTCGTAATATCCCCAAGCTTCGTACAGATAACTGTGTTGCCTTGTTTCATGACGATGCTCCTTTCCCCGGTACTCATATTCTGACACCTCTCTTTGCCACTTATTCTACCACCATTCTACAAAGAAATACAGCCCGTATTCCCAAAGAAAAAAAGAGCAGACCATTCGGTCTGCTCTGCAAACTATGATATCTAATCCAGTTCTTTATTTTTTGATAGGATCTTTCCATCGGTGGCGCGTATATCATACTCATACTCGTATTTTCCACTTTCAAATTCCACCTCATAGACCCGGACACCTTTCTCCCAGTCCAGTTCCACATGGGTATCCCTCACCTGTGCCTTCTTCAGGCCGGCATCCTTGAGGGCGATGGCAAGTGCTGCCTTCTTACCAATGTAACCGTTCTTCTTTGGGATGGTGACAGATCCCTTCACCTTGCCGTACTTGGTGGTATTCTGCTGCCGTACGCCCTTGATGGTGAATCGGTAGGTCTTGCCTGCCTTGTGTTTACGGAGAACAAAGGTGATGTCATCGTCATCCTTCTTAACGATCTTAGCCTTGTATTTCTTGCCACCAGGATTCTTTACGATGACCTTTACGTTTTTATATTCTACGTCTCCGTGGAAGTCAACCTCGACCTTTTTCTTACCTTTGAGTTCCACTTCATCGATGGACGGTGCAGCTGCATACGCAGTTCCACTCATGCACAAGGACATTATCAACACTGCAGCGATAGTTGCCACCATGCCGCCCAGAAGTTTTCTTTTCATAAACTGTTTCATCACAGCCTCCTTTCTGAACCTCACGGATATCTTTTGCTACAGTGTAACAACGCAACATTAAAACCAGACTAATATTTCATTGTTTTCGGCAAAAGCCTTTTTTACTTGTTCCGCGCAAACAGTTTCTGCATGTACTCCAGCGGAGAATGCTCATCGCTTTCGAATCCTGTGCCGCCATACTTGTAGGTTCTGTCGGCAACGGTCTTATCGATGTCTTCCTCGTCGATCAGAGCAACGCATCTTGCCATGGAACCGTCTCCCATGTACCATCTCAGAGGGAAGCACAGGAACTCGAACCATCTGCCCGGGATGATCTTGTCCAGGTCACCACCCAGGTTCTCTACACCTACGATACCGTGGCCCAGCATCTCCTTGTGGCAAGGCTCCCATGTGCCCCATACGCCGATCTCTTCCAGATCACCATACAGCTCGTCGTACTTCTCCTGTCCAAACATCTCGATGTACTTGAACTTGTCGAACTTGGCATAAGCTTCTTCGCCAAACAGCTCTGTGTACTCCTCGGTCAGCGGCTTGCCGGTAGCGCCCAGCAGGTTCATTCTGGTCATTCCGTTGTTACCCATAGCGGTGTGCAGAGGATGATCCAGAGCCTGAGAGTCCATAGCCACGCACTTCACGCCGTGCTTTACAAACCACTTACCAGCCTCAACGCCTGTTCCACAAGCATAGTGATAGTAAGCCTTGGAATCGTCGAAAAGTCTGTGCATGCCAGTGTTCAGGCACACGATCTTGCCCTCCAGCTCAGCCGGGTCAACACCACAAGCCTTGCAGGCAGCCTCCAGATGCTCGTCTGTGATCAGTCCCCAGGGCTCGATGTCGATCTTCAGAACGACAGCCTGTCCGGTGTAAGCATCAACAGGCATCTCATGGGTATAACGAGCACGTCTGCCATCAAACTCATACTCCATGACGTGTCTTGGGGCGTCACAGTGGGTTCCAGTATGCATGGTGCAGTTAATTCTCTGGGTCAGAACGCCGCCCTTAGCCATGGTATGTGCGTTGTCGATTTCCGGTTTGTCGAAGTATGGCCATCTTGGAATCTCACCACCAAAGGGATGTGCCAGATCGATATACACTTTGCTCATAATAATTTCTCCTTTACAATTTAAAAGTTTTGCTGCGCAAATGGGGTTAGGTCAACTTAGCAGGTCAGGTAGCCGCCGGAACAGTCGTAGTTACCGCCGGTCATGAAATCACTTGCCTCAGAGGACAGGAACAGAG
The DNA here is from genome assembly GCF_000688015.1 of Eubacterium sp. AB3007. Taxonomy (NCBI): domain Bacteria; kingdom Bacillati; phylum Bacillota; class Clostridia; order Eubacteriales; family Eubacteriaceae; genus Eubacterium; species Eubacterium sp. AB3007. The sequence goes on from NZ_JIAD01000001.1 coordinate 747,341, forward strand.
CGAATCCAACAAAATCGTAGGGCTCAGCCAGTCTGCCGATAGGCTCTCTCTTCAGGAAGTTCTTGTAGACCTCAGAATCAGGATCGAACATCCACTCAGTGAGCTCGCTGCGGAACACCGTCGGGCAGATGGAGTTGACGTTGATGCCGTACTTAGCTGTCAGGTCACAGGCCATGGAGGAGACCATCAGGTCTGCGCCGCCCTTGGAGGTGCAGTATCCGGTGTATCCGGCCATGCCGCGCTTGGATCTCTGAGAGGTCACGACGACCATCTTGCCGCCCTTCCCCTGCTCGACCATCTGCTCTGCAACATACTTGCAGACGATGTATACGGACTTGCAGTCAGCATCCATGATGAACTGCCAATCCTCAACGGACTGATCCAGGATGTTAGCCGGCTTGTTGTAGCCATGGCAGATAGCCAGGATGTTTACCTCGCCGTACTTCTCTACACATGCAGCGATCAGAGCCTTTACGTCCTCTTCCTTCTGTGGGTCAGCTACGAAGTATGCACAGTCGATTCCTTCAGCTTCGAACTCGTCCTGCAGTTTCTGTAGCTTCTCTGCGTTTCGCCCGGTCATGAAGACCTTAGCGCCAGCGTATCCATATGCTTTGGACAGAACGCAACCCAGCGCACCGGTAGCACCGGTGACCAGAGCCACCTTGCCCTCAACGGAAAACATGTTGTTCACAAAGCTTTTTTCGACGTTTACCATTGTTAATCCTCCATTTTCCTATGCTTCAGGGTAGTTGATGATCACCAGCATTTTCGCCGGCTTGTCCGAGGCGTTCACCAGACCACGTCCCTCGTTGGGCGGAAAACTGATGCTCTCACCTGCGTGGATCACGTACTCTTTGCCATCCTTGTCTGTCACTGTCATCTCGCCTTCCAGAACGAAATACACCTTCTCCAGCGGATTGTCTTCGTATGCCCAGTCAGCACCGCCAGCTGGCTCAAACTCGGAGATTCCGATCCAGAACTTCTCTGCTCCGGTCTCATCCTTTCCGTGATACCGCTTACAAGTCACTCCAAAATGCCCTGGCGGAAAATAAGGCTCCAGCTCTTCATAGGTTCTCTTGATCATGATTGTACCTCCTTACATGTAGATAATATGAGATCTTTAAATACGATTGATTATGCTGATTTGTGCTCTGCCGCATGGTCCTTGTTGAACTTATACTCGTTCAGGAAGGAGACGAGGACGGAGACAAGCACTGCGCCACCTGCGAAGATCATGTAAGCGACACTCAGATTGCCGATGGCGTTGGTTACGATACCGTTGACAACAAAGCACCATGCCGTGACGAATCCCTGGATCGGGAAGACCACGGAATTAACTTTGTCAAATCCCTGACGTCCAAACACGGAGGTGGGCAGCGAGGTGGTGAAATTGGCCGAACCGCCGATTCCCATGCCAATCATAAAGATGGAGAGATAGAACAGAGGCCCTACCTGTCCACCAGCCAGTACGTTGATCACCAGTGCCGCCGCATACCAGAGTCCGAATCCCTGCATGGTTCTCTTGGTGCCGATCTTGGTATCAATGAGGCCGATGAGCCAGGACCCGAACACGCCAACCAGAGCGACCACGGTCATCAGAGTCAGTGCTCCAGCCTGAGACATACCGAAGTCACGGATATTGCGGGTAACAAGCTGCTGCATGACACCGACGGAACAGATCTGGAAGAGACCTGTGTAAAGTGCAACCAGCCAGGTTTCCTTGGTCTTCAGAAGTTTAGCGGTAGTCCAACCACCATCGTCATGCTTGGTATGGTATTCCGCTTCATAGACTTCGTTGGAGACATTGTCCGGATTCATGCCCCTCTCCTGAGGAGTGTCTCTCATGGAAATCAGACCCACAACACCCAGAATCACACAAGCCACGCCAATTGGAATAGATGCGGTGTTGATACTTCCAAAGGCGGCAACCAGCCCGGTGAGCAGAGCTACATAGGAAGCTGAAGCCAGATTGTGCCCCATGGTGGTATATCCCATAACGATTCCCTTCTTCTTCGGGAACCAGGTAGCTACCAGAGTGCCGCCGGCCACATAACCAGCAGACATCATACCGGTTGCACAGATAGTCATAGCCACAAAATACACAGCTATAGATGTTGCATTACCGCAGATAACGTAAGCGATACCGCTGATGATGGTAAAGATACCCGAGGTGTATCTTGGACCGATCCTTCGGTTGATCTGTCCTACCAGGATAAATCCCAGGACAGCCAGCATTCCAGCGTATCCATTGGTCTGGATCACTGTACCAGGTTCCACCCCAATGTTAGCTGCAGCAGTTGGTGCCAATACATTCGTGCCGTCGTTGATCATCCCAACATAGAAATAGAACATGAGCAGACAATAGAGGATTGTCCCCCATCCGGCTTTTCCAAAATCGTTCAATGACTGTTTCTTGGTCATAATCACACTGTGTGGTTCCTCACCACTTTTCCTTTCTTCTTAACATAGTACATTCTCCTTCAATAAACTGCTTCAATACACTCCTTTCTAAATGTTACATTTAATCTTTGCAATTCCCATGCCAAATAAATTAATCGTTCATTTTTCAACATTACACAAGTGGTGGCCCGAAATCGAAAAGTTGTAAAAAAGCGACATGTCTTTAATTCACATCATCATACGATGCATTATAAAGACATGTCGCTTTTCCAATAATTCCGCGAAATATTTATTTATGTAGTTTTCTGTAAAGCACGCTTCGGTGGATACCCAGCTTGGCAGCAGTCTTGTTCACTGAACCCCCGCACTCTTTCATGATTTTCTTGATGTATTCTGCTTCTGCGTATCGTATGAAATCTTTCAGACTGCCGAACTCCCGGATCTGCAGTCCCTGGGGTCTCCCTGTAGCATCAAATTCGCCATACTCCGCTGTAGGAATTGGCGTGAATAACAATTCATTGCCGGGACTGACCACATAGATCCTCTCCACAACATTCCGTAGTTCCCTGATGTTTCCCGGCCAACTGTATTCTTGCATGGTATGCACCGTCAGGTCCGCCAGCACCTTGCTGGTGCCATACTTGTTATTCAACTCCTGAAGGAACATCTCCGCAATGGGGATGATATCTTCCCTTCGCTCTTTCAGCGGAGGGAGTTTGACCGTAAACACACTGAGCCGGTAATACAAATCCTCCCGGAAAGTCTTCTTTCTGATCAGTTCCTCCAGATCGCTGTTGGTGGCACAGATCACCCGTACATCCACGGGAATGTTTTCCAGGCCGCCAACCCGACGGATCTCTTTGTTCTCGAGAACACGCAAGAGCTTGGATTGGAGGGCGAGTGACATCTCCCCAATCTCATCCAGGAACAGCGTTCCGCCTGAGGCCGCCTCCAGGAGCCCGATCTTCCCGCCCTTAATGGCGCCGGTAAACGCACCACCCTCGTATCCGAACAGTTCGCTCTCCAGCAGAGATTCCGGCATGGCGGCACAGTTGATGCTGATATACCCGTTCTCAGCCCTATCCGATTTTTCATGAATCATCTGGGCGATCATATCCTTGCCGGTACCGCTCTCTCCAAGGATGACAACACTATACTCAGTAGGAGCGATGGCCTCGATGGTGGTCATGATGTTCTTCATGACAGGACTGTTCGCTACAAGCACTCGCTGGTCCTGTAAACGATGGTAGTCCAGTTCTCTCTTCAGACGGGTGTTCTCTATGCGGTCCTCGTTGATGATCCGTTCCCACTCCAGATTGCGCTTGGCAGTCATATTGCTGGTCACTACCATGGTGACGTTTCCCATTTCGTCCAGGATAGGCACACTGTTGGAATAGACCTTCATATCCACGTTGCCTCCCAACGCACCGACAAATGGTTTTTTGGTGCGGATCGCTTCCATTACAGTGGATCTCTCATAGACGCCTTCCTCTAGCAGGTCTTTCACATTTCTGCCCGGAAGCTCCTCACAGGGCATTCCAAGACGACGGCCTGCGACCTTGTTGGCGAACAGGATGTTGCCTTCCCCATCTGTCACAAAAATCGACTCCTCGTAATAGTCGTGTAATGCATCGACCAACTCCTTCAGATCCATTACTGCCCCCCTGTCCATTTTCATCTGTTTTTATCAGAGTAACATATAATAACGCTAAGCGCAATCACTATCTGACCTGGTCAGGACGATGATAGACACCACCACGATGATCATGCCGATAACCCCAGGCACGGTGGGGATCTCCGCATACAGAAAAAGCCCGAACAGCAGTGCGGATGTAGGCTCTGCACCACTGGCCAGTATGGAGACCACCCCCGCATCCGCATACTTCATGGAAACGGTATATGACAGGTTAGGGAGCAGCGAGACCACCACCGCATGGGCGACCATAAACATCACCCCTGTCCCGGGGCGATCTGCAACGAACTGCAGGATCATATGGTGATCTGCCAGCGGGATCATCAGGAGCACAGCCAGTGAGCAGGTGTAGAAAGTCACGGTCAGTGGATGCACCTTCCGCTTGTCCGCCAGTTCGTTGGAAGACAGCACATAGGCCGCATTACTCAGGGAGGCCCCTACGCCCATGAGGAGGCCATAAACACTCCATTTCAGACCTCCTGTATCCAAAATGCCGCTGAGGAGGAAACACCCCACCAGCGCTCCCAGCATGCAGAGCACCCGGATGCGGGTGATCTTCTCATGGAAGAGGATCGAGCCCAGGATAATCACGAACACAGGTGCTGTACAGAGCAGGATCGATGCCAGGGACATGCTCAGAAGATTGATGGCTACGTTGTAGCAGATATTCATGAACACATACCCGGAGATGCCACAGATAGCCAGAAAAGGCAGATCCCCTGCCCTGATCCGGAAAAGACCCCTGTCGTAGACCAGCAACGTCAGCATGAGCAGCAGCGCTGTGATGACCAGTCTGGAAAAGGTGATAGTGATATTGTCAAACCCCGCCTCATACAGGACACGGACAAACACCCCCGCTGACCCCCAGCAGGTACCGGAGAGGATGGGGAGAAGAAGGGCGATTCTCTTCATTCAGATACTCCTTGATGATTGACATGTGAAAAACAGCCCCCTGTCCGGGGGACTGTCTCGTTCGATAGATTCTGGACTCTCTACTTCCAGGTGAGCAGTTCCTCTACGCTCTTACGCTTGGGTGCCTGGGGCTCGATTGCCGGATGGCCTACTGCGATCAATGCCGCCGGAACCTGCCCTTCTGGCACATGCACTGTTTCTGCCAGCTTCTGCTCATCAAAGATGCCCATAACGACGGTACCCAGCCCCATGTCGTGGGCAGCCAGACAGAAGGTCTGTGCCGCCATACCGGCGTCAAACACCTCCCACTTGTCCCCCTTGCTGGTGGTGGGTTCTCCGTTCCGCTCATAGCCTGAGATCCCGTGCTTATAAGTCATGACCATCAGGACCGGACAGTGGCGAATGATCTTTCCGTTGCTCTCAAAACCAAGTACGCAGTTGTCCGCAATCTGTTCCTTCAGCCCCTGGTCTGCCACGGTGATATATCGGGTCACCTGGGTATTTTTCCAGGACGGCGTGTAGGAGGCCAGCTCCACACACTTCTCGATCTCCTCCCGGACGACGACCTGGTCGGTAAACTTACGGATGCTTCTTCTTCCTAAAATGCAGTCTCTTGTTTCCATCGTATACCTCCACTCGCCGAATAGTCTACCATACTCTCGCAAGGATTGCAATGCCGTACGTACGGATGATCCTCAGGACCTTTTCCTCTCCACAGGTGACGGAAGCAGATCGGTCATGCTGGCCAGACCGGTGACCACCGTCGATCCATTATGGAGGAGCGCGGAACTGGCCGGCTGCAGCACCCCCAGGGTCCCCAGCAGGATCAGGATCCCGTTGAAGGAAATGATGAACCTGTAATTGCCGTTGATCCGATCCATGAGAGCCTCCGCAAGACGCCGAAGCACCACTACCTGCTCCAGGCTTCCTGAAGCGATGGTAACGTCCGAGATCTCACGGGCGATGGCGGCACCATCGCTGATGGCGATCCCAACATCTGCTTCCGACAAGGCGGGAGCATCGTTGACCCCGTCACCGATCATGATGACCTTACGTCCCGCAGTGCGTTCTTCTTTGACGAACGCTGCTTTGTCTCCCGGGAGCACCTCCGCGCGATACTCATCCAACTGAAGCTTCTCCGCGATGGCCGCCGCTGTGCGCTCGTTATCTCCGGTCATCATGCAGACCTTGCTGATCCCCAACCCGTGAAGTTGATCGATCACCACTGCCGCTTCCTCGCGAAGCGGATCAAAGATGCAGAGGACCGCCTTCAGCCTTCCACCGACCGCCAGATAAAGATGGCTGTACTCCGCCGGTAGTGCTTTCAACCTGCTCCTCTCTCCCCTGGGCACCACGGTCTTCTCGTCTTCGAACACAAAGTGATAGCTGCCGATGATAGCCTTCTTCCCATCGATGGTACTGGCGATCCCGTGGGCGACCACGTAGTTGACATTAGAATGCATCTCCTCGTGGGTTATGCCCCGGTCCAGAGCTTCGTTTACCACAGCGTTGGCTACAGAATGCGGATAGTGCTCTTCCAGACAGGCAGCGATACGCAGGCATTCCTGCTCCTCCGCCCCATCGAAAGTGATGATCTCTGCTACGGAGGGCACGGCGTGCGTCAGTGTGCCGGTCTTGTCGAATACGATGGTATCTGCCTCAGCGATGGCTTCCAGGTATTTCCCTCCTTTGACGGTGATGTCCTGGTTCCCAGCCTCCCGCAATGCGGACAGTACCGACAGGGGCATAGACAGCTTAAGCGCGCAGGAGAAGTCCACCATCAGAAACGCCATGGCTCTGGTAACATTTCTGGTCAGTAGCCAGGTAACCACCGTCCCAGCCAGGGACCAGGGAACCAGGCTGTCCGCCAGATGAAAGGCCCTTTCCTCCGTTTGGGACTTCAGCTTCTCCGACTCCTCGATCATCTTCACCACCTGGTCGTACTTGCCGCTGCCGGCCGACTGGGTGACTTCGATCATACATTCGCCCTCTTCCACCACGGTGCCGGCATAGACATAGCCGCCGGGACGTTTCACCACGGGAATAGATTCTCCTGTCATAGAGGCCTGGTTCACCGCGCACTCTCCCTTCACGACTCGTCCGTCCAGAGGAATGATCCCGGCGGTGTGCACCAGGATCCGGTCGCCTTCCCTCACCTCGTTAACACCCACCAACACGCGCTGCTCGGCACCACCCTGGGAGGAGTCCTCCGGAAGCACCTTCCAGACCTTGTCGATCTTCAGGCTCATGTTCCGGGCAAGGTCCGCCACTGACTTTCGGTGTGTCCATTCCTCCAGAAGTCCTCCGACCTCAAGCAGGAACATGACTGACCCTGCCGTGGAATAATCGCGACGGAGCATGGATGCTGTAATGGCGGCAGCATCCAGGACCTCAACCTTCAGATGACCATGACATAGAGATCGAAGCCCCATGCGCAGGAACTTCATACTCTTGTACGCGTTCCAGAGGAGCTTCCAGCGGAAAGGAAACAACGTGTCTCTCACGACCTTCCCCGCCGCCTTCATCACCAACTGTTGTTCATACCTGCGGTTCATGGCCCTTCCCGAGTTCTCCGGTACCATCTCCCGCAGACGCGCATCCCCGAAGGTGAACGCTTCCATGGCCTTTGCCAGATCGGCTTTGTGCCCTGTCTCGCGAAAGAACACGGTGGCACACCGCGTCCTCTCGTCGACTCTGGCCTCTCGCACAAAGCCCAGCGCCCCCAGATAGCACTCCAGTACGTCCGCATCCACCATGGACATCCGCGTGACCGGGATCCTGTACCTGATGCGACGCATGGACTCGTGCAATACCGTTAGCCTCATTTCTTCGCCCTCTCTTCTGCCGCAGCTGCCTCTACCATGGCCTTCGCCTCTTCCAGCTTCTCCGCTGCAGTTTCCGCTGCCTTTTCCTCGTTGATGATCTGAGCATCCTCGTAGATATCCTGACAGTTTTCTTTCAGGGTTGCCTGTGTCTCCATCACCTTGTCTCTGCCGCGCAGTACCAGAGCGGTACAGTCTGTGTAGATCTTCTTGGCACACTTGCTGGTCAGGGCAGCGACTCCAGCGGTCACGAACAATGCGCCTCCTGCGGCAAACACGGCTTTGTCTAAGTACTTCATCTCGTTCAGTCTCCTTTTTAGTATTTAGTTAAGATAGGTTAATTATAATTAAACGCTTCTAATTAGTAACCTCTAACATTATACACTGTCCGGGATGTTATGGCAAGAAGGAAATCCTCCCGCTCTTGCACAGGCAAGCGTCCGTGTAGTATACTGGTAGCCGAAAGGAGTCACATTATGGCTATACTCACAACGCTGTGCTATCTGGAACAGGACGGGAAATACCTGATGCTCCACCGCACCAAGAAAGAACACGACATCAACAAGGACAAATGGATCGGCATCGGCGGGAAGTTCGAGCCGGATGAGAGCCCGGAGGACTGCATGCTCCGGGAGTTTCGCGAGGAAACGGGATGCGAGTTGACCGACTACCGGCTGCGTGGGATCGTCACCTTTCTCTCCGGGGATGGACTGACGGAATACATGTTTCTCTATGGGGCTGCTGGGTTCAGTGGAACCTTGCAGGACTGCGACGAAGGAGAGTTGATCTGGGTAGAGAAGGAGAAGCTGCGCGACCTGTACATCTGGGAGGGAGATAAGATCTTCCTGGATCTCATGGAAAGCAGCCAGGAGTTCTTCTCACTCAAGCTGGTCTACGACGGGCAGGAAGGGCTGGTGGAAGCGGTGCTGGACGGTAAGCCGCTATAGACCCCCGTTTCTGCCATCAAAAAGGACGATCGTGCTTCCACATGGAAAACGATCGTCCTTTTCTGATACTTTCTAGATGGCCTCCCCGAGGCGTTTCATTCCATCTACCGCAGGCGTGTTCTTCACTGCGCCCGCATCATGGATGCCTGGAACGACGATATGCCCCTTGTTGTCCAGAGCCAGAAGGTCTGCGATCTTGTTGTAATTGGCAACGGCTGCGTCGAAGATCGAAGTATCCGGTCCCCCCGCGACCATGACCAGGAAGCACTCCTTGGGGCCGATGGGCTGCGCGCCGTTGTAGAAGCAGTACATCTTATCGATGGTGGCCTTCAGCTGGGCCGGGAAGGAGAACCAGTAGACCGGCGAGAAGATCGCCAGCACATCGGCTTCCTTCAGGTAACCCGCGTACTCCTCAAAATCATCCACATAGGAACATGGATGCCCGGAGCTGAAGCATGTCTCACATGCAACACACCCTGAGACGTTCTTACGGCCCGCGTCAAAGCGGAAAACCTGGTTGCCGGCTCTCTGGGCACCCTCGATGAAAGCCTCTGCCAAAATGTCTGTATTGCCGCCCTGCCGGGGACTCCCCGTCAGAACCAGAATCTTCTTACTCATATGATCACCTTCAAAAAAACATGTGTGGGCAGGAACCTCCCACCCACACATAAGCTAATGGCTTGAATTAACTTCTACTCTTGCCTGTCGGTTTATTTCTCTGGGGAAGGCAGAATGCTCTCGACCTCAACGTGCGGTCTCGGGATTACGTGAACGGACAGGAGCTCGCCAACTCTCTGAGCAGCTGCAGCACCAGCATCAGTAGCAGCCTTGACAGCGCCTACGTCTCCTCTTACCATAACGGTTACCAGTCCGCCGCCGACGAACTGTCTGCCGATCAGGTAAACGTTGGCTGCCTTAACCATAGCATCTGCTGCCTCGATGGATCCGATGAGTCCCTTGGTTTCGATCATTCCTAATGCATCATACTTAGCCATTTTAAATCCTCCTAAATATTCTTGTAAAGATTATATACTAAATTCTGTAAATTTTCAACTATTTTATTAGCTTGAAATGAGATTTTGAGCTGATGCCAAAGGCATTGGCTTCCTCTGTATCTACATGGCATTCCAGGGCGCTGGAGTCATTGGCTCTGATGAGCACGTTATTCATGATTCCACCACGCTCACCGCCGAATTCCATGGAGACGATGTCGCCGTCCTTGACACCGAATCTGGCTGCATCTGCCAGAGACATGTGGATGTGCCGCAGTGCCACGATGGTTCCTTCCTTCAGAACCACGCTGCCCTTAGGCCCTACCAGTGTCACGCCCGGAGAACCAGCCAGGTCACCGGACTGCCTCACGGGTGCCTTCACACCCAGTTTGAATCCGTCTGCAGATAGGATCTCTACCTGTGTCTGCTTTCTGACCGGACCCAATACTCTGACCTTCTCGATAGCGCCCTTGGGGCCTACCACGGTCAGGGTCTCCTTGCAGGCGAACTGTCCCGGCTGTCCAAGATCCTTGATGTTTGTTAGCTCATAGCCAGCGCCGAACAGCGTTTCCAGATCAGCCTGGGAAAGGTGCAGGTGGCGGTTGGATACGCCTACCGGGATATCTGTCAGACCCTCCGATCCGCAGGATGCTCCCGTTGCTGCACTGGCCTTGGCTGCCTGTACAAGCTGCATGATCAGTTCTTCGTAGTTAGCCATCGTTTACTCTCCTTTCAGAGCCTTTACCATGGAGTCGATCATCGCGTTCAGCTGTGCGGTGTCGATGGGCTTGTCGTCCACTGCCGGAGCTGCGGCCGGAGCCGGTGCTACCGGAGCTGCGCTTTCATAAGCACCCTGCAGCTGCTGCGGGGACGGAGCATTCTCGATGCCTACTGGTGTGAACGGTGCGCATGCTCCGCAGGTCGGGCTGTAACCGATGTAAGCCGGAGCGGGTGCTGCGGCCGGTGCCGGTGCTCCTCCACCGATCTCAGGATGGTTGAAGGTCGGATCCAGCTCTGCCAGACGTGTCGCATCGATGATGCCGTAAGCCACTCTCTTCACGTTGATCAGATGCATCGGGGATACGTTCTCGGAGACCGAGCTTCCGCCCCAGGTTCCGCAACCCAGTGTGAAGGAAGGAGCAAGTCCTGTGCTGGCACCTACGCCGCCCATGCTGCCGCCGGTATTGACCAGGATTCTGGAAGCCGGCTTGGCGGAGAATTCCATGACCATGTTTCTGTCATTGGTATGGATGCTCATGGTGTGGCCGATACCGTTCTGCAGAAGCTTCTTGCTCAGGTCGCATGCCTCGTGCCAATCCTTGACACAGTAGAAAGCGAGTACAGAAGTCAGCTTCTCGAAGGACAGCGGATATTCTTTACCTACGCCGCCCTGAGGTCCGATCAGGACTCTGGTGTTGTCAGGAACGCTGATGCCAGCTGCATTGGCGATAACCAGCGGGGATCTTCCAACGAACTTAGCGCTCATGGAAGTGGTGCCCGGCTTGAACAGGAGCTTGCAGACCTTGGCGGTCTCTTCCTCGCTCATGAAGTAGCCACCCTGCTTCTTGAACTCAGCGATAACCTGATCTCTGTTGCATTCCTCGACGATGACGGACTGCTCGGATGCGCAGATGGTACCATAGTCGAAGTTCTTGGATGCCAGAATGTTTGCCACTGCCTTGGAAACGTCAGCGGTCTTCTCGATGTATGCCGGAGAGTTTCCTGCGCCTACACCCAGTGCCGGCTTACCAGCACTGTATGCCGCCTTGACCATTCCCGGACCACCGGTAGCGATGATCATCTTTACGTTAGGATGATGCATCAGCTCGTCGGTTGCCGGCATGCTGGGCATGGTGATGCAACCGATGGTGTTTGCCGGAGCGCCTGCTGCCTCTGCAGCTTCCTTCATCAGCTGTGCAGCTTTCATGGTGCACTTCTTGGCGGAAGGATGCGGCGAGAAGACGATGGCGTTTCTAGCCTTTACAGCTATGATGGACTTGAAGATGGCTGTGGAAGTCGGGTTGGTGGAGGGAACGATTCCCATCAGCAGACCGACCGGCTCAGCGATCTCGATTGTTTTGTTGACGGTGTCCTCACGGAGAACGCCAGTCGTGTTCATGTCTTTGATATAGTTGTACAGAACGGTGGATGCGAAGTGGTTCTTGTAGGTCTTGTCTGCGACTTTACCGAACCCGGTCTCCTCAACTGCCATCTGAGCCAGCTCATAAGCGTGCTCCTCAGCAACCTTCACCATGTTCTGGATGATCTTGTCGATCTGTTCATGTGTATAGGTTGCGATCTGTTCTGTAGCGATCTGGCCCAGTCTGGCCAGGTCTCTTACTTCCTGTATGGAACGAAGATCATAATCCATGTTCTCCATTATGCAGTACCTCCTTGTTAGCTATGGGTTTTACTTCTTGAAGAATTCCTCGAACTGCTCAATGAGACTGTTCTTGTTGGCGTGCGTGATCTCTCTTCCTGCGATTGGGAATTCACCGTTGTATTCGCGTGCGAGTGCTCTCAAATCAACGACTCTCTTCTTAGAAAGGATCTCCTTTACGACGCCGGGGCCCTTCTCCTTTACGATCTGATCCAGGAATTCTCTTGTCAGATTCTCCGGGATCTCGATAGAATCAATAGTTTCTTTGACGTCTTCGGCTGGCGTTTCTGGAGTTTCTACTATTTCCTTTGCTTTTTCCTGAGGCTCTTCTGCAACAGGCACTTCCTCTACAGGGTCTGCTTTCGGTTGTCTGCGAAAGGGTTCTGTCGGCCCTCCATCCTCGTCGTCATCGCCGTCAAAATTCTTTAATTTCCTATGGCTAGATATGTGAGACTCCTCATCGTCATCGGGGTGGATCTCTTCGCCATCCTCAGGGATCCTGTTGACGATAAGTCCGCTCAATGTCGAATGCGGTCTAGGAATAACGTGTGTCGAGATGATCTCGCAACCCATTCTCTGAACTGCGGAAGCTGCTGCATCTACGGATGCCTTACAAGCCGCAACATCTCCTGCGATGATGATCGTAACGAGTCCGCCCTTGACGAAGCGTCTCTCGATCAGAGTAACCTCGGCTGCCTTCAGCATAGCATCGGCACTCTCGATGGCAGGAACCAGTCCTCTTGTTTCAATCATTCCAATTGCTTTCATAATGAATGCTCCTTTTCAGATTTCATCAGTACTCGTTCTGATTATTAATATGTGCAGTAGAATACCTTACAGAATGTATCTCCGCTGCTGAATACGACCTTGGATCCCTTCTGGATGAACAGGCAGTCACCCGGGTATGCGGTGTGCGGTCTGCCTTCCACTGTGACGGTCATGTTTCCTTCGACAACGTAATAGATCTCCTGTGGTTCTACATCCCAGTCGAAGGTGCAATGATCTACAGTCATGAACCCGGCGTTCATGGACGAACCATCATCTGCGCCGATCAGTTCCTGATACTGTACCTTGCCGTAATCAGCCTGGACACCTGTGTCGAGGACTTCCATCTTGATGCCGCTTCCTCTGGCGATCTTGAAGCCGTTGTCACATTCCTTGACATACGGTGTACTTGCAGCTGCCCCTGTCAGACTGCTCACAAAACTGTCCAGCATGCCCCTGTCTGCCAGGCCCTTCAGGACCTGATAGATCATGTCGCTGTTCAGTTCGCCGCCAGCTGCCGGAGCAGGTGCTGCCTGCGGTGCAGGCGTTGCTGGTGCCGGAGCACAAGCTGCTGCTGCGCATCCTGTTGTTACCTCGATACCGTTCTCGCGAATGATGTCCTTCGCTGCCGGCGTGATCAGTGTATTGTCATCGATGCAAAGGACTTTCTCGCCCTTTTCAACGATTTCTCTGATACACTTCTCAGTAATCAACGTTTTCATTAACTTTCACTCCTTTCGTCTTATAATAGTGATTCTATCAATCGATCGGAAGGGGATGGGATGTACTCTGAGTTGACCAATAACCCCTTTTCCGCTGCAATTGCTTCACCTGTTCTGATTCCGGTCTGGACAGCACCGACTTCGCCGGTAAAGGTGAAGTAGGACTTGCCGCCCAATCCGTTCCCCAGCCTGAGCTCGATGGGCTCCAGCTCAGCTGCCTTGAGGATCTCATCGGCTGCGATGATACAGGAGGCCAGCGAGAAGGACTCAATGATCCCTACCGCCTCCAACCTGTCTGGCATCGTAGCTCCCGTGATCGCCGGGAATACGGAGTCCGTTACGTTCGGTATGACTATCGAATCGACGAAATACTCTTCAGCCATATCTTCACCCAAAGCTACGGAGGACTGTACCGCCGCAACGTCACCAGTTACGATGGTGATGTACTTGCCCGGGCATGTACTGACGGAGGTGACGATCTCAACTTCCGAGATCTTTACCATCTGGTCAGCTACATATATGCCTCTTGCAATGCTCGTGAATTCGACCATTCCTATCGCTCTCGACATCCTGCTACCTCCTAATAGCTATGTACTTATCTGTGACTTCAACGACTTGTCCGTTGATGCTGGCGTGCACGGCGGCTCCCAGAGCATCTTCCGGAATTTTACCGATCATCTGGCCCACAGTGACCTGATCACCAACCTGTACCACAGGCTGAGCCGGTGCACCCACATGCTGTGACAGCATGATGCGTACTTCGGATGGCTCAACGGTCTCGTCCGTCATCGGTGCCGGTGCATCGAACCTGGACAATCCCAGCCGTGCGATCAGCCGATGGCTGGGAACCAGACGACTCGCTCTGTTCTTGTCAGCCTTATATTCCTTGCCCTCTTCTCTCTGGAAGCGGACACCGGCTTTCATGGTTTCGTCCTTCAGTGCCATGTTGGCCATCTTTGGTTTAAGATTGACCGGGCAGGAGAAGTACTCACACAGGTTGCACTGGCAGCAGAGCTGGCCCAGTGTCTTCCCTTCCATGTCATCTCCACCATACAGCATGAAGCGCATGGCTTTGTGCGGAGATGTACCATGACCGATGAGTGCTCTCGGACAAAGATCCGTACACATACGACACTGCTCACAGGTGGCGTGATTCACCCTCTTCGCCTGCGGAGCGGTGACTTCTTTTTTTGCAATCAGCGGATGGCTCTTCTTCAGGATGACATAGCCCTTGTTTTTCTTGAGCACGTTTCCGTTGATGTCGGCAAGGAGCGGTCCCATCATCGGTCCGCCGTCTACAATCCCGTACCCCGAGAAATCTTCGATCCCCGACTTTCTGAGAACTTCCAGGACCGGCGTTCCCACGGGTACCTTAAGGGTTACTCGCCTTGGAATGTCTCCTGCCAGAGTGACATATGTCTCTGTCACCGGCTGATCCTTGGATGCCTTGTAGATGTTCAGTGCTGTTTCTGTGTTGATAACAACACAGCCACACATGATTGGGATTCCCGTTTCCGGAACGATCCGTCCCGTCAACTCGTATACCAGTACCTGCTCGTCTCCGGCAGGATAGATATCCGGCAGGATCCCAACGGATACATAGTCGGATAGTCCGAGTTTCTCGATGGTATTTCTCAGGATCTCAATGACCTTGCCATGCTTTCCTTTGATACCGATGATCGCCTGTTTGGCTTCCACCAGTCTGGCGGCCATCTCAAATCCCTTGATGATCTCCTCGGGATACATAGCCATCAGCTGCTGGTCTACCCTAAGCAGTGGTTCACATTCGGCTCCATTCATCAGCATGTAATCTGCCTTTGATGTCAGTTTGGCATGTGTCGGGAATCCGGCTCCGCCGGCTCCGATAATGCCTGCACTTTTGATTTGATCCAGAAGCGCCATGTTTTACCTCCCAGACTTCTAAAACTCACAATCTTCATCAATGATGCCGACAATGGCGGCATCTACCGGTATGGTGTCGTCTTCCACCATCCGTCTGGCGGAAGATCCCAGCGTCACCAGGACTCTGTCTCCGATACCGGCGCTTATGGTATCTATGGCTACCAGCCGTTCTCCCTCGTTGGAGCCTCCGCCGATGACTTCCACCAGCATCAGCTTGTATCCGTTCAGGAGTCCGGTTTTTCTGGTCGCCCAGATATTATCAATTAGTTTAGCCGTTAGCATAAACGCTGCTCCCCTCTGCATCCTGCTTGATAGCTCTGAGTGCGTCCTCTACTGCTGCCGTGTCACCGAAGATCGCCAGCATGATCATATTCTGCGGGCAGGATCCCCGGATGTCCTCGACCTGAACCCCGTTGGACTTCTCGGCGATATCCGCCGCGACGACCATCTCGATCAACTTGCCTTGGACAAGTCCGACAGCATCGAAGAGTTCCGGTTTCTGTGACCTGGGCGAGCCTTTGCGGTTCATCAGGATATCGATAGCACCCTGTGTTGGATTTTTGATGATTCTGAATTCCATGCCCGCCTCCTTTCTACCATCTTCCGTAATACTCTTCCTGTTTGCAGCTCAGCGCGATACCAAGCGGTGTTACAAACATTGGATTTTTTGGTTTGTGCGTATAAATTCCAGTCCTCTTCTCAATGATCGTTTCGATTCCCGTCAGGCAGGCGGTACCGCCTACCAGAGAGATCTCCTCCACATTGTAACCTGCGATCTTTTCGTTGATGATGGAGGCCACCTTCTCGATGACCGGCTTGAGTACCGGCAGGATCTCCTTGTGGTTCTCCGGGTTCCTCTTGAAAAGTTCCGCTTCCGCAAAACTCATCTTGTAGGATCCCGCCAGTACCAGCGAGAAGTGAGTTCCTCCGGTGGCTTCGTCGTCCACATAGACAACCTTGCCATCCTCTATGATGGCAATGCCTGTGGTTCCTCCACCAATATCCACGACCGCACCGTTCTTGATGCCCAGGACTTCGTTGGCAGCGGTTGCCTCGTCCGTCATGGCGCTGACGGTAAAGCCAGCCCCACGGCACACATTCTCTACAGCACCGGAATCCACCGATTCTGTGCCCGGTGGGATTGCGGCAGCTGCATAGATCAGTTCTTCCACGCCCAGCTTTTGTTCCAGTTCCTGCTTCATTTCCCGCACGATCTGGACCGCTCCGACGTAATCCACTACCATTCCATCTCTCACGACATCGGCGTACTTATAACATCCTGCAACCGGTGACATATCCTCGTCCAGCACCGCCACAACGACGCATGCTGTTCCAAGATCGACCCCGGTGTAATAAACTGGTTCTTTTTTCTTGCTCTTGATCGGGTGTTCACACACCTCCTCGAACTCGGCCACCAGTTCATCGCAGTATTGAAAATTTAATCTTGCCTCTGACATTGTCCTCCTCCAAATGCTTTGCATATCAGCTGTGAAATACAGTTGATCAGTTGATTCAACCGCTCTGTCACTGCCTTGTTGGTGCATTGAACTTCCATGACAGTCACCTGTACTTCATATAGCTGACAACGCAACCGGTGCAACAGAAGGATCTGTTTGCCCTTCTCCGTCTGCATGTGGAATTCTGTAATGTCAAAGCACTCACCAATATCGCATGAGAAATTGTCTCCGTTGATTCCTGAGCAACCCTTGCATGGGATCGGTTCGAACTGTTTGTTCTCCAATGCCATGGGTTTGATCTCTTCGAAACGTTTTCCCAGTTGAAGGACTTCCTGAGCCAAACAGATGTCGTGATCCAGAAGCTCCGATGCGGTAAGCAGGAACAATGCCTTGCCTGACCGCAGGCACGCCTCCAGGCGCTTCGTCTTCAGCAGGTCAGGCTTGCCGGGTCCGGAAGATCCAATTCCCGGAGCCCTCCCTGCGATGACACCATCGCCTACGTGCATCGGTGTTCCATCTGCAAATACGTTGATCTGTCTGTCCTGCAGGAATTGTCTGGCACCCGGAGTCAGTCTGGCGCCCGGCTGGATTTCATAGCTTGTAAAGGGGTCTTTTCTGTAGATGTCGCGAAGATCATCTTCTGTAATAAATTTCATTCTATTACGACCTTTCAATTATGTCTTTCAGCACGTATTCCCTCAGTTCTTCAATGCCCTCGCCGGTTTCGACGCTGACCTTGAAAATTGGTTCATTAACTCCTATAGACATTAACTGTTTCCGGCATGTCTCCTCGTTTTCCGGATGCTGATCACACTTGGTGATCACCCCTGTGACGGGGCAACGGAATACGCGTGCAAATCCCGGGGAGTATTTCTCCACCGGATTGCTCTGATCCACCAGGATCAGGACATGCCCGGCATTGTTTTGTGCCGCGGATATGAGGTGCTTGTACATCCACGGGTTCTCCAGGTAAGACCCTGGAACATCGATGGTGTACTTACCAAAGATCATATCCTGTGTTTTTCTCGGTTTTCTCTCTACCTGATTGATCGCATCGACAAGCGCGGTCTTTCCGGATTTTCCGATCCCGATTACCATTACCTTTCTGCTCATCAGGTCTTTGTCACCTCCACGGTGGTGAAACCCAGCAGATCACAAAGCGTCGTCGTCACTGCATTCAGCGCTGTCTCCACGCTCTGTACATCGCCGGAGATAACCACAGATCCGGTGAATCTGTCGAGAAACCCGATCTCGACATTTGCAGCCTTGGTTGCGATATCAGCTGCAATGATCGCGGTCTCGTAGGGCGAAAGAGTCAGGATGCCGATAGCCCCCGCCTCATCGATCCCGAGACGTTCGTAGATGTCTGTCATGGGAGCGGCAATCACATGCGCTATGGTGACCTGCTTGCCCGGTACCGATTCCTCGATCACGCGCTGCAGATCAGGCTTGTTTCTGTTGTCAAGTACTCCCATTGTACAACCTCTTCTTTAGTGTCTGATGACTGCGACCGGCAAATCATATGGTTTGATGTAACTCTCGATGCGGTCCAGATCCTCCTCGGAGAGGCTTGGATCGCCTTCGATCTGATACTCCATATCCAGCTGGCCGTACTTGTTTACTCCCATCTTATGATAGGGGAGCAAGTCGATCCCTTTGAAATTCTTCATTTCCTTGAAAGGAAGAAGGAATTCCATGGTGTTGACGATTTCCTCTTCGCTGTCGTTGAGACCTTTCAGAAGCGGCATCCGTATCTTCACATTGTACCGTTTCTTCAGGAGCTCGGACAGGTTCTGAAGGATCAGCTCGTTTCTGACTCCGGTGTGCTCACTGTGACGATCGGAGTCAAAGTGCTTGATGTCAAACAGGAAGAGATCGACGTAGTCCGCAAGTTTCATCATGGTCTCGTGCTTGGTGTAGCCGCAGGTCTCGATAGCGGTGTTGACGCCATTCTGCTTGGCCGCCTGCAACAAAGCAAGACACGCTTCTGGCTGGGAGGTACATTCCCCTCCCCCAAGGGTCATTCCACCTCCAGAGACATCATAGAACATCTTGTCTTCCATGACGACGTCCATGATCTCCGAGATGGTCTTCACCTCACCGGCGATATCCAGCGCCTTGTAGAGGCAGGCCTTCTCGCACTCTCTGCAGCCGATACAGTCCTTCTCACGATCCACGGTGTGTCCCTCCGGGCCAACCTTGTGGATGCCCTGAGGGCATACTGGAACGCATGCCCCGCATCCAACACAGGCGTCCTTCTTGAACATTACCTGAAACTTCCGGAACAGTCCTTCAGGGTTCGCGCACCACCTGCAGCGCAAGGGGCAACCTTTCAGGAAGACCAGCGTTCTCACGCCAGGGCCGTCATGCATATTATACTTTTGTATATTGAATATGGTCGCTTTACGCTCAAGCTTATCCCCGTTCTTGCTGCTCATGTTGATGAACTCCTGTCTACTCTGATTTCCTTGTTTAGAACTTGGTCAGCATGGTTCTGCTGATGATCTCATCCTGTACATCCTTGCACAGTTCAGTGAAGAATGCACTGTATCCAGCAACACGTACCACCAGGTCACGATAGCTGTCAGGATCCTTCTGAGCAGCCAGCATATCCTCGTTGTTGACGTAGTTGAACTGCATCTCACCGTTACCAAACATGCAGGCAGTTCTCAGCAGCGTGATCAGACCCTGCTCGCCTTCCGGTGTATCCAGGATACCAGGCATCAACTTGAAGTTGTGTACCAGGCCGATGTTCATGTTGTCGTTGGACATCTTGGATACGGACTTGATGATAGCGGTCGGTCCCTTGTAGTCTGCACCCTGTGTCGGGGAGATACCGTCGGACAGCGGTGTCCATGCCTTACGTCCGTTAGCAGATGCGCCTGTCAACTGACCAAACGGAGTGTTGTTGGAGATGGACAGAGTGCCGTGGGACATGATCGAGTACAGTGTCTTGTATTTTCTGTGCTCCATCTCGGTGAAGTTGATGAGGTCTGCGCAGATGTAATCCGCATAGTCGTCATCGTTGCCGTACTTCGGAGCAGCCAGGCAGTCAGCTCTCATCTGCTCGTAACCTACGAAGTCAGCTTTCAGACCCTCATTCAGCTGTTCCAGTGTGTATTTCTTATCGTCAAATACCAGTTTCTTGATAGCCGCCATGGAGTCAGCATAGGTAGCCAGTCCGGACCATACGACGCCAGGACCAAAGTTGTACATTGCTCCGCCGGCTTCAACGCCCTTGCCCTTCTCCATGCAGCCTTCGAACATGATGGACATCAGCGGCTTAGGTGCCAGATCTCTATGCACTCTCTGGGAGATGACGGTCATGACAGCAGTCCACTTGGTGACATACTTGATAGTAGCCTTGACCGCGTTGTCGAACTCTTCGTAGGTCTTGTACTGATCCAAAGGACCCAGATCCGGTGTGACCTGCTTGCCATACCAGAGAGGAACACCGTGGTTCAGCACCAGCTCAATGCAGATCGGCCACTGGGTGTAGGATGTGGATGTCCACTGGTACAGTCTTCCTGCCTTCTGCGGCTCTACACATCCCATCAGGCAGTAGTCTCTGGCATCCTCGATGGAGATACCCTTAGCCAGCATCATCTTGATGTGTGTATCGTCGAAGTGGCAAGCGGGGAATCCCATTCCGGCTCTGACTACATCTACGATCTTCTCCATATACTTCTGAGGAGACTTGTTGTTGATACGGCAAGCCAGGGACGGCTGATAGATCTTGGTGTGTCTGACAGCGTCCATCAGCAGGTAGGTCAGGTCATTCGTGGCATCTCTGCCGTCTCTTGTCAAACCGCCTACGCACATATTGACGAAGGGCTGATAACCTGCGAAGAACTTGGACTGTCCCTCACTGGTGACCCACATCATCTCAGACATCTTGATGAGCATGCAGCTTGCTAGTTCAAATGCCTGATAGTTGTTCATTCTTCCAGACTCGATGTCAGCCTTGTAGAATGGATACATGTACTGGTCCACACGGCCGATGGACATACCGGTCTGGTTCTCCTCTACCGGCAGCAGGGCCTCAATTGTCCAAACTGACTGAATTGCCTCCCAGAAGGTCTCCGGCTTATATTTTGGAACTCTTGCGCAATTTGCGGAGATCTGCATCAGCTCTGCCTTTCTGACAGGATCTGTTTCTGCAGCTGCTTTCTGTGCAGCGTAGTCAGACAGTCTCTGGGAATAGCACATAACGCCTTCTGTAGTCTCGATGACGCCCTTGTAGAAGTAGATTTTGTCCAGATCATCCGGATTGGCATAATCCAACTCTGCCAGATGTGCCTTTGCCTCATCCTGAATGTCCTTCATGCCTTTCTTCATGAGGATGACGTCATAGCCCGGGTTGGAGTCTCCACCTCCACTCATGGCGTGATAGGAGCAATCAGATACGTAGGATTCGCCGGACAGTTCCCAGCCGCCGCATTCCTTGTACTGGTCCTCGCAGAACTCCTCGACAGATTTGCCTTCCCAGAAGGGGAACAGAACCTCTCGGCAGTATTTCTTATCTTCTTCAGAGATGTAGAACGGATCCTGCGGTCTCTCGCCGATGGTATCCAGCTCATCTCTCAGCCATTTCCATGCCAGGTCAGGTGAGAAAGATCCCACACGCGGGCCGCCTGTCGGATTACCAACGATCAGCTCGTGATCCTGGATGATCAGTGGTGCTGTCTCGCAGCATTTACGGAATGCCATCGCTCTCAGCTCCTGCTTTGGCATGCCCGGATTTGCCCTGGTGACTTCTGTGAAGATCTTGGCACGGTGCATGGAGATAGACGGTACCTGTTTTCTGTAGTTGTCCTTCAGAGCCTTGATCCTGGGTGTGGGACCATCAGGTACGTCGGTGCCAGGTGCTGCGCTTGCAACAGGAGCAGGTGCAGATCCCTTGGCTTCCATTTCCTTTGTAACGTTTTCGAACATTGACTTCAGCGCGTTACGCTCTTCTGGAGACATGTCCTTGGTAGCTTCCGCTAATTTGTTTGAAAAATCACGAATGTCCAATGGGTTACCTCTCTTTCCCTTCGGGCTCGCGCCCGAATAAATTTTGGTTCCTCAGTTGTTTTCCCCTTCCAGGGCACTGCTGAGGATAGCCTGCAATGTTTCTAACTGCTTGGCCGTCTGGCGATCCTGCATTTCCATAGCCGGCTTGTCACCGAGCTGAGGCCTTCCAAAGATCTCACGGTCCAGCGTATCTATGTCACGCACTCCGAACCCGACTTTGCGTACATAGATCAGATTCATTGGCGATACGTTGTCCGTTGTGATCCCGTGGCCGGATGCTCCGCTACCAAGGGTCATGGCCGGGAACAGGTTGGTAGATGCTCCCATGCTGCCAAATGTTGCCGAGGTGTTGACTAACACTCTCGCAACCGGCTTCCGCAATGCAAACTGACGAATAACGTCTCCATCCATCGAATGGATGACCATGGTGTGTCCATGGTTCTCTGTGATCAGGAGCTCGATGCACTTCTCACAGGCGTTCTTCCAATCGTCTTCCACAAAGAATGCCACCACCGGTGCAAGCTTGTCTCTGGTGTATGGATTCTCCTGGGAGGCGAACTTCTCCTCCGAGACGAGGAGCACCGTCCCTTCCGGGATGGTGAACCCGGCCCGCCTGGCCAACGTTCCCGCTGTGACTCCCACCAAGGCTGTATTCACAGAGCCATCAGGATTGAAGATGTTCTTCGCAAGTGCCTTGGATTCCTCGCTTGTCATGAAGTAAGCATGATTGGCGCGAAACTCCGCTCTGACCTGGTCAGCGATAGGTCCATCCACGACGATGGACTGTTCCGCCGCCGGCAAGAGACCGTTGTCGAAGGTCTTGCTGCTGACGATGTCTCTGACTGCCTGGGGTATATCTGCCGTGCGCTCGATGAATGCCGGACCGTTACCAGCCCCTCCGTAGATCAGAGGTTTCCTGGCCTCATAGGCCTTGTCCAGCATGCCGGGAACTCCGGTGATCATGATCAGGGACACATCCCTGTGATTCATCAGTTCTACCGTGCCGCTTTCCGCAACTGTGTTGAGGTAAGCGAGCGCTCCCTCCGGCAGACCCGCCTCGACGGCTGCGTCGATCATGATATCCAGCGCCTTTCCGATGGTCGCTCTCGCCGCAGGATGCGGAGAAAAGACGATCGGATTACCGGCCTTGATGGCGATCATCGCGTTATAAATAGTGGTAGAGACCGGACTTGTCGCGGGCACCAGAGCGGCAATCACCCCAACGGGCACGCCCACATCCATCAGTCCCCTCTTCTGATCTTCACCGATCACACCTACACAACGCATACCGCGCAGGTTCTTCCTCAGGTAGTCGCATACGAATCTGTTCTTGGCATACTTGTCTTTCCAGTATCCATACCCGGTCTCGTCACTGGACATCACCGCCAGCCCATCGATGTGCGGATAGACCGCGTCCACCATAGCCTCAACAATGGTATCCAGCTTCTCCTGAGAGAAGGAGGCCAGCTCAGCCTGTACCTCATGTGCGTCTTCTGCCAGAATACGTGCTTCCTGGACGGAGAGTAAATCATTATCTATGAAATTCATTCCCTTCACTCCCTCCAGTTATTCTATTAATACGGTAATAACTTGTCTAACGTGTATCTCTCGATAATCTTCTGGATGTCCGGATGCGGTGTCGCGATGACACAGGAGCTGTAAACCTCTGCTCCGATCGCCTCGACGGCTTTGATGCCAGCCTCAACGGCGGACTTACAGGCAGCCACGTCCCCTCTGGTAAGAATGGAAATATATCCAGATGCGGTGTTCTCGTAGCCAACCACCTCGACCTCAGCAGCCTTCACCATGGCATCCGCTGCTTCCAGCATAAAAACCAATCCAAAGGTTTCAATTAGTCCTAATGCCTGTCTTGAATTTCCCATAATTCTCAATCCTTCCTGATCAATTAATAACAATCAACGTCATGGCAGGAAACGATGTCGCCGATGTCCGGAATCGGACGAGGCATGACATTCTGCGCTGTTAGAGTTCCGATGGCAGCCGCCGCTTTTGCGCCAGCTGCAACAGAAGCCTTACAGGCAGCAACATCACCCTTGACGATGATCGTTACCAGCGTAGATCCAATGTTCTCGTACGAGATCAGCTCAACGTCAGCTGCCTTCAACATCTTGTCACAGGCATCCAGCGCAGGGACCATACCAATCGTCTCGATAAGCCCGATAGCCTCTTGACCATAGTATCTGCTCATAGTAACCGCTCCTTTCTGCAAAGTCTAATTCAGTGCATAGTTAATCTATTTATAGATATATATATTTTATAGTTTTCCCTAAGGGGAATGTCAACAAAATATTATTCAAATCTGAAAATTGTTATAACCGAGTCATAGAAAATTCAGAAAATTGCCGATTTTCTAATTTACAAGGTGCTCCAACGTGCTCCCGCCTCTCTTTTGCACAAAGCTTTGTGCTCCTGAAAAACCCTTTCACGATCCCCAAACCTTCCCCTTAGGGGAATACTTGGACGAAATTTCAAAATAACTAATAAAATATTTATATACCCTCTCGCAGACACGATCTATCCATTGGAATTCCAACGATTTCTCAACATAATATTTCATAAATTTACAATTTTTTAATCGCATATAAAAAAAAGATATTGACCTGCAACACTTCCTTAGGGTAAAATAAATGAAATATATGAGGAAGGCGTGTTTTGCGCGTCCTCGTTAGCTATTTTCAATACTACTTAAGGTTTATGTGAGGTGAAAGATTTATGAACAACTTAGCAAACGCACCCGCAAACGTGATCGCTGCAAAAGAAGCGCGTGACAAGGCCTATCGTAAGAAGGGCATCATGATCGCTATCTTCTCAGGATTCCTCTACGGTGGATATACGTCCTTCATGACGGGCGGCATGTCCTCTGGTGTATGGGAAGGGCTTTACGGCGGTTCCGGACTGGGCGCTGGACTGACAGCATTCACAATTACTTACGGACTGTCAGCGCTGGGCGCAGGCACCAACGATATCTGCTCCGCCATCTGGTCTCTGATCTACGGTGGATTCATCGGCAGACTGGGTGACTTCAAGCGCACGCTACAGACCAAGCCAGGTAAGATCCTGATCGTGGCAGCCCTCATCGGCGGCCCCTTCGCATCCACCTGCTACGCACTGGGACTGCAGACTGCAGGTTCCATCATGGTTCCTCTGGCAGCTCTGAACGCAGCCATCGGTGCTATCATCGGAAGATTCCTCTACAAGCAGAAACTCTCCGGTGGCATGATCCTCGGTATCGTCATCTGCTTCTGCGCAGCCGTACTGATCGGCTCCACCTCCATGACTGGTGGACTGAACTTCGATGGCGAGACAGTACTTGGCATGATCGCAGGTTTGTTGGCTGCCCTGGGCTGGGGTATCGAAGGTGCGGTAGGTGGCTATGCATGCTGCATCGCCGACTACGAGGTAGCCATCATCATCCGCCAGGTGACCTCCGGACTTTCCAACGGCATCATCCTGATTCCGATCATGTATGCTCTGGGAGGCAACGGTGCAGGCCGTGGCTATTCCACCCTGTTCTCCTGCCTGACCGATGGCTCCTCCATCTGGATGTTCTTCATCGCAGGCATGTTCGCATCCTTCTCCTTCAAGTTCTGGTACAAGGGAGCTTCCATGTGCGGTGCTGCTCTGGGTATGGGCTGTAACGGCGCGTATGCTTTCTGGGGACCGTTCTGGTGCTACATCGTACTCGGACTGATCTTCGGATGGGACGGTTATGCGATTCCTTGGCAGGGCTGGGTTGGCGCTGTCGTCATGGTAATCGGAATCGTTATTCTCGCTATTTCTCAGGATAAGGCTACAAGGGAGGCGTAATCATGGCAATGTTACCACTGAACATGGCAATTCTGAAGCTCTTCACTGACGGCAAGGAATATAGCCGTGCCGATGTACAGGATGCACTCAGAAAGGACTACGGTAATTTCAAAGCATTCAAGGATAAGGGCATGGAAGAAGCTCTGCAGACCGCCTGCTCCAATGGCCTTGTTGGCGAGAGCAGACTGGAGATGGACGATAACGGCAATCTGGTCGTGTACTATCAGTCTGATCAGGACATGATCGATGTCATCAACAGCTACATCTAAAGCCAAACGATTGTAAACAAAAGCTGCCCACCATGGGCAGCTTTTTCGTTGCTTGTTAGTTTTCTTATCTGAATACCTGCAGCCGGATCTCCGTCACGAACATCTCCTCATTCTTGGTGGTCCAGTAATCCGTCACATATCTTTCCCAGGCCTCTTCACCCAGCTTATAGTTGTGCTCCGCCGCCCAGTCGATCATCTTCTCATAGGTGCGATTCAGTGTGGTGTGTGGCCCGATGTGGTAGCAGGAGAGGAACATTCCCCCCCCCATCCTTATTGTCTGACTCTTTCGGCCCGGTCGAATCATCTTCTGCATGATCCGCATGGTCTCGCAGGTGTCCTGCATACGCTCCTTGTATGAAGGGAATACGATCATCACCGCGCCAGCGATCTCGCAGTTGATCTCGTCCAGATGCTCCGTCCAATCCAGGTTGATGCAGGCCTCTTTGGAATCTGCGTTATACGCCTGTTCCATACACCCATACTCCTCCGGCTCGATGTACTTGATCGAAACCTCGGTGGCATTGTTTAGGATGACGGTCTGCGCCTCCAGCAGAAGATCGTACCAGTCGCTGACAGACGTCAGTTTGTCTTGGATCGCCGTCGCCTCCTCACGAAGCTCTCCGATCTTCTCCAGGAACCCGTGTTCAATCACCTGGTACTCCTCCGTATCCATCAGCGCACGCATCTCCTCCAGTTTGAAACCCATCTGCTTGTAGTACTTCAGGATAGTCAGGTTTAGGAGCGCCTCCCTGGAATAGTAGCGGTAGTTGTTCGACCCCACCTTATCTGGCTTGATCAGCCCGATTTCGTCATAAAACCGCATCGCTTTCCGGGACACATTACAGATTTTGCTCACGTCGCCGATCGAATAGTAATCTTTTTTCCTTTCCTTCACGATGTCCTCCTACAGAAAGGACCATTCTGAGAATGGTCCCCCTCTCATCTATGAATGTCAAACTGTGCCCTATCCCCGGCGTGCCAGCGCATCCTCCGCGGCCTGCAGGCTGTTGTATCCGTAGAATCCGGCCATGGTCTCCTGGATATCCAGGATCATGTGCTGGTTTCCCCATACGTCTCGTAGAAACAACTGTAATGTCTTCTCGGAGTAGGTCTTCAGTTCACCGATGCTGTATGTCCGTACAGAGGTATCGTAGGAGTCCTGCTCCGGTCGCCCCGCGCCTGCCATGCGGGGGTATTTCTCAGCGAAGGCTTTGTGGTAGGCGAGCTGAAGCGAGACAATCTGCGCGATCAGCTCCGCCTTCCCCGCAGACAAAGCCGGCAGTACTCCCTCCAGCTTCTCCTTATAATATTCCGGAGACGTGAACTCCATCATATAACCGTATTTCTCGGTGATCAGATTCCGGCCACTCTGACGCGCGCTCTCCAGGTCGTTTCTGTAACTCTGGAGCGTATCCTCGTTCAGCACAGAAAACTGACTGTAACGCATGATATAGAACGTCTCACGGTCATCCTGACATCCAGCTCTACCACCGATGTTCTGCGTCTCCTGGAACATATTCCATTCCAAGTCGACGATCGCGTTGATCAGTGTATCTTTCGGCGTATTATTCCTGACAATGCTCATAGTTTCCTCCCGCCATTCTAGTCACAGTCTGCCATTACATGAAGGCCTCTGAGCCTCGGGTCTGTGATCCCCGCCATGATCTGCCCGCAGTGGGACGACAGGAAGGTGTCACTCACGCTGGAAAAGCCCTGTCGGTTAAGCTCCCCCGCCACCTCCACACAAATCGACTCGATGTGTTGCTGCACCTCCTGAGGGGAGGCCTGGACAGATGGATCGACGATCTTCTTCAGGGACTCGACTGATGCTCCAAGCGTAGCGAGCTGTTCTGTCCCACGAAACGCCCACTTGTAGAAGGGCATGTATTTCCGGTTCAGCAGGTACAAAGCCGACAACCCCGCTTCTACAAAATCGTGGAGAGCAAGGAAGGCGGCTCCCCTGTCCC
Source organism: Eubacterium sp. AB3007 (assembly GCF_000688015.1). Taxonomy (NCBI): domain Bacteria; kingdom Bacillati; phylum Bacillota; class Clostridia; order Eubacteriales; family Eubacteriaceae; genus Eubacterium; species Eubacterium sp. AB3007. The sequence continues at coordinate 775,413 of NZ_JIAD01000001.1, forward strand.
CTCTCTGAATGCAACGAGGGTAATTATACTGCCCAGCCTGTCCCATGACAGCCGCGCGGGCCGCTAGTTTCTTCCGGAGCACGTCCTGGGGGTAAAACCCCAACAACTTATTTCTGATGGCTGTAAACGCCCCCTGCGGGTCACTGAACACCTGCCCGTTGGTGGCGATGGACAGGAACCTCTCGGGCACGTTCATCCACGCTAGGTTGTCCTCCGGTGCTCCTGGGCAGTTGGTGTATCTCTGATAGAAGTAATCGATGCGGAACACGCCCACACGTCCCTTTCCTTCCGGGGTCTCGTTGCGAGTGTATCCCCGGAACTCCTTCGGGAGCTGATCATACAGCCTCTGAAGGTCGCGGCCGATGGCCTTGGCGGTGTCCGCGTCCAGCCACAGACAAAACCCCGGGCCAAAATCATGGTCTTGAGAGTAACTGTCATCGTACCCGTAGCACTCTGAGCCTTCACCCACCAGTCCGACAGCGATGCGCCCGGCATACTGAGGGAACGTGGCAGCGATCTGGTCACGGGCACATTCCTCGTAGTAGCCTCTGGCTAATTCCATTCCTTTCATAAATCCTCCTCACCGCAGGTTGCCATGGCAAATGGTGTCAGTTAGGTCTCTCCTCCTCGACCTGCTTCAGGTTCTTCTGGATCATTTCGTAGTATGGGGTATGACCGAAATCACGCTCGATCAACTTCAGTGTCTTCTGATATGCCTCGATGGAAGCATCGAAGTCTCTGCGGTAGTAATACAGTGCTCCCAGCGCAGCCATGGCCGCCGCGTAATGGATGTCCACACCGCCAGCCTCGACCTCATAGATCGCTACCGCTGTCTTCAGCGTCTCCTCCGCTTCGTCGAATTTCTTTAGTCTGGTCTGCACCTCGCCCAGATTGATCAGGCTGGTAGCAAGCTCAAGACGCTTACCCTGAATGGAAGAAATGATGATGATGGACTTGCGTGCCATCTTCTCCGCTTCCTCAAAATCCTCCCTCTCTCTATACGCAGCACTCATGTTGTTGCAGAGAGCTGCCATCTGATAGTCTCGACCCTGTCCCAGAGCCTCCAGCAAGGCCTCTGCCTGCTTGTACATAGGAAGCGCCTTGTCATACTCTCTGGCAGAGTTGTGGGCATTACCCGCATTGATCAACGCAACCGCGTAGTTCATGCTGTTTTCCTGTCCGATCTCCTTCAGTGCCGCCAACACACTGTCGTTGAGGAGCTTAGCCTTCTCCACATCGCCCTTAGCCCTGTAGAACCCCCCCAGTTCGTTGCTGATAGCAATGATCAGCGACATGTTCACATCGCCCTTGGCCTGCTCCAGTGCATCCAGCATGTACTTCTCTGTTTTCTCATTATCATGCTGTGCAAACATTTTGTCCAGCCCATAATAAAAGTCATCTACTGACATGATCTTTTCCATATTTCCACTCCGTTTTACATAAAGTATCAGAATAACATGTATTCTGAATTATTATACCACGAATCCCATAACTTGAAAATGGCTTTTCCGGAAAAACAACAAAAGACGGATTCCGAAGAACCCGTCTATATGGTGCGGTCTAAGGGAGTCGAACCCCCATGGATGTTAATCCACACGGACCTGAACCGTGCGCGTCTGCCAATTCCGCCAAGACCGCTTGCCTTTCAGCAACATATACTATTATACACATTTCTCCGAAGAATGCAAGCAGAAATTTCAAGAAAACATAAGTTTTTTTTGCACAAAGCATAATGCTGTGGTATACTATATTTCGATTTCAGAAAAAAGGAGTACGACAAATGAGATATAAGAAAGAATTCTGGATCGCGATCTTCCTGTTCATCTGCACCGCGGTCGTGATCAGCAGTTTTTTTAAGTCCGGATTCGCCACCTACAAACTCTGCGGATCCATCCTGTTCCCCTTCCTCGGGATCGCTTTCCTACGCCGTGCCCTGAAATAAAAATGTGTCAAAGGGGACGTTTCTCTTTGACACATAAACATCACGATACAAAAAATGAACGGCACACTGTTGTTACGGTGTGTCGTTCATTTTTATGATATTATTTACCCACATTAACATTAACATTAACAGTTACATTATTGTTAACATTTTGATTCGATTGATCCGAGTCTTCCTGTTCTGCCATGATCTTATCGAATTCCTTTGCCACCTTCTCGAACAATTCCTCGTTTACGATATCCAAGATCTCGTAACTTCCGTCCTCATACTCCTCGTACCCGTAGATATAGACATCGTCGGAGTCGTCATGCGGGATCAATGCGATATAGTCCTCGTTATTGTAGTCGAAGATTCCAAGAATCTCGCACTCCATGGTCGTATCGTCATCAAACTCCAGAGTCACGACCTCCACTTCCTCATACTTATTATCAGCCATTATGTTCTCCTCCTGTTTTTATAATGTGTCAAAAAGAACCGTCCCTTTTGACACACTCCTACTATACCATTACTTTTTGGAATAATCAATGGTTACTTAAAATACTCCCGGATGTTTTCCGCGACCTGCCTGGTGACCGAGGGAAGCTCCATGAGTTCCTCCATCGTAGCTGCTTTCACACCTTCTACAGACTTGAAGTGATACAGGAGTTCGTTCCGCCGCTTGGGCCCCACGCCCGGGATCTCATCCAGCACGGAGTGGATGGCATTCTTCCCGTGCAACTTGTGGTGGTAGTCAATGGCGTATCGATGGACTTCCTCCTGGATCGTCCCCGCATAGCTGAACAGCACCTGGTGATCCGCCAAAGGCAACTCCCGTCCATCATCAAACACGATGGCCCTGGTGCGATGAGCATCGTCCTTGGCCATCCCCACCACGGGAATCGGAAGGCGCATGGCATCCAGAATCTTTTTTGCGGCGTGGACCTGGCCCAGGCCCCCGTCCATCATAATGATATCCGGCAACGTAGAAAAGCCCGGATCCCCGGCTAGCGCATGTTTGTACCGACGGTACAGCACCTCCTGAAGGCTGCCGTAATCGTCTGCGCCCTCGATGGTCCGGATCCGGAATCGCCGGTAGTCTTTCTTTACCTTGTTCAGTCCGCTGAACACCACCATGGCGCCCACGGAATCCACTCCGTTGGTATTGGAGATATCGTAGGATTCCACCCGCACCGGGCTATTCTCCTGTCCGGGAGCACGGGGGCATCCCACCATAGACAACAGTCCGTTCATTTCCCTGAGCACCGCCTGCTGGCGTTCCCGACGGGTCTCTGCCCTTTCCGCAAGAGACTTGGTCATCTCCGCCACATCCTGTCTGGTCAGGTCAAGCAGCGCCTTCTTGTCGCCTTTCTGCGGCATGTGAATGTGAACCCGGTGTCCCTCCTTGCTGAGAAACTCCTCCAAAAGCTCCTGCTCCGGGAGATCCCTGTCCACCAGGATCTCCCGGGGCACGGTGGCCCACTGGCTGTAATACTGCTTGATGAAGGCCGCCACCAGATCCTCGGTCTGATCGCTCTCCTCCGCCTGGATGGGAAACGTCTCCCGCCCGCTCAACTTGCCATCCCTCACCGGGAAGAGTACCATCTGGTCCCCGCTGGTCGTCCGCAAGGGCAGCACGATGTCCATGTCCTTCTTCCCGATCATGGTCACACGCTGCGTCTCCGACAAAGCCTCCAGTGCCTTGATGGCATCCCTCCACTTGGCGGCCTCCTCGTAGGCCATGGCCTCCGACGCCTTCTGCATCCTGTCCTTCAGCCTGTCCAGGAGCGGCCTTGCCTTGCCGGACAGGTACTGCAGAATCTCCTCGATGGTCTCTCGGTAGCGGGCTTTGTCCACCTCTCCAATGCACATCCCCTGGCACTCGCCGATAAAATAATGAAGACAGGGCCGAAACCCTTCCGGGAAACTCGTCTTCCGGCAGCGTTTCAGCGCATAGATGCTCCCGAACAGATCCACGATCTCATTCACCGCCCCTGCATCACTGTAAGGACCGAAGTACCGGTTCCCATCCTTTTTCAGCAGCCTGGTCTTCACAACCCTGGGGTACTCCTCCGAAGTGGTGACCACAATGTAGGGGTAGGTCTTGTCATCCCGCAGTAGCACGTTGTACTTAGGCATATACTTCTTGATGAGATTGCATTCCAGAATCAGGGCTTCCATCTCACTGGAGCATGTGATGTACTCAAACTCCGCAATGCTCCCCACCAGCGCCCGGATCTTGGGGTTGGTCTGATAGGACGTCTGAAAGTATTGGCGCACCCGATTCCGCAGAGAAATCGCCTTCCCCACATAGATGACCTGTCCCAGTCTGTCCTTATGCATATAAACTCCCGGGGAATCCGGGAGTTTTTTGAGGTTTTCTTTGATATCGAACATTGTTTTCACTTTCTATTTCCGACCGAAGTTCCAGTCTCTTTTCCGGTGGTCTTCCTCCTCCAGATACTCCAGTCTGGCTTTCTCTCGGATCATCTCTCTCCGCTTGCGGGCGCGCTGGCGCTTCAGCCGGGCACGCATGACCAATATCCAGAGAACAAGCAGCAGCAAAACACCCAGGATCACCATTATGACGATGGTGGTCTTGTTGGAGATCCCAATATAGGAGGGGAACCAACCCACCTTCACGGCCTCCTTCGCAACAAGGGGTACGCGGTTGCTGACCTTATCTCCGATGCAGATCTCGTAATACCCAAGCACGTCTCCTTCTTTCACCGGAGCGGTGACTTCTTTCATTTTAAGGTTGTGGCGGATCAGCTCTTCTGATCCCTCTGCCGGCAAATAGGCATAGCCATCTCTGGCCGTATACGCTGACAGGCTGGTCTTGGCTCCGTGGCGGATCCTCACCTTTCCCATCGCCTTGCCCTTACGAACGACCTGTATACCCTGTACATTCTTCTCTGCGTACTCCTCCAGAGTACGGATGTCGGCCTCTCTCTGCAGCTCCTTGTCTGCCAAAAGGACGATGAACAGGCGCAGCCCATCCTTCCGGGTCCCCACAGCCGTGCTGGCGTGCTCCTGATCGTGTAATCCATCCATACCCGCATAGACGTAAGCCTTCGGGTCATTCAGAAGCGGAACAGTAGAGGTCAGTGTCCGGCTCCCGTTCTTGTTGGTACGGGGGATCTCGTATTGCTTTGTGCCTGTGATCTTCTCGATTGTCTCATCGGTCAGAGCCACCCTCAGGATTCGCAGAAAATCCCGGGCAGTCGTATAGGTCTCCTCCGACTTGTATCCGGCGGGATCGCTGAAATGGGTGTGCTCGCACCCCAGGTTCTTTGCCATCTTGTTCATCTTCTTGACGAACTTACCGGACTTCTTGCCGGAGACACATTCCGACAATGCGTAAGACGCATCGTTGCCGCCTCCCATAAGCATTCCGTAGAGGAGTTGCTCCACCGTGATCTTCTCCCCTTTCTTGAGGCCTATAAGTTTCCCGGTCTGAGACGCAGCGTTCTCCGAGACTTTCACTTCCTTGTCCAGGGGCGTGGTTTGAATCACCACCATGGCGGTGACCAGTTTGGCCAGGCTGTAGGGAGGATGCTTGATCCGGGATTCCTTGGAATACACCACCTCTCCCGTGTTCTCGCAGTAGACGATGGCGGACCGCGCAAACAACTGGGGCCCTGCCTCCTTCCCGGCTCTGGCCGCATCCGGGATCTCGATGCCAGACACATACTGTGCTGGCGTGATGACGATGCACAAAGCCACGATGACCAGGATCGTGATTAACCTTTCAATACGTGCAGAATACAATGGCTGCCCGCTCCTTTCCATTCAACTATCTAACATATTATTATAGTATATCCATCGTGAGATTTCAACAGCGTCGAAAAAAGAAAACAGGGGCACCTCTGTGCCCCTGTAAGGTCTGCGCCTTGGTGTTATTTTTTCTCTGCTTCGAATTTCTTCATCAGGTCAATCAGCGCGTCTACGCCCTCTTCAGGCATAGCATTGTAGATGCTGGCTCTCAGGCCGCCAACAGAACGATGTCCCTTCAGATTGATCAGGCCGTTCTCCTTGGCCAGCGCGATGAATTCCTTGTCGAGATCGGGATCTCCGGTGACAAAGGTGACGTTCATGAGAGATCTGTCTTCCTTCTCAACGGTGCCCTTGAACAGGCTGCTCTCATCGATGGCATCGTACAGCTTCTGTGCCTTGCGGATGTCCTTCTCGTGCATGGCCTTGACACCACCGTTGGCAAGCAGATACTTGAACACTTCACCTGCTACATAGATGGAGAAGCAAGGCGGGGTGTTGTACATGGAGCCCTTCTCATCGTGGATCTTGTAGTCAAGATAGACCGGTGTTCCCTCCGGAGCATGGCCGATCAGGTCCTTACGGATGATTACGATGGTCACGCCGGCGGGAGCCACGTTCTTCTGAGCGCCAGCCCATACGCATGCGAACTTGGACCAATCGATCTCCTCGCTCAGGATACAGGAGGACATATCCGCAACGAGAGGGATATCTCCTGTGTCAGGAATGTACGGGAACTTGGATCCATAGATGGTGTTGTTGTAGCAGATGTAGACATAGTCTGCATCCTCTCTGAAGTCTTCCTTACTCACCTTCGGGATGTAAGAGAAGGTCTTGTCTTCAGAACTGGCAACGCAACGGATGTCGCCGAACTTGCAGGCTTCCTTATATGCCTTCTTGGCCCACTGACCGGTCACGATGTAGTCAGCCTTCTTGGAGTTTCTGAGGAGATTGATCGGAACCATCGAGAACTGCAGTGTACCGCCACCCTGAAGGAAAAGTACGCTGTAGTCATCCGGAATGTTCAGCAAGGTTCTCAGATCAGCTTCTGCCTCATCGATGATCTTCTGATACTCTGCGGAACGGTGGCTCATCTCCATAACGGACTGTCCGGTCCCCTTGTAGTTCAGAAGATCCTTCTGAACGTTCTCGAGAACTTCCAGCGGAAGCACGGACGGACCTGCAGAGAAGTTAAACACTCTGTCGTACTTATTGCTCATAATACTGTCCCCCTATTACACTAATATTGAACATATTGAAACAAATTATTCGTTGAGATTTAGGTATAAGAAATAAAAATATTGTCCATACCAAATCTTTTAGTTTATTATATCACCCAATGTATTGAAAGTAAAGATTTTGCGTGATATAATTTACGAAAGAATATACAGTTTCTATACTGAATGGAGGTTGATTATCATGTACAACATCGCAACATTGAACAAGATCTCTCCGGTTGGTCTTGCTCACCTCACAGACAACTATCAGGTATCTGATGATCTGGCTGCAGCAAACGGAATTCTGGTCAGAAGTCAGGATATGCATGAGATGGACTTTTCCGAGTCCCTGTATGCTATCGGCAGAGCAGGTGCCGGTGTCAATAACATTCCGCTTGACAAGTGCGCTGACCAAGGCATCGTCGTTTTCAACACTCCGGGTGCCAACGCCAACGCCGTCAAGGAACTGGTCATCGCTGGCCTCTTCCTCTCCGCCAGAAACATTCCTGCCGCACTGGCCTGGGCAAAGACCCTGACCACCGATGTAGGCAAGGCTGTCGAAAAAGGAAAGAAACAGTTTGCCGGCAAGGAGATCCAAGGCAAGACTCTGGCGGTTTATGGCCTGGGCGCCATCGGTGTCATGGTGTCCAATTCCGCTGCCGCTCTGGGCATGGACGTAGTTGGCTATGACCCCTTCTTCACCCCGAAGAACGCGCACAACCTTTGCTCTTGCGTCAAGGTCGTCGGAGATCCTAAGGATATGCTGGCGGACGCAGACTATGTGACCATCCACGTTCCGGCTTCCCCGGCTACCAATGGCATGATCAACGCTGAGGTATTCGACCAGATGAAGGACGGCGCCGTGGTTCTGAACTTCTCCCGTGACAAGCTGGTCAACGAGGCTGACCTGTTGGCAGCACTGGAGAGCGGCAAGATCAGTGAGTACATCACCGACTTTGGTACCGATGGTCTCGTTGGCAAGGATGGCGTCGTGATCCTGCCACACCTGGGTGCATCCACCGCGGAAGCAGAAGACAATTGTGCCACCATCGCAGTGAACGAGATCATGGACTACATCGAGAACGGAAACGTCACCAACTCGGTCAACTTCCCGGCAGCCAGCCTGGGTGCACGCAAGGGTGACACCAGAATCGCTGTCCTGACCAAGGGCGTTGAGAATCCGGTAGACGCTGTCGTGAAGAACATCGGCGTTACTGTAAGCGGCGTAGCCGGTGGCTCCAAAGGCGACTACGGTTACGTACTGGTTTCCACCAGCGACGATGTTGCAGATGCACCGGCCATCGAAGGCGCAGTCCGCGTAAGAGTGATCAAATAACCAGATAGCATCTCAACAGAGATGAAGCGGAGGCCGTCGCAGCGATGCGGCGGCTTTTTTCATACACCGCTTATGGCAAAATCACCTATGCTTATGGCTCTGCCATAAGCCTAGGTGATTTTGCCATAAACTGCGTATCAACCCCCCCAGCCCAGCAAAAAAAAAGAGAGCCGAAGCTCTCTTCATCATTTCTATCCCAGTATTCGACGAACCGTCATAATCCTCTTGCCGTTGTACCCGATGGTAGACACGGTGATCCCGTGGGACTCGTCCATCGCGTGGACCAGCTTGTTATCTCCGATGTAAATGCCGATGTGTCCGTAATAGCAGATCAGATCGCCCGGCTGCGCCTCGTCCAGAGAGACATCCACTCCGTAGGCTCGATCCGCTCCCGCGTCATGGGGAAGTCCAATGCCAAAGTGATCATACACTGCCAGCACAAAACCGGAACAATCCGCACCGTTGGTCAGGCTCACTCCACCCCACTTGTAGGGATTGCCTACCCACTTCAGGGCGTAGTCTGCTACCTGCTGCCCTGCTTCCTTACTATATGTCGCTCCCAGATGCGTATTAGTGTCACCCTTGGCACCATCTTCCACCTTGGTTCCCTGGACGGTGACCTCATCCACAGGTTTCTCCACTACCTGTCTGTCGACAACTTCCGACTCAACGATCTCACCGTTGACGGAGGTCGCTTCTACGGTAAGCTGTTCTGTGCCCTTCTCTCCCTTCTGGGCGACACCAACAGTGTTCAGAGCTGCTTCCTTGGACTTCTTGACCACCTTCTTGTACTTGACCGCCTTCTTCCGCTTGACGGTCTGGTTGGTGGTCACCTTGACCAGGGATTCCTCCCCGTCCTTCCCCAGGATAGTCTCTGCTGCCTCCTTAGCAGAGGAGACCGCCGGCTTCTTGTCCAGTTTTCCGTAGTAGACCTTCTTGGACTGAATGGCCGGATCTACTGAAACCTTCACGTTTTTGGCATTCTCTTCCTGAAAAGCCTTCTCAACGAGTTTCCTGGTCTTGCTCACCTTCCCCTCCGTCTTCACAGAGGCTACGGTCTTCCCTCCAACGCTGATCTCGTAGAAATCGGCAGCCGTGTAGGTGCCGATCACAAAGGACAGGACTACTGCGAGCGCAATCAACTCAACGCCCATGATCAGCAACAGCCTCCTCGGCGTCAGTCCCTTCTTATTCACGAGGTGTTTTCTCATGCACATTCTCCTTGTTCAGTACGGTGATCCGCATCCCCTCACGCAAAGATCACCTAACCAAATGTTCTCTGATTTATATTATACTATATACACACCAAAGTCAACAAAAAACGCTTTTCTTCACAGAAACCACACAATCAAAAAAGCGCATATTTGTTTAAATTTCAACCCTTATGCGCTTTTTCAATTCTTAACATTCCTTAAGAAATAAATATTCAGATTTGAATTTTTATTACGCCTCACGCATACACTCAACGATCTCGTCTTGTGTTCGCTAGCAAATGGCGGTTCCCCTTGGCCACCATGAGCCGGATTGCACCTCGGTTATTCCTGATGAGGATGTGATCTGCACCAGGCTGGTACTCCCCGTCAAGGGTCCATGGGATGTTCTCCGTCGCCTGTACTTCAACCTCACTGCTGCTGAAAAAGTCCATCATGGGACAGGAGTCCACCTTTCCCATGGTAAGCGCCATGGTGATCTGCGCAAGCTCGATGGGGTTCCTGGGAGCCCGGATGAGGAGCACCTCGAATTTTCCATCGTTCATGTCCACCAGTTCTTCCTTCAGGGTGAGTACCCCGCCCATAGAGGTGGAGTTGCAGACCGCTCCGAACAGATACTTTTCATCGTAGATCCTGTCATTCTGGACATCCCGTATGGTCAGATCCAGAGGTTTTATGGATGGAATGTCCTTTATTCCTTCTAATATATAGGCGGTATGGCCCAGGAGATTCTTCAGATCCTGAGGGACGCTGTAAGATGTCGAGGTGAATGCCCCGAAGGAAGCCACATAGGAAAAGTAACGATTGTTGAAACTACCGATATCCAGATCGAGAGGTTCCCCACCCACGATATCCTTCGCTGCCTCTACCAGACGCTTGGGAATACCGATGCTGGAAGCGAAATCATTGGTAGTCCCGGAGGGAATATAGCCGATCGGAATATTCAGATTGGCCTCCAGCACACCTTCCACCACCTCATTGAAGGTGCCATCTCCACCGATACAGGCCACCAAATCGAACTCTCCGCCACGCTCTCTGGCAAAGACAGTGCCGTCTCCTCGCTGTGCTGTGGTGGCGACTACCACCTCATAGCCCGCTCTGCAGAAAACATCCGCGATCCTGACAAAGTATGCGTTAGCATGTTTTCTTCCCGCATTAGGATTGATGATAATCAGTACTCTCTTCATTAATAATCTCCTATCTCACTCTGAATGTCACTCCGATCCGGTGTGCCATCTGCGCACATTTCTCGATATCTGCCCGGGGGATCACTCCAACCACCGACATGGCCACCGAGGGAACGTAAGCTTTGACGTCCTTGGTAAACTGAAGCATCGCATTATAGGCATCCGGGCCGAAGGTTGGATGACAAAGCTCTGTATACTTTTGGGCGTCAGACTGATTCAGACTGACAGACACCGCATCGATTACCCCCTCCAGCATAGGGGCAGTCTCCTTTCCGTTGATCAGATCGGCAAGACCATTGGTGTTGATCCGAACCTTCAGATGGGTATGGGCCTTTACATAGGCTGCGATGGCCAGCAGGTCTTCCAACCGCTCTGTGGGCTCACCGTACCCGCAGAATACAAGTTCATCGTACGCTGAAAGATCCCAGTCTCCCAACATCTCCAGAACCTCATCCACGGTAGGTTCCCTTTTCAGCCAAAGAGAATCCGCCGTACCCAAACCCTCCGTCATATTCCGGATACAGAAATCACACCTGCACGGACAGCGATTGGTGAGGTTGACATAAAGACCGCTTCCATAATCGTAGAGCACACTCCCGATCTCTTCTCTGTAATCACTCATGTTGTTCTCCCTTTGAATCTCTGACCACCCGGTTCAGAAGCACACCCAACACCAACACCCACGCCATGAAGTAAAACCAGAACATGAGAGCTGCAATGGATGAAAGTGAGCCGTAGATCACGTTGAAACTAACGATATACCTGGTGTAAGTAGAATATACCATGGTCACCACTACCAGACCAATGGCACTGAAAACGCTTCCGGGGATGATGGCTCCGACGTTGATCTTCGTCTCCGGAAGGATGTAGTTCATGGAGAGCACAAGAAGAAAGTACATCCCCATGGCGATCAGCCACTTCAGATCCTCCCACACTTCCACGATTCGATAGGACTCGATCATCTTACCTGCGAACAACACCAGCAGATCCTTTCCGTACACAATGATCACAATGACGAACACCAAGGTGAAGATCATGAGGAACATCGTTCGCAGGGACCGGAGCCTTTCTGTAAAGAAATTCCCGGTAGTACGCCCCACCGAATAAGTGTAGTTGGCAATTCGCATCATGGAAAACTGCGCTCTGGAGGCAGCCCAGATCGCAGTAACGATCATGATGATGTTGTTACTCAGCGATGATCCGTTGGCAAGCAGCGCCTTGATAGTAGCGCCCATCGAAGGCGTGATGTACCGGTCGATCAGCTCGTTCAGAAAACTCAAGCTGGTGATCCCCATAAATCCCAGCACCTGGGACAGAAGTACGATCGTGGGCACCACAGAGAGCATGATGTAGAAGGCGATCTGTGCGGCAAACCCCTGGTAGTAAGGATCTCCAAATTGCTTGATCGCCAACAGAAGCATCGTCCTGAATCTTTCCTTAATATAGTCCAGTGTCATCGATTTCCTTTCAGTATGCTATCCAACTTGTTCAGTGCAAGGGCGCGGTGACTGATCCGATTCTTCTCTCCCTGCGAGATCTCCGCAAAACTCTTGTCCATTCCATCCGCAACGAACAACGGGTCATATCCGAACCCGTTCTCGCCCTGTGGCACGGTCAGAATACGCCCGTGACACTCTCCCCTTGCAACGACACTCGTTCCATCCGGGTAGACCAGGGTGATCACGCAGACGAACCTGGCCGTCCGCTGCTCTTCTGGAACACCATCCATCAGTCTTAGGAGTTTCTGATTGTTGGTTTCGTCGTCACTGTCTTCTCCGGCAAACCTGGCAGACCATACACCCGGCGCTCCGTCCAGATAGTCCACCTCCAAACCCGAGTCGTCGGCAATCGCTGCCTCTCCGGACAGCCTCATGATCTCCATCGCTTTCTTCAGGGAGTTTTCCTCGAAGGTGGTACCGTCCTCTACGATCTCCACCTCCGGAACACCGGCCTCATCCCGGGGCACGATGTGCATCCCTAACCGAGAAGTGATGGCTTCCATTTCCCGTATCTTGTTTTTGTTCTTGGTAGCTGCAATAATTACCATATGTCCTCTACTGTAAACCAATTTCTCTAATTAGGCAAGAAAAAAATGTATTTTCACAAAATATATTATACCACACTATTGACTTCTATGGTATAATTATCTCTACCTAATCACATACTGTAGTCTATGGAGGTTGATAGACCACCCGTTGAACAGATGATCTGCCGAAGACTGTGACGTAGTTTTCGCTCCGATGCCTGGGAACAGGGGAAACGATTATAACTTCACAGAAGTTGTACACATTCTTGCATCGGAATTGGGCAGATGATCATTGGCTGATCGACAGAGATTTACTACATCGGAAGCACAGGGCATCCTGATTCAGATGCCCTGCTCCTCCGGAAAGTTACTACTGTCATTGCTGACGATTCCGGCTCGCTTGTCAGGGGGTACCTGCCAATCGTCGAATAGGGAAATCCAATGGTTTACAGTAATCATCATTTAGCAAAGAGACTCTTTGCCATCATCCTCGCGTTCGCCTTCGTGATATGTTTTGTACCCACGATCAGCGAGGCGTCTTATGGTGCTGCATCCAGCACGTCCAAACAAACATCCAAGAAATCCAAAGCCAGAAAAACTGTCCCCAAACCTGGCGTTCTTAATCTTTACGTGAACACAGAAGTCTCACAGAAGGCAGTTCCCGCCAAGAAGAAACGTCGCCATTACCGTCGGGTGCAGTTGACCTGGTCTCCTTCCGGCAAAGCCACCACCTATATCGTATACGGCACCTGGAACACCAAGGTCAAGGTGGTGAAGACCAAAACCATCAAAACCAAGGTAAAGGTAAATGGTAAGGAGAAAACCGTCAAGAAGAAAAAGACTTCTACCTCTTATGTTTGGAAGCAGCAAGCTCATGAACTGACCAGGGTCAGTGGACATCAGGCCGTGGTACTGGCCAAGAACAACAAGCCCGTTGTCTTTACGGTGATCCCCTACAATGGTACTGTACGGGGAAACCTGGCCCGCGTCACCACCTATGCAGGTGATAACAACGCGACGGCCATCACTCTACGTACGCTCACATCCAATGTGCCGGAACGATCCAACGGAGCCATTTCCGTTGTTTCTAACAACCCGGCAAACAGCTTTGTGTCGCTATCCTCGAGCAACAGCAGTATTGCTGCGGTCACCAGTGCCGGTGTGATCCAGGCAAAAAAGATCGGCTCAGTCAACATTACTGCTACAGCCCATAATGGCCTGAAAAGATCCTTCCGCGTAAACGTAATCAGGATGTACCCCACCAAGGTCACCATTGCCGGGGCATCGAAACGAAGCCTGAAATCCGGCGCCACGATGACACTGATAGCAACGGCTGCTAATGGTGCCAACCGTACCATCAAGTGGAAGTCCTCCAACAAGAACATCGCCACTGTTACCAGCAACGGTGTGGTCAAGGCAGTGGGCTGCGGCACTGTGAAAATCACCGCTTCCGGCGGCCACTTCGCAGATACCAAAGCAGCCAAAGCCAAGGTCACCTTGAACGTTACCGGAAACGCAGAGGCTGTGGTCGTGTGGGCAGAGAAGATTGCCAGGGATAACCGGTTTGGTTACTCTATGAACACCTCCCGGGGCAGACTAGATCGCTTCTGTTACTTCTGTCATGGCAGCAAGGTATCCAAGGACTATGACTGTGCTTCCTTTGTGGCGGCCGCTGTGGCCCACGGGTTGGGCGATCCGGCCATGCTGAAGTACTGCAGGTCCAGCGGCGGATGTACCACGCTCTATAACACACTGAAGAAAAACGGCTGGAAAGACATGGGTAAGCTCAGTACCTCCAAGCTTAAGCGCGGAGATATCCTGATCAACCCCAGCGCACACGTTGAGATCTTCACCGGTAAGAAAAACAGTTTTGGGCAGTATCTGAACGCCGGTGCTCATGACAACTACGATGGGAAGTCTGGAGACAGCTCTGGCAGAGAGATCTCTATCGCGCCTACTGCCTACTTCAATACTCCGTGGCACCACTATACCAAGGTGCTCCGGCTGAACAAATAAGAGGGTGTGTCAGAAGGGACGGTTCTTTTTGACACAATCCGAAACAAAATGCACAAGAAGAGGGACCCTTGCGGGTCCCTCTTCTTGTGCGTTCTTTAAAGTGTGTCAAAAAGAACCGTCCCCTTTGACACACCCTCTGACACATTACAGAAGCGCCTTCGCCATGGTCTCCATGCCTTCGCTGGCATAGTCTTCGATGGTACCTTCGTCACAGGCTCTGGCCAGCGCCGGATCCATGGGCAGTCTGGTAATCAACTGGATGCCACGGGCCGAGGCTACCTCATCCAGATTGCTCTCTCCGAAAATGTAATGCTTGTTTCCACAGTCAGGACACTGGAAGTAGGACATATTTTCTACGATCCCCAGTACAGGCACATTCATCATCTCTGCCATATTTACTGCTTTCTCGACGATCATGGAAACCAGATCCTGCGGAGAAGTGACAATGATGATACCGTCAATGGGCAGGGACTGATAGACTGTCAGCGCCACATCACCGGTTCCCGGCGGCATGTCTACGAACATCACGTCGATATCGCCCCAGACTACATCTCCCCAGAACTGCTGTACCACGTTGGACAGAATAGGTCCTCTCCAAACCACCGGTTCAGTCTCGTTCTCCAAAAGCAGGTTGACAGACATAGCCTTGATGCCTCCCTTGGTCAGTTCCGGCATGATCACCTCGCCGTTCCCCATGGCATGGTTCTTGATCCCAAAGGTCTTGGGAATAGAAGGACCGGTGATGTCCGCATCCAGTACAGCGACTTTCTTCCCTTGCCTGGCCGCTGCCACCGCCAGCATAGAGGTGACAGAGGACTTGCCGACGCCTCCCTTTCCGCTGACGACGCCGATGACCTTCCCGACATGTGAATCAGCATTCAACGGTGTCTTGGGGATTCCCCCTTCTCTTTCGCTGCAGTCCTTACCACAGGAGTTGCAGTCACGATTACAATCTGGCATAATTGACCTCCTTATGATTCCTATCTTTCTTATTGGCGCAACACGCCATTTGGTAACAATATCAAAATACCCCGAAACTCTTGAACACAAACAGCCACCCCACCAGGGTCACGCAGGAGAAGGCCGAAGTAAAGATAACACAATTGCCTGCCAGTTCGCCGTCACTGTCCATGCTCTCTGCCATGGTGTAGGACGAGATGGCCGTAGGAGCGGCCAGCATGGCAAGCAGTGACAGGAACGCCATGTCCCGAAATCCCGCCAGTGCCGCCACCGGCAGAAACAATCCTGGCACAAGTACCAACCGACCCAGTACGCAGACGACCAGATCCCTCCACCCTTTCTGTACACTTCGGAAACTAAAGGATGCTCCCAAGATCAACAGAGACATGGTGGTTGCGGCCGAAGACAGATCCCCGATGACACTTTCTACAGGCTGCGGCAACTTCCACTGGTTGATAACGAACAGCAGTCCCACAAGCGCGCCCAGGATCAGGGGGTTGGTCACGATCCCTTTCAGGATATGGGCTTTGTTAATCCGTCCCTTTCGAAATGTCTCCAGGATCACCACCGCCAGCACGTTGTAAGACGGTACGATGATGGCGATGAGCATTGCCGTCATCGCCAGATTTCCCCGGCCGTAGATATTCGCCACGATGGGAAGCCCCATGATGACAAAGTTGCTCCGATAGATAGCCTGGATCATGGCTCCCCGGCTGGCCGGTTCCTTCTCAACCTGCATCACCAGAGGGATCGTGAAGGCGATGATCAATGCCAATACCACCAGAGCGAATAACACCAACTTGGTATTCCATGCATCCCCGAACTTCGCCCCGTAAAGGTTTTCAAAAATAATCGTAGGGAAACAGGCCAGAAATACCATCCTGTTGCACTTCTTCAGGGATGCGTCATCGATGATGCGACTGCGGCGGATCAGAACACCGATCGCCAGCAGGATAAACATGGGCACCACTGCCTGCAGGCAGATCAGAAAATTGTCAAGCATCCGTGATCACCGTCTCCACCGGCAAGTCATACGGTCCCACCGGAATCTCCCCCTCCGGCACCGTTACTTTCAGGAAACAAATCATGGCTTGAGGGAACTCCACTCCTTCCAGATATCTGTCGTAGTAGCCCTTTCCGTGCCCCAGCCGGTTGCCCGCCAGATCGCAGGTCACGCATGGGATCACCCCGAAGCCGATCTCCTCCCGAGACACTTCAGGCAACTCAGCCGCCGGCTCCAGAATTCCGTACCACCCTTCCTTCAAATCCTGGTCATAATCCTGGATCTCCTTGGCCACCATGGTGTGGTCATCGATGCAGAGCGGCACGCATACCCTCTTACCATGAGTCAGCGCATCCTCAATGATGCCCCGCGTGTCCGGCTCGGGGTCCATCCCCACAAAGCAGAACACAGTGTCTGCTTCCTGATAGGCTGGCAAGCTCGTCACCTTGCTGCAGATCCGTTCACTGGCCCACTGCTTGTAGCCGCCTGTCAGTGACTCGTTGATAGTGCGGACCTTCCGCCTAAGCGCTTTCTTGGCTTCTCTCACCTCTTCCATATGGACCTTCCTTTCACAAAGCTTGGTGTTCTATCGTTTCACAAACTCACAGACCGCGCACGCAGGACGCTTGGGATCATCCGGGTCACAGTGCAGGGGCAGAATGTGCTCTGTCTCCCGGATTCGGTCTCCTTGCAGGGACTTCAGTCCCGCGATCTGACAGAGGGTACCTGCGAACTCCACACTGCCTGCCTTGGACTTTCGCATGGTCTCTCGGTACACCTGAGGCATGTTCCTATAGTAAAAATCATCCTCGTACTCGTAATAGTTGTCGAAGGCAGGTAGTTCCACCGGATTATACAGCGGACAGTATAGAACACAGTTGTTGCACTTGTTGCAGCCGTTCTCATTCACCACAGGACGCATCATCCCGTCTTCCGCTCTCTGCATCTTGATACAATGCTCTTTGCAGACCACCGCACAGGCCCCGCATCCATTGCAATGGGGGACTCTTTCCATCAGTGTCACATCTATCATCTCCAATCAAAAAAGTAAATACTTTGCAGCGATCAGCCGCAAAGCATATTATAACACTATTCCACAGGCTTTACCAGCGGTAATTAATGCGTGCTCGGCAACCGAAAAGGCTTGTATTCCAATTTCAGCAAAGCCTTTTCGGTTGCCGAGATGCAAGGTTTATGACCAATTATTGAAAAACCTTGCATCTCAGCGATTCGGAAACGGCCGAATCGCTGAGCACAAGCATCAAGTAGTGACTGCCAGCGTTGATGAAATCAACGCTGCAGCGAAGATCACACAGTGATCTTCGCTCAAAAAGTCCGGCGGGGACTTATTGAGCAGTCACTATTTACTGAAGGTTCAGTCGCCGATCCAGCATGTACCAACTGATCGCACTGAAAATCGCTGTGATAGCGAGGTTGATCAGGTTCAGTCCCCAGATCACCAGGTGGGCGCTGCCCAGTTCGCTCATCATACGCTCGATCCACAGTTCAATGTCTGCCCAGGGAAGAACCAGACCTATGATCGTCACGAGGACACTGCTGACAGTGCTGATCCCGATGTATGCCAGGATGGCTCCCAGGATCCGGTGCTCCGACCAAAGATGCCCGATGGAGATGGCTGAGAAGATCTGCGCGCATTGCGCCGCCTCATTGAGAAGGATAAGCACGAGGATCTCTACAGGAAACAACACTGCGTGACCAATGCCGATGGCCATATATTCCTTAAGGGCATGAGTGATCGTCTCCATCACCTCTGCCGGCCCCACTGCCCCTAGAAGAAGGACAAAGACGGCGATCAATCCTGCCAGGACTCCCAGCGTACTCCATATCATAGCAGAGATGGTCTTGCAGGCGATATGTTCGCTGGTCTTCACCGGGAGGGAGAACATCAGATATCCCTCATCTCCCAGCAGGTTCCTGTAGTAACGCTGGATGATCAGGACCAGACAGACTACACCACTGGCGATGAACAGGCACACCAGCGCTACGACCAGGATCGTGTTCATGATCGCCGATAAGGCCCCGTCAAATTCGAATCCATTGATTGCCAGAGAGATGGAAAACAGGATCGCGACGCCGATCAACGCTGCGTAAAACGGGAGCACGATCCTCCCCATGGCTTTCATCTCGTATTTCAGCAGCTTACCTAACATAGCCATCACCTCCCTGAAAACGGAACACCTCCCGAAATGCCTGATCAATGCTCTGTCCGGTGCGTTCTCTCAGATCATCGGCCCCTGCATGAAGCGCGATCTGGCCTTGCCGCAGAAACACGATCTCGTCCAGCACCGGCTCCACATCTGCGATGAGATGGGTCGAGATCACCATCAGCGATTCCTCGGAATAGTTGGAAATGATGGTATGAAGGATATAATCCCTGGTCGCCGGATCCACCCCGGCAATGGGCTCATCCAACAGATAGACCTGGGCATTCCGGCTCATGGTCATGATCAGTTCCACCTTCTCCCTGTTCCCCTTGGAAAGCTTGCGGATCCGATCCTCAGGAAAAAGCCCCAGGTTTGAAAGCATCTGCTCCGCCCGGTCCCTCCGAAAATCGCCGTAGAAATCCTGGTAGAAATCGATCACCTGGCGGATGCTCATGTGCGCGGGGAGGAAATCCCGATCTGGAAGATACGCCACCTTTCCTTTGGTGGCTGGTCCCGGTCGCTGTCCATCGACGAGGATCTCCCCGCTAGTCGGTTGCAGCAGCCCGTTGGCCAGCTTGATCATGGTGGTCTTGCCGCTGCCGTTGGGGCCGAGCAAGCCTACGATACGACCTTTCTCCAGCTTCAGGCTTATGTTATTCAGTGCCGGAAATGCCCCGTACACCTTGGTCAGTTGTTTCAGTTCAAATGTGCTCATCCTACACCTCCTCTCTCTTCCGCATGCTCCCGCACCGCCTTCAGGATCTCCTGGTCGCTGAGTCCCAGCTTCCGAAGATTCTCAAACATAGTAGAGATATACCCCTTTCCCAGTTCCTGTCTCAGTGCCCGCAATGTCTCCCCATCCTGGGTGACAAAACGGCCGGCTGTACGTTGCGAGAAGATCAGGCCATCCTTCTCAAGCTGGGCCAACGCCTTCTGCATCGTGTTGGGGTTCACTCCTGCTTCCAATGCCAGTTCCCGCACTGCCGGGATTCTGTCCCCTGGCTTGAATTCACCACCGGCGATCATCATGCGGATCCTGTCTACCAGTTGCCGATAGATCGGCAGACCGCTTTCAAATTGCCATGCCATACGCTCCCCTCCTGTACTATTGTATTATGTTAATAATACAATAGTACAGTCCAGGCGATTTGTCAACCCTTTGTTTAAAAAAACGTTCGATCATTCCACTGTCACACTCTTGGCAAGGTTTCTGGGCTTGTCCACATCCAAACCCCGGGCTACACTCAGGTAATACCCAAGCAGCTGGAGTGGGATCACCGCCAGTGAAGGTGCAAAATGCTGATCCGTCTTGGGAATATAGACGGTGAAATCAGCAGTCTCCTCCACACTGTAATTGCCGTAATTAGTAAGTCCCATCAGATACGCCCCGCGGCTCTGACATTCCACCATATTGGAAACGGTCTTCTCGAACAGTTCGTTCTGGGTCAATACCCCGATGACAAGGGTACCATTCTCGATAAGGCTGATGGTACCATGCTTTAATTCTCCCGCCGCATAGGCTTCACTGTGTACATAAGAGATCTCCTTCATCTTCAGGCTTCCTTCCAGACTTATGGCGTAGTCCAATCCTCTACCGATGAAGAATACATCCTTGTCGTTGGCCAGCTTGGATGCGAACCACTGGATTCTCTCCTTTTCCTCCAGAATCCGCTCAATCTTCTCCGGAATCTCCGACAACTCCCGGAGCATCTCCTTCAGTTCCTCTGCTTCTATGGTTCCGCGCACCTTCCCGAACTCCATGGCCAGCAGATACCCCGCCACCAACTGGGCAGAGTACGCCTTTGTGGTGGCTACGGAGATTTCCGGTCCAGCCAGGGTATAAAAGACTTTGTCCGCCTCCCTGGCGATGCTGCTCCCCACCACGTTGACGATGCCCAACGTCATCAGGCCATGCTCCCTGGACATGCGCAGCGCTGCCAGAGAATCCGCGGTTTCGCCGGACTGGCTGATGACGATCACCAAGCCGCTGGGATCCAGCCTCATGTGCCGGTAGCGAAACTCAGAGGCCAGTTCCACCCGTACCGGGATCTGTACCAGATCTTCCAGCACATACTGCATGGCCATCCCCACGTGATAAGCCGACCCACAGGCCACGATGTAAATCTGAGAGAACGCACGGATCTCCTCCTCCGTAAGTCCGATGCTCCCCAGATCCAGGGCCCCGTCTTTCACCACCGAGGCGATGGTATCCCGGATAGCCTTTGGCTGCTCGTGGATCTCCTTCATCATGAAGTGTTCGTAGCCACCCTTCTCCGCCGCTGCCGCATCCCACTTGATTTCCGTCAGTTCCTTCTCGATCACATCTCCATTCAGGTCGTAGAAGGTGGCCTCCCCTGCGGAGAGCCGCCCCATCTCAAGGTTGCCAATATAGTAAACGCTTCGGGTGTAGTTGAGCACCGCAGGCACGTCCGATGCCACAAAGCTCTCCTCTCCGTTGACCCCTATGATCATGGGGCTGTCCTTGCGGGCAACATAGATCTCTCCCGGATAGTCCTTGAACATGAGCGCCAGTGCATAGGAACCGCGGACACGCACCATAGTCTTGGCAATGGCATCGATGGGCCCCACCTTGTATTTTTTGTAGTAGTAATCCACCAGCTTCACCACCACCTCTGTGTCGGTCTCGCTGTAGAACCTGTATCCGTGACGCAGTAGTTTCTCTGTCAATTCCTGATAGTTCTCGATGATCCCGTTGTGCACTCCCACGACCTCCGACTCCACTGCACCGGAACCAGAGCCCTGGCAGTTCCCACTGACATGCGGATGGGCATTGACCCTGCTGGGAACCCCGTGGGTCGCCCACCTGGTGTGCCCGATGCCGCAGGTGCCCGGCACAGCCTTTCCATCATCAGTCATCTCCGACAGGTTGATCAGCTTGCCAGTGGCTTTCACCACCTCCGCCGGCTTGTCACCGTCCCGCACAGCCAGCCCTGCTGAGTCATACCCTCTGTACTCCAGCTTGGCCAGTCCATTAAGAAGCACCGGTGCCGCCTGATTATTTCCAATATATCCTACGATTCCACACATACTGTTCTCCTCGCTTTTCCATGAAATTACGATGGAGCCTCACCCGCAGGCAGGCTCCACAATGGAATAATTATAGCATTATCTTGAATATATATCAACAATCAGTTTGCTTGCTCAAAACTCACGACCCGATAGGACGTCTTTTTCATTTCCTTCAGAAATGCCTCTTCGTCTCGAACGGCCTTGGATAGCACCTCTGCCTGGCCACGTCCCAAGTTCACCCTGGCCCACACGCCGTCCATACTGTTCAATACGTTCTCGACGGACTTGGCACAGTTGCTGCAGTGCATTCCCTCGATACCCAACTTGTATCTATACGGGTAATGGGACGCGTCCATGTCCTCCACCTTCTTCGCCGTCACCACCTCCGCCGTTCCGCAGCAACTGGATCTGGCCCTTCCTCTGAACTTCTGGATCGTTCTATACAATGCAAACAGGATCAGCGCCGCTGCACAAAGAATAATAATCGTAGATATCATATCCAGTCTCCCCCTTCCTGGTTAGATGGACCTAACCACGTATCTATGATACCACAAAAAGAGAGAAATGCAACATATGATTCATCGAATTATCTTCTTTTCCATCCTCTTTCGGATATCATCCTCTCCATAGCCAGGCTTCTCCTCTCCGGGTATCCCCAATGCCAGGATTCCAACCAGGCGCCAGGGATCATCGTAACCCAGCGCAGCCAGCGCATTTTGCTCGGCATCGCCACCATCTGCATCTTTGCGCAGGCGAAGCTGCACCCAACAACTCCCCAATCCCTGCGTAGCTGCCATGAGGTGCATATAGGTCATCGCAATAGAGCAGTCCTCGATCCAGACGTCGGACACACTGCTGTCCGCTACCACTGCCACAGCGGCGGTACAGTTCTCCAGCGGCCTGGCCCCGTGCCACTTAGCCTTGGCCAGCGTCTTTAACAGAGACTGGTCCTGGATCACCCGAATCTCCCACGGCATTCTGCTCTTGCTGGTGGGGGCCAGTACCCCCGCTTCCATTATCTTGAACAGGACCTCCTCTGGGATCGGTTCCTCTGTAAACTCCCGGATGCTCCTTCTGGTTCTCATCAGTTCCAATAAACTCATATCTATCCTCCTGTTTCTTCACTTCTTATCTTGCTGATATTGGCTTTTTGTTCAGTTTAACATAGGACGCGTTCCCTTTCCAGCGCATTTGCTTGATATTTTTCTCCCAGTGAGCAAAAAATGCTTGCTTCTATCGTCCCCATGTGCTATAGTATTTAGGTAGGGTCTGTTAGCTCAGCTGGGAGAGCACCTGGGTCACAACCAGGTTGTCGTGAGTTCGAGCCTCGCACAGACCACCACTCCAAACCACCGCAATCATTGCGGTGGATTTTTTTTTCCATCATAGCCAAAATTACAAATCCTAATATCTGCAATAACAATTATTCGATTGAATAATATAAGGAATAGGTCTATAATCTATGTAAGTGGCGAGTAATACCACGACAACTGTCATTAGAGAAGAAGAGAACAAGACAGAATACATCATAAAGGAGGATTTGATGGAAATCAAAAACATTGGTAAGAGAACCACAGCCTACAAGCGGATCCTTGATATCCTGGACAAGGGAAGTTTCATGGAAATCGGTGAGCACGCTGCCGCCCGTCACACCAACTTCTACCAGCCGGGTACCGTTGAAGAATCCGACGGCGTCATTACCGGATATGGTACGATCCTCGGTGTTCTGGTCTACATCTATTCACAGGATAGCGAAGTCATGGGCGGTACCTTTGGTGAGGTTCACGGCAAGAAGATCCGGCGTCTCTACGAGCACGCCCTGAAATCTCAGGCGCCCATCATCGGTCTGTTGGACTGTCAGGGCTTCCGCATCGAAGAAGGATTGGACGGAATGAACGAGTTTTCCAAACTCTACGCGATGCAAGCCAAGGCCTCCGGCAAGATCCCTCAGATCATCAGCGTGGTCGGCCGATGCGGCGGCGGCATGTCCGTATCCGCGATCATGGCAGACTTCATTTTCATCGAGAAGGAACATGGCAACATCTTCGTGAACCCAGAGCGCTTGTTGGAGAACGTCATTGCAGACGGTGATTACATCTCCGCTTTCGATGACGGTCGGTATGAGTGGACGGATATCGTGAAGAACATCCGCCACCTCATCGACATTCTGCCACCCAGCACGGAATACTCCCCTCTGCGAAACGAGCAGATCACCGATGACCCTAATCGGCTTTGTGCAGGGCTCACCGCCGGTAGCGGTGATGCGCGGAAGATCCTGAAAGAGATCGCAGATGACCACTACTTCCTGGAGTGTCAGCCTGACAAGGGACCGGACATGGTGTGCGGATTCATCCGCATCAACGGCAGTACCATCGGTGTGGTCGCCACCAACGAGGTGAACGGTGAGAAGCGTATGTCCTCTGTGGGCTGTGACAAAGCTGCTGCCCTCATCGAAATCGCAGGCAAGTTTAACATCCCCATTCTGACGGTGATCGACACCGAGGGGTATCACACTACCACCGAGAACGAGAAATATCTGGCCGGTGCCGCCAGCCGCATGGTGAAGGCCCTCTGTACCACCGATGTCCCCAGGATCAACCTGATCACCGGCAACGTATTCGGCAGTGCGTACAGCATGCTGAACAGCAAGGGCACAGGTGCGGACTACGTGTTTATGTGGCATGGTGCCAACGTAGGCATCATCAACCCGGAACAAGCCACTGAGATGATCTACGGCGAGTACAGCGAGGAGAAGGTCGCTGAGTACAGGGATACCTACTCAAGCGCGATCGCGCTTGCCAGATCCGGATTGGTCGACAAAGTCATCCAGCCTGAGGAAACCAGAAAGTATCTGGCTGGCGCCTTTGAGACCTTCGTGAACAGCAGATAGAGGTGACATATGAGTATAGGAGAAATATGTAAGATCGCGGGAATCGACACCATACTGGGTATGGGTACAGTATTCCTGATCCTGATTATCATATCCATCTTCATCTGGCTTCTTGGGGTATTGACGGGAGGCGTGAAAGCCGCAGGACAATCGGTTGTAGAGACCCCCGCCCCTGTAGCAGAACTTTCTGCCAGAGAGGACGACGCACAGCTTGTGGCTGTGATCATGGCCGCCATCAGGGCCAGCAAGGCCGCAGAAGGCGAGAACGTAGATGATGATGCATATGTAGTAAGAAATATAAGGAGAGCAACATGGAAGTATACACAGTCCGAGTAAATGGAATCGAATACGAAGTCGAAATCGAGAAGAAGGGCGAGAGCACTGCTGCTCCGGCCGCACAGGTTGCACCGGTGCAGGCAGCGGCCTCTACCCCAGCCCCCAAGGCTGCGCCGGCAGGCACAGGAAAACCGGTCACCTGCGGAACGGCAGGAAAGGTCTGGAAAATCGTTGCCAAGGAAGGCGATACCCTTTCCTCCGGAGATCAGATCGCGATTCTGGAAGCCATGAAGATGGAGATCCCCGTCGTCGCACCGGAAGATGGTGTACTGGATTCCATCGCGGTATCGGAGGGCGAGGCCGTAGAATCCGGTCAGGCCATTGCGTATATGAGATAGGCAGGTAGTTATGAGTGAGACAATCGTTAATCTGATCCATCAGACAGCCTTCTTCAGTCTGACCTGGGGAAATCTGGTGATGGTGGCGGTGGCACTTGGTCTCATGTACCTGGCCATCGTCAAAGAATATGAGCCGTTATTGCTTTTGCCGATCTCCTTCGGCATGATGCTGGTCAACCTGTACCCGCCCATCATGCAGGAGGGCGGACTTCTCCACTTCTTCTACCAGTTAGACGAGTGGGCGATCCTCCCCTCCCTGATCTTCATGGGCGTGGGGGCACTGACGGACTTCGGTCCCCTGATCGCAAACCCCAAGAGCTTCCTGCTGGGGGCGGCTGCCCAGTTCGGCGTGTTCGCCGCCTTCTTCATGGCTATGCTCATGGGATTTGATGAAGCTGCTGCGGCGGCCATAGGCATCATCGGTGGCGCGGATGGACCGACTTCCATCTTTCTGGCCACCAAGCTACACCAGACAGACCTGCTCGGCCCTATCGCTGTCGCTGCTTACTCTTACATGTCGCTGGTTCCCATCATCCAACCACCCATCATGAGAGCCCTGACGACGGAGAAGGAACGGAAGATCAAGATGGAACAACTCCGTCCGGTCTCCAAGAGAGAGAGGATCCTCTTCCCTATCGTGGTAAGCATCGTGGTATGCTGCGTGCTTCCTTCCACCGCACCGTTGATCGGTATGCTGATGCTGGGTAATCTCTTCCGTGAGAGCGGCGTGGTTCGCCAGTTGCAGGAGACCGCCTCCAACGCCATGATGTACATCGTCGTCATCATGCTGGGCACCTCCATCGGGGCTACCACCAGTGCGGAAGCCTTCCTCAAGCTGACCACCATCAAGATCGTGGTCTTGGGACTGCTCGCCTTCGCCTTCGGTACCGCAGCAGGCGTCCTGTTCGGAAAACTCATGTGCAAGCTGACAGGTGGCAAGGTCAATCCGCTCATCGGTTCTGCCGGCGTTTCCGCCGTTCCGATGGCAGCCCGCGTCTCCCAGAAGGTGGGCGCCGAAGCTGATCCGACCAACTTCCTGCTGATGCACGCCATGGGCCCCAACGTAGCCGGCGTGATCGGAACGGCTGTCGCAGCCGGTGTGTTCATGGCAATATTCGGGGTTTGAGACCTAACCCCATTTTCGCAGAAAATGGCTGGTAGGTCCAACGTCAGGGTTGCCCAAGGACGCAAGCGAAGTGCAGCGGGCTTGGCTGCAACCTACGGCGAGATTTGAGTGAAGGAGATACTATATGAGTAAACGAGTTAGAATTATGGAAACGGTGATCCGTGACGGGCAGCAGTCATTGATCGCCACCAGAATGCCAATCGAAGATATGCTGCCAATCCTCGAGACCATGGATAGCGTGGGCTACGAGGCCGTAGAGTGCTGGGGCGGAGCCACCTTCGACTCCTGCATCCGCTTCCTGGACGAGGATCCCTGGGAGCGCCTTCGTACCATCCGTAAGGCTATGCCAAACACCCAGCTGCAGATGCTCCTGCGTGGACAGAACATTCTGGGGTACCGACACTATTCCGATGATGTTGTGGATATGTTCGTCAAGAAATCCATCGAAAACGGTATCGACCGGATCCGCATCTTCGATGCGCTGAATGACACCCGGAACGTCCGCACCGCTGTGGAAGCCACCAAGAAATACGGTGCCCATGCCCAGGTAGCCATGTCCTACACCATCGGCGAACCTTATACCCCGGAATACTGGGTATCCCTGGCCAAAAAGATTCAGGAGATGGGGGCGGACTCCATTTGCATCAAGGACATGGCGGGACTGATGATCCCGGAAGCGGCCCGGAGAATGATCCGTGCCCTGAAGGACAATATCGACATTCCCATTCAGTTGCACAGCCATTGCACCAGCGGCGTTGCGCCCATCACCTACTATGTGGCCATCCAGGAGGGATGCGACATCATCGACTGCGCTATCTCTCCGTTCTCGGGCGGCACCAGCCAGCCCTCCACCGAGGTCATGGTAGAGACCTTCGCTGGAACAGAATACGACACCGGTCTTGACCAGCGAAAACTGGAACAGATCGCCGACCACTTCCGCGTTGTTCGAGAGAAAGCGCTGGAAAGCGGCCTGATGAGCACAAAGGCGCTGGGAACCGACATCAAGACCCTGATCTACCAGGTTCCCGGAGGCATGCTCTCCAACCTGGTCTCTCAGTTGAAAGAACAGAAGGCAGAGGACAAGTACATGGACGTGCTGCGGGAAATCCCGAACGTAAGGAACGACCTGGGTATGCCACCCCTGGTCACCCCCTCCTCCCAGATCGTGGGCACCCAAGCGGTGCTGAACGTCCTCATGGGGGAACGCTACAAGGTCCTCTCCAAGGAGACCAAGGACATCCTCATGGGCAAGTACGGAAGCACTCCGATGCCCATGAACCAGGAGCTCATCGAACAGAAGATCAACAAGGACGATATCATCACCTGCCGTCCGGCCGATCTCCTGGAACCGGAACTGGACAAACTGGAGAAAGAGCTAGGCGATTACAAGCAGCAGGATGAGGATGTCCTGACCTACGCCCTCTTCCCACAGGTAGCCATGGACTTCTTCAAGAAGAGAAACGCCCGTAAGAACAAGATCGATCTGGACACCTTCGACGCCAAGAACAAAGCCTATCCGGTGTAGAGATCTGCACCTTCAGCAAAGGCCATCTCATTTGAGATGGCCTTTTTCATTGGTTTTGTCACCACTTCTTCTTTGTGAAGATTTCTTCACAATCCTCCCTGTCTCTCCCTAAAACTGTTGAATTTCCAACAATTTTCCCGTCCCTTATGGAAATAGTCTGACGGCTTAACCCAGTCGTCAAATAGACGTAATATCCCCTTACGCAAGTTGTGCTATACTGACAACAGGGGTGTCGAAAGGTCATGAGAACAGGAGGAAACAATGATGACCAGAAGACAGATGACACAGATGAAGAAAATCGAATCTCCGGAAACCCTTTTGGAGATGGCAGAGAACGAGGAGAACCTGCAGGATGCTCTTTGGTTTGCCAAACGGGCACGGCATCTGGATCCTAACAACCTGGATGCCGAACGGATCATCGCCGGACTATCCGCAGAGGATGATGCAAAGCTCCTGCGAAGATACGAGGCGTTGATTGCCAGGGGCGATCTGTGGATGGAAGAGCACGGGTATATGGCGCAGAAACACTTCGGCCATTACTGGGAAATCCCTGAAACACAGCCCTATGTCCGCCTGAGGTTCAGCTATTGCTGGCTGCTGTATGACATGGGAATCTTTCGCAGAGCCATCGTAGAAGCCGAGGAGCTATTATGGCTTTGTGCAGCGGATACGCCTCTGGACGTACGAGGCCTCCTGCTGACCCTCTACGCCCTTCTGGGGGAAACCGAGAAGGCCGAGACCCTCTGTGCGGGAGCAGAGACGGAAGATTCCTTGAGTTTTCTACCCTTATCCGTTCTGTATTTCAGAGAGGGCAACCTGCGGGCAGCCCGTTCCTGCATCCAGACGATGCTCCGGATCGACCCTGGCATAGCGCAGCTGTACACTAATCTGGGACCGCAGATCACCCACAATGATCTGGATATAGAGGAAGAAACCGATGGGCCCCTCCCCTACACCGGCTTCACTTACGAGTTGTTCATGATGACCATGCAATACATCCATCTATACCTGAATACTCCCGCTTACTTCCTATGGGGCTATTATGAGATCCAGTCGATACTGAACGGTGAAAAGAAAAAGGAGGCGAAGAACGCCTCCTGATATACCGTTATACATATGCCGCTATGCATTCTCTCCATCCTGGTCCAGCATCCCGAAGTACTTGCTGTGGTAAGCCTCAAAATCACTGGTGAACTGGACGGTGTTAGAGTGATGCAGATTATGGATGTACTTATGCTCATCGCCGCGGATGGAATCGTCGTACCGTGCCAGCAGTGCCACCCCCAGATCGGAACACTGATCGGATACACGCTCCAGATTCAACAGGATATTCTGATAGAACAGTCCCACATACGCGTTGCACCGGTTGGCCAGCATACGCTTGACATGATTGCTGTGGAGGTACTCGATCAGTTCATCGTTTACCTCCTCCAGCGGTTCGATCTTCCGGGCCAGTTCCACACTGTTCTGGTTGCATGCTTCCGCTGCGATCTGGAGTACTTCGCCGACAGACTGAAGAGCCACCTTCAGTTCACGCGCGGCATCTTCAGAGAAATGTACTCCAGAATCCCGCAAATCCCGCAGTGTCTCTATAATGTTGATCGCCAGATCACCCGCACGTTCAAAACTGACCACCGCCTTCAGCAGGAAACTGGAGGTATTGTGATCCCTATCCAGGGTGATATATGGCGAGATGGCAATAATGTACTGGCTGGCCGCATCTGCCATTCGATCCAGCATATCCTCTCGTTGCTTGATCCTGTCCTCTCGCTTCTCTTCGAAATCGAAGAGTTGCTGGATAGCTGCCTGGTAGTTGTGCAGCGCCACTTCTGCCATAGTGTCGACGAGCATCTCGGTCTCTCCAAGAGCCAGCCCAGGGTTGGTGATCAGATGCATATCCAACTTGCTCAGAGCCTCCTCGATGGCGGAGTCCTCCTCGTCTACCGGGGTATCCTTCACGATGGCCTCTGCGATCCTCGCAAACAGTCCTGCACAAGGCAGCAACAGGATCGCCGGAATCAGACGGAACAATCCGTGGATATTGGCGACACCACCGGAGTTCATGGTCATGTTCCACAGGTCATCGCTGATGAGCCCTGTGAACCGACCGATGGCGATGGCCGCGATGATCAGCGCTGCCGCAAACACATTGTAGATAATATGTACCAGACAGGTCTTGATCTGTTCAGGTTTGGCACCGATCCTGCAGACCAGGTAGGTGGTGATACAGTCCCCGATGTTGACACCGATGATGATGGCGAATACACCGCAGAAGGTAACTCCGACAGAACTGGCGATGGACTGCAGGATACCTACCACCGCCGAAGAACTCTGGATGATACCTGTCACCAACACACCGGACAGGAATCCCAGCACATAGTTATCCTCAAAGGACATCAGCAGGTTGCTCATGGCATCCCCAAACTCGGACACGGCGGCACTCATGTTCATCAAACCGACGAACAGGATACCGAACCCCATACACACCGTTCCGATGGAGGTCGAGGCCTTGGTCTTCACAAACATGATCATCACGATGCCCAGAATCAGTGCCATGGGTGCCAGATTATCCGACTTAAACAGGAACAACAGGCTGCCTGAATCCGCATCCACATCCATCAATCTGATGATCTGTGCGGTTATGGCGGTTCCTACGTTTGCCCCCAGCACGATCCCGATGGACTGCCGAAAGGTGATGAACCCCGCACCGACCAGCCCCACCGCCAATACGATGGTGGCGGTCGAACTCTGGATCATGCATGTCACCAGCATCCCAAGAAGAAACCCCATGGCCGGCTTGTTTGTGATCTTAGTCAGTACGGCTTTCATGGCACCGCCTGAGTTGCTCTTCAGTCCATCGCCCATGATCCTCATTCCGTAGAGAAACAGGGCCAGCCCTCCCAACAGGCTGATTACTTTATAGAAAACTTCCAACTTACATCCTCCCGTCTTCTGACAAACGCCCAGACTTCCCGCTTATATTATGACAGGAAAGAATTGCACATTCTATCTGGAAGATGCACGGAAATGTGTAAGTGTTGATCTCCACAACCCTCTTTCGAACAGGCTGTCGCTGTCCTCGTGGAAGTTATCATAGCCCTTCTCCAAGATCAACCCTACATAGTTCTTCATCAGTTCGTAGTATACCTGACAGGACCTCTCCACGTCCATACCCGGCCAGGCGTTGGAACTGACCGTTACGCGGCGATGCTTTGTGCTCACCACCGGTGGGATCTCGTCATACCTTGGATCATCTGTGCCGATGAGGAAGTGCTCGTTGTTACCGGTAAGGGTACCTTCCATTCCCTTTACAAGCGGTGGATCTACGAGGAAATCATACCGGTCCGCACAGATATCTACTATCACCGCCTCCTCTGGCAGCAGTCCGATCTGTTCGTTGGTCATAACGTACTGTGTCTCATCCTTACGCTGCGTGGCATCCACTACCAGATAACACTCCTTGATAATGTCCCGGAATACCTCCGGATGTCCGGTGATGGTTCTGGTACAGATAATGGGAAGGATCCCCGAGGCTTCCTTCCCCAGGAACTCTCTGTCGCTGAGGATCTCCAGCGAACGGATAGCGTTCTGCCCTACTCCTCCAACTCCCATAACAAGGGCCTTGATCGGCGGTCTGTCTGTGCTGAAGAACTTGTCATAGGTTGCTTTCAGGGCATTGACCCCGGCATTGCATGCGTTGAATGCGGTTCCGAAGTAGTCCACAAAGATCCGAAGCCCCTTGTCGTCCACGATATGATCCATGGCAAGGGCCCGGATGTTCTTCCGGGTCAACACCTCACAGACCTTGGGTCTGGTCGCGTAGTGAAGCATGGAGAAATACACACAGCCATCTCTCAGCATCTCCAGGTCTTCCGGCTCTGGATTCTTCAGGATCATGACGATTTCCTGGTCAAACGCTTCTTCTCGACTCACAAAGCGAACCTTGTCGGAGGCCGCCTTGTAATCTTCCTCTGTATAGCCCAGGCGTTCCCCATATCCCTTCTCCAGATAAAACTCGCAGTCATAGCGATCCATGAACCGAAAAAGATCCGGGATAAAGTCCCTGGGGTCGTTTCCAAAATTCCTGATTGCCGGGAAACCAACTTTCCTTGCCATATTCTTCCTCCATTCGTCAATACTTCAATTAACTGATAATTCACACAATCCTACGGATATAGTATATCAGCAAACTCCGTTCTAATCAATGACACATTTTCCAATCATCAAATCGTGCCTACACAAAGAAAAACGCCGTGCCGATGAGAACATAAGTAGCCACCAACTGTAATCCTTCCAGCCAGTTGGATTCCCCATCTGCTGCGACCCGATTGGCGATGAGGACAGAAGCAGTGACCGCTACCAGTTCAAAGGGCGTGAACACGATGCTCATTGGCTGGAAACAGAGGCTCAGCAGGATCAGCACCGGAACCACGAACAGTATAATCTGGAGACTGGAACCCAGCGCAATCTCCACCGCTGCATTCATCTTGTTCTTCATGGCCATAATGATGGCGGTGGAATGTTCCGCCGCGTTGCCGATGATGGGAACCAGGATGATCCCCACGAAAGTAGCCGACAGACCCGCACTCTCTGCCATTGGTTCCACCGTTCCCACAAAGATCTCTGACAGGACGGCGATACATATGGTAGCCATCACCAGAAGCCCGATCGCTCCCGACAGTCTCATGGCTGGTTTCTCCTCCTCTTCCGTTTCGAGGGTCTCTTCATAGAGGTCGCTGTGGGTCACAAAAGAAAACACGAACTGCATGACGTAGATCAGGAGCATCAGCACCGCCACGATAACACTGAGCCCCTCGAATCGGGTCGTCAGGCTCGCATCTGGCATGGTGTGGGTAAAGATCGCCGGGATCGACAGTCCCAGCACAGCGAATAACAGCATACTGGAGGTGATATTGATGGACGCCTTGTTGAAGCGCTGGGTCTTGAATCGGACCCCTCCAGCCAACATGGACATCCCCAGCACCAACAGAATGTTGCCGATGACCGAGCCTGCCAGTGAAGCCTTCACCACGTCAAACATACCGGCTTTCATGGCGACAAAAGCGATGATCAACTCCGTTGCGTTGCCAAAGGTGGCATTCAGAAGACCTCCGATCTTCTGGCCCGCATAGAAAGAGATCACATCCGTACTCTTCCCCATGATTCCCGCCAGAGGGATGATCGCCAAAGCGCTGCACACGAACAACAGTGGGTCAGACATTCCCATCATATTTCCGGCTATGGTGACGGGAAGAAACAGCAATAATATATTCAGGTATTTCATGCACAAAGCCTCCTCGTTCGCAAAAGAAAGACCGCTTGTGAAGCAAGCGGCCCTTCCTATTATTCTGTCTTATGCCTGTTCTTCCTTGATCACAGCCTGTGCCGCTGCCAGTCTGGCCACCGGCACACGGAACGGGGAGCAGGAAACATACTGCAGGCCTGCCTTGTGGCAGAACTCGATAGATCTCGGGTCTCCGCCGTGCTCGCCGCAGATACCCAGCTTGATGCCAGGACGGGACTTCTTGCCCAGAGTAACGGCGGTCTCGATCAGGTGCCCGACGCCGCTCTGATCCAGTGTCTGGAACGGATTTGCATCCCAGATCCCGCGATCGATGTAGTCCTTGATGATGTTGGTCGTATCGTCTCTGGAGAAACCGAAAGTCATCTGAGTCAGGTCATTGGTACCGAAGGAGAAGAACTCCGCCGCCTTGGCAATATCGTCTGCACGCAACGCCGCTCTTGGAATCTCGATCATGGTACCTACCATGTAGGTGATCCTGCGACCCTTCTCTTCCATCACTCTCTCGGCGGTCTTGTCCACAGTCTCCTTTACATTCAGGAGCTCGTTTCTGGAGCAGACCAGTGGAATCATGATCTCTGGTACGATCTCGATGCCTTCCTCCTCGCAGACCTCGATGGCAGCTGTCAGAATAGCCTCTACCTGCATCTCAGCGATCTCTGGATAGGTGATGGCCAGACGGCATCCTCTGTGTCCCAGCATGGGGTTGACTTCCTTCAGATTCTCTGCCAGCACTTCCAGGCGCTCCGGTGCGATTCCGCTGGACTTGGACAGCTGTTCCATATCCTCCGGAGTCTTGGGGAGGAACTCATGGAGCGGGGGATCCAGCAGACGGACGGTCATCGGCCGCTCGCCCATTGCTTTGTACATGCCCTTGAAATCGCTCTTCTGGAACGGGAGCAACTTGGCCAGTGCCTTACGTCTCGCTTCCTCATCCTCCGCTACGATCATCTCGCGGATAGCAGGGATCCTCTCCTCGTCGAAAAACATGTGCTCTGTACGACAAAGTCCGATTCCCTCTGCGCCGAATTCCACGGCCTGCTGGGCGTCTCTCGGAGTATCTGCGTTGGTACGGATCTTCAGGGTACGGATCTCGTCCGCCCATTTCATAATGGTGTTGAAGTTTCCACTGATCTCTACCGGTACCAGCTTCAGCATTCCCTCGAACACCTCACCGGTGCTTCCATCGATGGAGATGTAATCCTTGTCTGTGAAGACCTTGTCCCCGATGGTCAGCGTCTTGGCTTCCTCATCGATATCCAGTGCCGCACAGCCTGTCACGCAGCATTTTCCCATACCGCGGGCTACGACAGCCGCATGAGAGGTGGCCCCACCGTGCTGAGTCAGGATTCCCTGAGCAGCAACCATACCCGCCAGATCCTCCGGCGAAGTCTCCGTACGAACCAGAACTGCCTTCTCGCCACTGGCAGCTACTTCCGCAGCCTCGTCTGCAGAGAAGCAGATTCGACCACAGCCTGCTCCCGGAGAAGCGTTCAGGCCCTTGGCGATAGCGGTTGCCGCAGCCTCCTCGTCAGCATCGAAGCGGGGATGCAGCAGGTGCTCCACGAACTCCGGCTCAATACGCAGGAGCGCGGTCTTCTTGTCGATCAGGCCCTCGTTTACCATATCCACAGCAATGTTCACTGCAGCCTCAGCGGTTCTCTTTCCGTTTCTGGTCTGGAGCATGAACAGCTTGCCGTTCTCCACGGTGAACTCCATGTCCTGCATGTCGTGATAGTGCTGCTCCAGCAGGTTCGCGATCTTCTCAAACTCTGCGTAAGCATCTGCGAAGGAATCGGCCATCTGGTCGATCTTCTTAGGGGTGCGGATTCCGGCTACCACGTCCTCTCCCTGCGCATTGACCAGGAACTCACCATATAGTTTCTTCTCGCCAGTGGCCGGGTTTCTGGTGAAGGCAACACCTGTACCGGAATCATTGCCCTTGTTTCCAAATACCATTGACTGGACGTTGACAGCTGTTCCCAGATCGTCAGAGATCTCGTTGAGCTTTCTGTATAGGATCGCTCTGTCATTGCCCCAGGAGCGGAATACGGCCTTCACAGCCTCCATCAACTGCTCCTTAGGATCCTGCGGGAACGCATGTCCCAGAACCTCAACATACAGAGCCTTGTAGCCCTCGATGATGGATTTCAGATCCTCGGTGGTCAGATCAACGTCATAAACGGCTCCGACCTCGGCCTTCTTGCCGTCGAAGATTTCGTTGAAGCGTTTCATGGGAACTTCCATAACGACATCTCCGAACATCTGCAGGAATCTCCTGTAGCTGTCGTACGCGAATCTTTCGTTCTCTGTCAACTTGCCCAGTGCGACAACTGTCTCATCGTTCAACCCCAGGTTCAGAACGGTGTCCATCATACCCGGCATGGAGATGGGAGCACCGGAACGGACGGAAACCAGCAGAGGATCCTGCGGATCGCCCAGCTTCTTTCCCATCACGTTTTCCAGTTCGTCCAGCTTGGTAAGTATCTCGTCAATGATCCCCTGATCGATCTTACCACCGTCTTCGTAGTACTTCTTGCACGCTTCGGTGCTGACAGTAAACCCGAATGGTACAGGCAGACCGATCTTGGTCATCTCCGCAAGATTGGCACCCTTTCCGCCAAGGATATCTCTCATATCCTTGGATCCCTCGTTGAACGAGTAGACAAATTGTTTCTCCATAGTTACATCACTCTCCTAAAAATAGTAGTCTTTCTAGAACGCAAGGCGTTCCTCAATATATGATCTGACTTCTCCGACCGGTATACGCACCTGTTCCATGGTGTCCCGGTCGCGGATCGTGACGCATCCGTCGGTTTCTGTGTCGAAATCCACACAGATGCAGAAAGGAGTTCCTATCTCATCTTCTCTTCTGTATCTCTTTCCAATTGATCCGGTCACATCGTAATCAACATTAAAGTATTTTGCCAGTTCCTCATAGATGGGCTCAGCCTTGTCCGCCAGTTTCTTCGCAAGCGGAAGGACAGCAGCTTTGAAGGGGGCCAATGCAGGATGGAAGTGCATGATGACACGGGTGTCTTCCTTGCCCTTGGCATCCACCACTGTCTCCTCCTCGTAAGCATCGATCAGGAACGCAAGGGCAACTCTGTCAGCGCCCAGGGACGGTTCGATGCAATACGGGATGTAAGTCTCCTTCTCCTTGCCTTCGCCCTCTGTGAATGTGAGCTCTTCACCGGAGAACTCGGAGTGCTTGCGCAGGTCAAAATCAGTTCTATCGGCGATGCCCCACAGTTCGCCCCATCCAAAGGGGAACAGATACTCGATATCTGTTGTGGCGTTGCTGTAGTGGGACAGCTCCTCAGGATCGTGATCCCGCAGGCGCACATGCTCCATGTTCATGCCCAGTGAACGCAGGAAGTTTTCACAGTAATCCTTCCAGTACTTGAACCACTCCAGATCCGTTCCCGGCTTGCAGAAGAACTCGCATTCCATCTGTTCAAATTCACGGGTTCGGAAGGTGAAGTTCCCCGGCGTGATCTCGTTACGGAAGGACTTGCCGATCTGGCAGATCCCGAA
This sequence comes from Eubacterium sp. AB3007, assembly GCF_000688015.1. NCBI lineage: Bacteria > Bacillati > Bacillota > Clostridia > Eubacteriales > Eubacteriaceae > Eubacterium > Eubacterium sp. AB3007. Next base: position 812,310 of record NZ_JIAD01000001.1, read on the forward strand.
GGGGATCTTCTTGCGGCTGGTCCTGGCTACATTCTTGAAGTTCACAAAGATCCCCTGAGCGGTCTCAGGCCGCAGGTAGATCTGCGCCTTTGAATCTTCTGTGACGCCCTGGAAGGTCTTGAACATCAGGTTGAACTGGCGGATCGAGGTGAAATCGCTCTTGCCGCAGTCCGGGCACTTGACACCGTTCTCTGCAATATAGGATTCCATCTGCTCGTTGGTCCATCCATCTACCACGACCTCTTCACCGCCGGATTCTTTCATGTGACCCTCGATCAGCTGATCCGCTCTGAAACGGGAATGGCAGTGCTTGCAGTCGATCAGCGGGTCAGAGAAACCACCGACATGTCCCGATGCTTCCCATGTTCTGGGATTCATCAGGATCGCTGCATCCAATCCCACGTTATACTTGTTCTCCTGTACAAACTTCTTCCACCAGGCTTTCTTCACGTTGTTCTTGAATTCCACGCCAAGCGGACCGTAGTCCCAGGTATTGGCCAGGCCACCATAGATCTCCGAACCCGGATAGATAAACCCTCTGCCCTTCGCCAGTGCTACGATCTTTTCCATTGTAACTGTCTTATTGTCTTCCTTGCTCATTAACTGTCTACCAACTTTCCTTGATTATTATTTTTCTTCTTTCTCGATGGCCTCTTTCACGTCTTCTTTGATTTCCTCGACCTTGTCCATGGCTTTGTCTGCCACTTTTTCTGCAGCATCAAGTGCGTCGTCAACCATATCTGCCGCCTTGTCATAAAGATCCTCAGCAGAATTCTTGGACTTGATCTTCTCCGCCGCATCCTTGGCTGCGTCCTTGGCTTTGTTGACTGCCTCGCCACCCTTCTCCACGAAAGACTCGTAGACGCCAGGTGCCTTTTCCTTCAGCTTGTCTGCCACTTCACCGCCCTTGACTCTGGCATCCTCATACAGGTTACCAGCCTTATCGGTGATATCGATGACATCTCCGTTATCTTTCACTACAGATACCTGGCATTTGAATCCGAAGGAGGCGACAACGCCCAGCAACATGACCCAGGGACCAACCACTGCGCCTACGATACCTGCACTCAGCGGAATGTTCAGGATGAGTTCATCGTCCTTGGTTACCTGGATCCTGGACACATTGCCCTTCCGGATCACGTCCTTGATCTTATCCACCAGCGCCTCTCCCTTGGCACCGATCTTCTTGGAGGAAGTCTGTGAATCTACCGAGTCCTCAATAGCGATGATCGCATCGACCACGTTGCCCTCGGCAGCTTCCAGTGCATCCTTCGCTTCCTTGTAGGTTACACCTGTACGATCCTTGACCAGTTCGATCTTTTCCAATGTGATTTCCATATTATCCCTCCTTGGTTACAGACTCCCTTCGTTTCCGAAGAAACAATACGATCAATATCCACCGGCAAACACAGACTCGCTCTTCAGATCCCCCACGTCGAGATGCCAATCCAGGTAGGCGCGCAGGATGCCCTGCAATTCTCTCGCCACCTTCTCCTCCAGCGCCAGCTTCCGAAATGCGGTCAGTGGATTTGCGGCAAAGTAATTAATTACTTCTACTATATCAAAATTTGCATGATAAATCAACGCATCTTCCTCATCGCGTTTCTTTTTTTCAACACAATCAGCACAAAGCATCCCACCATCCGAAACACTGAACCCTCCTAACCCTTCTTCGCTTCCGCAACAGGCACAGGCATCCATGGAAGGAAACAACCCCAGGATTTTCAGCATTCTGACCTCATAAGCCAGCACCAACGTCAGGTAGCTTTTCTTCCGTTCAGATAACTCTCCCAAATAATCGATGAGAAGTTGAAACAGCGCCGGCTGAGGTGTTTCCTCCGGTACTACCTTCTCTGTCAGTTCCAGTACAAAAGCCGCTGCCATGTATTTGTCCAGATCCTCCCCAAGGGCGTACCAGCTCTTTCTGGTCTCCGCTCTGTCCAGGTTGTAGTAATTCCGCCCCTGAAAGATCTGGTATTCCCCGTAGGTAAACGGGCGCAACGCCAGAGAGGATTTCTTTTTTCCTCGGCCGTCCAGACTGGTACCTACGCTGATCTTCCCATATTTCCTTGTGAACAAAAGCAGCATCTTCCGGCCGTCAGCGGTCTTCGTCTGGCGGAAGATAATGCCCTCCGTATTGATATGCATATGTCTCCCTCCAGTGTGTCAAAGGGTGTCAAAGGGGACGGTTCTTTTTGACACACTATTCTTTATACCCGAAGTTGGCCAGATCAAAATCGGAATCCCGCCAGTTTTCTTTGACCTTCACGAAAAGTTCCAGGAATACCTTGGTGCCAAGCAGCGCTTCCAGCTCCAGACGGGCTGCCTTGCCGATCCCCTTGAGTTTCTTGCCCTGCTTGCCGATGATGATGCCCTTGTGGGACTTGCGCTCGCAGTAGATCACCGCACCGATACGGGTGAGTTTTGGTGTTTCCTTGTAGGACTCAATTTCCACGGCGACCCCATGGGGCACCTCCTCGTTCAGGTAGTGGAGCATTTTCTCCCGGATCACCTCACTGACCAGAAATCGCTCCGGGTAGTCGGTGATCATATCCGCCGGAAAGTACATGGGGCCTTCCTCCAGGCTCTCCTCGATCCTCGCCAGCAGTTCCGGCACGTTGGTGCCCTGTAGCGCGGAAGTGCCGAAGATGTCGTTGAAGATCCCCATCTCCTCATAGGGCTGATAGATCTTCAGATAGTCCTCCGGCGCCATGGTGTCCATCTTGTTGATCACCAGGATCTTCGGGGTGTCGATTTTCTGCAGCGCTTCGGCGATAAACCTGTCTCCTGGCCCCTTGTCGATGGGGCCGTCCACGAGAAACAGGATCATATCCACTTCCTTAAGCGTGTTCATGGCCATGTCCGTCATAGCCACACCCAGCTTGTTGCGCCCTTTGTGGATCCCCGGAGTGTCGATGAACACCATCTGGACACCCTCCTTCTCCGGAGCATCCTCTCTGGTATAGATTCCGCGGATGCTGTTTCGGGTGGTCTGGGGCTTGTCCGATGTGATAGCGATCTTCTCCCCCATTATGTTGTTCAATAGTGTTGATTTGCCCACGTTGGGCCGGCCCACGATGCCGATGAATCCTGATTTCATTCTATCCCTCTTACTTCTTCAACTGAAAATCCTCTGGCAGCAGCGCAGATAGCTTTGTCTCCGTCAGGTGCTCCTCATCCTCACCGGTGATCACCGTGAGGTCTACGCCAAATTCTGACAGGAACTGCCGGCAGATGCCGCACATGGTCGCTCGCCCCTGCGAACAGACCACGGCAAGCTTTGTGAAAGACCGGGCCCCTTCAGACACCGCCTTCACGCAGGCCGTGCGCTCCGCGCAGATGGTGGCACCGTAGGAGGCGTTCTCAACATTCACACCGGTGAACACCCGGCCATCCTCCGACAGCAACGCGGCGCCAACCTGATAGTGGGAATACGGAGCATAAGCATGCTCCATGGCGCGCAAGGCCAGTCTGTATAAATCTCTGTTATCCATCTATTCTCTCCCAATGCCCAGCCAGGACATGATCTCCTCCTCCCGGCGGCGCATGCTCCTCTTCTCTTCCTCTTCCATATGGTCGTAACCCAGCAGATGGAGCACGCTGTGAACGAAAAGATAGATCAACTCTCTTTCCTGGCTGTGGCCGTATTCAGCCGCCTGCTCCCGTGCTTTGTCCAGGCAGATGACCACATCTCCCAGCTCCAGGGGAGCCTCCTCGTCACACCATGCGACCTCCTCCCGGATCTCGTCCAGGTCCCCGTACTGAGGGAAGGACAAAACATCCGTAGGGCGGTCTACACTACGGTAGTCGCGGTTCAGTTGGTGGATCTCCTCCAGGGACACAAAGCTTACACTCACGGCAAACTTCGTTTCCTCCATCCCTTCCCTGGTCACACAGCCGTCCGCGGCCTTCCCCATGACCTGCAAGGTCTCCGGAGTAACAGGAAGCCTCTCCTCATCATAGTACAGCTTCATCGTCTATCTCTTCCCTTCTCTCTGCGATAGTAATTATCGTAAGCGCGGATAATGCGCTTGACCATCTCGTGTCGCACCACGTCCACATCCTTCAGCTCGCAAAACTCGATGCCTTTTACGTTCTTCAGGATCTTCTGCGCCTCCAAAAGCCCACTCTTCTTTCCCTTGGGAAGGTCGATCTGTGTCACATCTCCGGTGACCACCACCTTGGATCCGAATCCCATACGTGTCAGGAACATTTTCATCTGCTCCTGCGTGGTATTCTGAGCCTCGTCCAGAATGATGAAGGCATCATCCAGGGTCCGGCCGCGCATATATGCCAGAGGGACTACCTCAATGGCTTCCTTCTCCTTCAGACGCATGGCATTCTCACGGCCGAGAATATCATAAAGTCCGTCATACAGGGGCCGAAGGTAGGGGTCTACCTTCTCCTGCAGATCACCTGGCAGGAATCCCAGGCTTTCGCCTGCTTCCACCGCTGGACGGGCCAGAACGATCTTCTGAACCTCCTTGTTTTTGAAGGCGTTGATGGCCATGGCTACAGCGATATAAGTCTTGCCCGTGCCTGCAGGGCCAATACCGAACACCACATCCTTCTCTCGGATGGCATCCACATAGTGTTTCTGCCCCAGTGTCTTAGGACGGATCGGTTTGCCCCTGGTCGTGAAACAGATCACATCCTTGCTCATATTCTGCTCTGCATAGGAGACTCCCTCCTCTGCCAGAGAGATGATGTAGTTCAGCTTCTGCTCGGTGATCTTCTCACCGGAAGACACCACCTTGATAAGCTCCATCAGGATGGTCTCGGCACGATCCACCTCCCCTTCCATGAGGATGAGATTGTCCTCTCGCTGGATGATCTCGGTGCCGGTCACCTCTCTCACCCGCTCTATGTTATGATCCAGATTCCCGAACATTTCCTTCATGTCCACAGAATCATCGATCCTTATCTTTCTGATCAATCGTTCAGACAATAGAATCCCTCCGTAATATGATGTAAAGTATAGACCACAAGAGCGGTCACCAGAAGGGCCAGGGCAGCCAGAGGAAGCATTCCGGGCTCTGTCAGCCCCTTGCTTGATACCGGCAGCCAAAGCACCAGCAGGTTGTTGGCTACATGAACAACGATGGGCATGATCAGCCTGCCCGTCCTCTCATAGAGGTCACAAAGCAGCATGCCCGACAGAAAGGCAGCCATTGCTGTCACCGGGCCGTGAATCAGTCCAAAGGCCAGACTGGGAAACAGGGCAGATCCCCAGAAACCAAAGCGGCGACGCAGTCCGCCGAACCAAAGGCCTCGGAAAAGGATCTCTTCGATCACCGGACAGACCATCCCTTCTGTCAACAGCAACAGCGCACCAGTCCCCGGACGACGCACCGGCATACCTGGCTGAAGCCCCAACAAAGCCCCAACTTTCAGGGAGAGGACCAGCGCGGCAAAGTTCACCGCCAGTACTCCGATGAGACCAATGACCGAAGCGGCCAGGCTCCGTGGCCAGGGGCACCTTCTCCCCCGCGGCGGACATAGCAGAGATCGCTTTGTGCCAGGCTCTGCCTGTTCATTTCGCATCGCACTCTCCTCCTCGAAAAAAGAAGCCACCGTACCGGTGGCTTCTCCCGCTATTATTCTCCCGAAAGAAAATTCATGACGACATCTCTCACATCGCTTCCATCGGCGAGGCCTTTCACCTTGCCCATGACCGGCCCCATGAGTTTCCCCATGCTCTTGCGGTCCTTCTCGATGCCGAGAGACTCTGCAGTCTCCTTCACGATCTCCAGGATCTGCTCCTTGGACATCTGCTCAGGGATGTACTTCTCGAGAACACGGATCTCGTTGTTATAAGCTTCTACCAGGTCGGACCTTCCGGCTTTCTCAAAATCAGCGAGGGCATCTTTCCTCATCTTGACCTGCTTCTTCAGGATGACCAGGATTCCCTCATCATCCAGTTCTTCCCTCTTGTCTACCTCGTACTGCTTGATGGCAGCACGGGCCAGACTGATCGTGTTCTTCGCAACCTCATCGTGAGCTTTCATTGACTGCTTGAAGTCGTTCATTAATTCTTCTTTTAAGCCCATTCATCTCACCTCGATTCCATGAAATTGGCCTAAAAGACTAGTATTTCTTAGCCTTTTTGCGTGCGGCTTCAGACTTTTTCTTTCTCTTAACGCTTGGCTTCTCGTAATGCTCTCTCTTTCTGACTTCAGCCATGACGCCGTCTCTTGCGCATGATCTCTTGAATCTCTTCAGAGCGCTGTCCAAGCTCTCGTTCTCTCTGACGATTACCTGTGCCATATTCCGATTCACCTCCTGACTTGTTAATATTAAGCCGTAAACGGCCTGTCAGCCTATAACAGACTAATTATACTATCTTTTCATTCAATAGGCAAGCACTATTTTTCACTGACGGTGATATCTTCCCCTTCATAGGAGGAAAGCGCCCTGAATTCATAGCCTTTCTTCTTGTAACGCTTCAGGAGTCTTTTGGTGACCTTGATCATTTCCGTATCGCTTGCGCTGTCGCTGAGTCTCACCACAGGCGTCTGTCCCATGGAAAGCACCTGATCAATGGTTCGGATCCCGGTTTTCTCCATGGTCTTCGCATCATGCTCTTCGGCCGACAGATCGTCCACATAGCAGTTCCAATCCACGCACACGAAGCCTCTCCTATGCAGTTTTTTCAGGATGCTCTCTCTGTCCTTATCACTGAGTTTCTCGTTGATGGAGCCTCCAGGAAAGCGCCAGTATTCCGGCTTCTGCCCCGTGATCTCCTTCAGGATCTCTTCCGTCTGCACAAAATCCTTCTCGTAGGAATCTACGCTCTCATAGATCTTGCTGTATGCATCGGAGTAAGTGTATACACCTATCGTGTGGCCCTCCTCCGCTGCACGCGCAATGGGATCCTGGTATGCCTCTGCCTCCTGTCCCAGCGGGAAGAAAGTTGCCTTGGCCTCATATTTCTCCAGAAGATCCAGTATAGCCGGTGTTACATCCCGGCTTGGTCCATTCTCATACGTCAGGTAGATCACCTCGCCGTCTGTCTTTCCTGCTCCTACGCTGACCTTGACGGTCAGTTTCTGACCACCTTCCGTTGCGCAGATGACCTTGGTCTCCCCTTCGCGAAGCGCCGTGACTGTTCCGGACTCATCCACGCTGGCGATGGCCGCATTCTCAGATGAGAAGGAAAGCTCCGGCATTGTCTGATTCCCCTCGACTTCCACCGGCACCTCCCAGGTTTTCCCGATAGTCAGAGTGACAACGTCCGAAGAAAGACTCAGCTTCGCCTCCCTCTTGTCCACCAGGAAAGCAAACAACATCAGCACCACTATGATCCCAACCGCGATCAGGATCAGCAGAAATTTCCAGTTGTTCAGTTTCTCTTTCATTCTTCTCCACACCCCATCTTCCATATCTCAATTGTACTGCAATATTGTACACTAGAAAACGACTGATTGCAAGATGAACGTAGAAAAGGGGACCGCATCAAGCAGTCCCCCGTGTCTGTCTACATCAGCCCGGTGGCCAGGTCAGTTTCCGCTTTCCAAGAATATGGAAGTGCAGATGCTTGACCGTCTGGAAAGCGTCTTCACCATTGTTGATGACAACGCGATAACCGTTTTCCAAACCAAGTTCTGCAGCGATCTCGTGGATCTTGAACATGATGTGCGCCATCAGTTCGCCATCTTCCTCGGTCACCTCATCCAGAGATCCGATGTGTTTCTTCGGGATCACAAGGACATGGACCGGTGCCTGGGGTTCCAGGTCATGGAAAGCCAGGATCTTGTCGTCCTCATATACCGCGTTTGACGGGATCTCATGTGCACCTATCTTACAAAAGATACAATCTGCCATGCTTACTCCTTTCCCGGCTGCCAGCTCCCCCAGCATGCCGTCCTTGTATTTCTCCAAAAGTCTTACCTCGTAAAACTCATTGAACACCATTTCCTCTCCGGGCAGGTAGACCTTCAGGTAGTTGTCGGTGTATCCGGTGGCCATTCCGTCCTCATCGAAAGCCTCCACAAGCACCCGGCGGATCTCCCCTGCACTCGCCCGGCAGAAGGCTTCGGCCTGTGCCTCCGCTGCCTCCATCAGTGCGGTCACCCGCTGGGACTTGCGGTCACCGGAGACCTGCTCCTTCATCCGCGCTGCCCTGGTACCGTCCCGCATGGAATAGCGAAAGGCGTGGACTCTGGAGAAGGATGCCTGGCGAATCATGTCCAGACTGTCTTGGAAGTCCTCTTCCGTCTCTCCCGGGAATCCCACGATGATGTCCGTGGTGACTCCGTAGTGTTCGTCTGCCTCCCGCAGTGCCTCCACGATCTTCAGATACTCGGCCCTATCATAGCGTCGGTTCATGGCCGCCAGAATCCGATCCGATCCACTCTGAACAGATAGATGCAGGTGGTGACAAAGCTTGTCGAACCGCAGAAGCCGTCGTACGTATGCCTGATCTACCACGGTGGGTTCCAGAGAACTCAACCGGATCCTGAAATCCCCGGGAAGCGCGTTCAGCCTGGCGAGGAGATGCTCCATAGAGTCTCCCTCCTGCCCCTTCCCGTCCTTCTCACGTCCGTAGAGCGCCGTGTTGATCCCGGTCAGTACGATCTCCTTGAACCCCGCATCCAACAGCCCCTGGAATTCCCGGACGATGTCTTCTTCCTCACGGCTTCTGACCTTGCCTCTTGCAAAAGGAATGACGCAATAGGCACAGAACCGGTCGCAGCCTTCCTGGATCTTGATAAATGCCCGACTGCGAGATTCCATGGCTACGATCTGCCCCATGTCCTCGTATCGCGTCAGATCCTCGTAGTCATCCACCACCATATGTGTACGGCCGATCACCTCTCGGTCTGCAAGCACCTGCTCGATCTCATGCAGCAGCCGGCTCTTCTCACTGGTACCGCAGATGACCTGCACACCTTCCAGAGCTGCCACCTCCTCCGGTTTGGTCTGAGCGTAGCAGCCGGTGACAGCGATCACTGCATCCGGGTTTCGTCTGCGGGCCTGTCTTATGAACTGACGGGACTTACGATCCGCCAGATTAGTCACTGTACAGGTGTTGATGACGTACACATCGGCCCTTTCATCCTCTGCTGCCAACTGGTAGCCAGCTGCAGAAAACTGCTCCCTCAGAGCTTCTGTCTCGTATTGATTCACCTTGCATCCCAAGGTGTGAAACGCGATCCTCATGCCTGCGCTCCCTCTGGTTTTCTGGCAGCGATGCAGCACCATTCACCCTTGCGGCGGATCTCGCAGAGGTCGAATCCAGCTTCCCGGATGGCGGTGGCGACCATCTCTTCCTTCTCCAGAAGAATACCGGAGGAGATATAGGTACCTCCTGGTTCCAGATGGCGGTAGATCCCCGGTGTGACCAGACAAAGCAGTTCTGCCATCAGGTTGGCCACCACCAGATCCGCCTGGTAGTCGATTCCCTCCGTTACATCTCCGTAATCCGCGCTGGCTACATCCTCTACGTGGTTCAACCGGATGTTCTCCCGAGCGACGCCTACAGCATCATGATCGATGTCCACCCCAAGTACCTGCCCCGCGCCCAGAAAGGCGGCAGCAATACTCAGTATGCCAGAGCCACAGCCTGCGTCCAGCACCCGGTCCCCGACTTTCTGGTAATCCTCCATCATCTCAATACACATGGAGGTAGTCTCGTGGGTACCTGTACCGAAGGCCATTCCCGGATCAATCTCCAGGACACTGTCCTGTGGTCCGGCCTCGACCTCCTCCCAGCTGGGTTTGATGATGATGTGCCTGGACACACGGAAGGGCTTGAAATATTCCTTCCACTTGTCCTGCCACTCACTGTCATCGTGCTCCGTAACCACAGGCTCCAGGGGCCCCAGGTCGACACCGTTGCCAAAGATCCCCGCAGCCGCCTCTTCCTTCAACGTGGCGACAGCCTCCTCCGCCGCGATCCGCTCTGCCTCCTCATAGGCATATACGGTCACCACAGGCGCTTCCTCCATGCGCGCAGCCACTTCATCGTCTACATAATCCCAGGCATAGGACTCCTTCTTCTCCATCAGTTCTGCCACATCCTTGGGATCGGCCACGACTGTGTTCTCAATGCCGGCGGCCATCAGCTTGGCCACGATAGCCTCGATCCCCGCTTCTGTTGTTTCTATATCGATCTGATAATACTTCAAGTTCGTCTCTCCTCATGCAGTGTGATAAGCGCCACAAGGCGCATCATATCCAACTCCATTGTACCATATTCCGGTATCATACGCCAGATTCTATTTCCTGCAGACAGCTTCCCAAAGAGCGAAAATAAAGCTTATGATCGAAAGCCCTTGGCAACTACCCTCAGCCAGTATATACTTACTATATAGATTCGGAGGTACCACCATGGAAAAGAAAAAAGACTATTTCACTATCGGCGAGTTCGGCGCACTGTTCGATGTCAGCAAACAGACCCTTCAGTTCTACGACAAGAACGGCGTTTTTCAACCGGAATACCGGGCCGAGAACGGTTATCGTTATTATGCCTTCACACAGATCGAGACGTTCGAGGTATTGCTGATGCTCCGAGAACTTGACGTCCCCCTGAAAGAGATCCGAGAGCACCTGAAGACCCCGACCCCGGAGAGGTTCCTGGCCCTGCTGGACCGCCAGAAGGCAGAACTGGAAAACAGGATGAAGAAACTGGAGCACACCCTGGAATACATCGACTACAAGCGCAAGGTTACCGAAGAAGGCATCCATGCTCCCCTTCGCAAGGTGGTGTTTGAACAGCTTCGCGACGAATATCTGATCACCACCGACTATAGCGGTGAAGACGACGCCCGAAGCATACAAACGGCCGTGGCGAAGCACTTCCGCTTCTGTCGGGAGATTGGTCTTACCGAGCAAAAAGCTATTGGCGCCATTATCCCGGTAGACAGCGTCACCGAGGACAGCTACCATTACAGCAAGTTCTACACACTGGTTGACCCCAATGAAGTCGCCCCCACTGCCGGCACCGAACCCATCGTGGACAGTGGCGGCAGCTATATTGCCGTCTACGACAACAAGGGATATGAAAACATCTGCGAGCTTTGTCACCTTCTCCTGGACTATGCAAAAAAGAACCACCTCTGGCTAGATGATTCTTTCTATGAGGATGTGATCCTGGACGATTTCTCCGTACCAGGCTATTACAATTATCTTGTGAAGGTAAGTATCCGAGTGCGTTGATCAGCGCCGCTCCACAAAGGTCTTCCCGTACACATCCTGAAACTCGCCAAGATCCACAGACTCCCCGCATTTCCTTCGTTCCAGTGCATCCAGGATTCGGCCAAAACTGGCTTTGTTGATCGGGTGGAAGAATATGATCACCGCGACCAACACCATGCAGATCCCCGGGAGCAGCGTATAGCAGTGGCTGATCCATGTAAGAGATGTGGCAGACTGGGCAGCCGCCCCCTCACTAAACCCTGCTACCTGCAGGATGATCCCAAGTATCTGAGAGGCCACCGCGGTAGACAGGGATTCTGACAACGCCTGCAGAGAGATCACCTGGCCGGAATGCTTTGTGCCGGAAGCTAGTTCCTCCGCCTCGCAGACATCGTAGATCATAGAGGGCATCAGCTGCCAGTAGCAGGTGTTTCCTATGGTGTATATGATGCAAATCACACAGTTCGCCCCAAAGGTCTCCGGTGCCAGGAACCGCCCTGCACAAAGCAATACACCAGTGCCCCCCACTCCGGCCATAAGCACCAATTTCTTGTCGCTAAATCCACAGAGAAAGGCGACCACCGGTGCCAAGGCAATGCCCGCCACCGTGATCAACAACATCAGGAGTGATATCTGGCCTGCCGATAGTCCCAGGTTATATGTAAAGAAGTAGATCCTGTCTGAGGAGAACAGCGTATTGGCGATCAGGTAAAGCAGGCTGGCACCGATGATGAACTGGATGGGGCGCAGCCGGATGATCTCCCCGTATTCACGGAACATGTCTGTGATCTGATGCAAGCTGAAGTGTGGCCCGCTGTCTTTGGTCCGCTGGAAAGTGGGATCATCTGTTTCGTGAATGGTCAGGGCGCAGATTAGCAGGGCTGCCGCACTGCAGACCCCCACGAACACGCCTGTCATGGTCCAGGAAACTTCCTTGGATTTCCCCATCTCCATCATCAGGTCCACAAATGCCGTAGGGAGCACCATCCCAAGCGCCATTCCCACCTGATTGAACACATAAGCATAAGAACGGAGCACGGTCCTCTCGTGGTAATCCTCCGTCAGGTCGGATCCCCATGTCATGTAAGGCACAAAGAAAGTGGCAAAGGCCTGCCAGAATAACAGCGTCATTACCAGGTAATACACAAGGCGCAGTCCATAGGAAGCCCCGATGGCGGTGAAAAGCAGACTGGTGGCAACGGCTACCGGAAACGCCGCGATCAGCAGAAATGGCTTGCGCTTTCCATACCGCGACTGTGTCGTGTCCGACAGAAATCCGGTCACCGGACCACAGAGCACCTCCCAGATCGATCCGACGGCTACAATGGTGCCCGCTGCTGCCGGACGGATCCCGGCTACGGAGGTCAGAAAAAAAAGCAGGAATGTCCCCGCCATGGTATACATGGCATTGTCTGCAATCCCTCCTATCCCATACGATAACTTGGTCCTGAATCTAAGCTTCATTGTAACAACTCCTTCTTGTCCTGCCTACATAATAAAGGATATATCAACTATACTGTCAAGAGAGTTTCTTCGCTTTCTGTATAACAAATGTTCCTGAAACGAATGAAATTGTTATAATATTCTTGCAATTCATCTTTCTTTTTTCAGGGTATTGTGATATAATTAATTTCGGAGCAGTAGGATTTAGACAGAAAGGAGTTAGGTGACATAATGTACAAGGTAGACGACCTGATCATCTACGATGGAACGGGAGTCTGCAGGGTTGAGGCGATATCGCAAGTTGACTTTGTTGAAGATGATGACCTGTATTATGTTTTGCGACCGCTGTACAAGAACGGGACGATCTACGCGCCCGTAGACGGTAACAGGGTATACATGAGAACAGTCATGTCGAGAGAGGAAGCACTGCATCTGATCGACAGAATCCCTGCCGTAGCCGCTGACATCTACAAGAGCAACAGCATCCAGCAATTATCCAAGCACTACCAGGCAGTGATCGATACCCACGATATGGAGGCATTGATCGGCCTGACCAAGTCACTACATCATAAGAGTTTGGAAGCGAGTAAACAGAACAGGCATCTTGGCCAGATCGACCGGAAGTACATGAAACGCGCGGAAGACCTGTTGTTCGGAGAACTTGCAGCGGCTCTGGAAATCCCAAGAGAAGAAGTGCTGGGTTTTATTAGTTCACAAGTGGGTAAGACAGATATTTGAGATCCTTCATTGGGTTAGGAAAGACGAACAACTGCGCGCCGTTAAACGCGCAGTTTTATGTTGTCACGATGCGCAGTGCCCTTTCTCATCCTGTCACGTTGTGAACCCGATACAGTTTGTTGTTCCGTTTCACGTGGTGCGCTTTCGTGTCGTGCTTCTGACTGGTGGTCAGGTAGAACCCCGCATAGAACTGCCCTCCATCATGGAAGAGGCACTGTAGTTCATTGCCGGGAGCCTTCCCAAAGGGAAACCGGATCTGCCCAACATATTTCCCGTTCAGCGTGTGGATGGTCACCACACTGTATTTGTGCTTTCCCTTGAAACTCCGCACATCGTACACCCGGTCACCCACGCTGTCCATTCCCTGGTTCATCATGGAGTTTCGTTTCCCCTTCAGTTTGAAATACCGCACCGGTTTCAGGTCACCATCAAAGAGTATGGCATTGCCACTGCCCCGCAGCCTGCCGATATAGCAGTCATGCTTCTCGTTATAGGCGATCGCCGTGAAACCCTTGTATTTCTTTCGTTCTTTCTTCGGCAGATGTTTGACCTTCCGGGTCAGCTTGATGTCCTTCTTCCCCACTACTTTCAGGGTGTTCGGATCCACCAGGACTGCCCGCTTGTCCTTGACTCTGCAGCAGGTAGCTACCACCAGGTGCTTTCTGGTGTTGAAGGTCAGGTTGTTGGCGTGATAGACAGGCAGCGGCGCGGACACCTTTGTGACAGCCAGAGAATCAAGCGCCACCTTCACGATCCGGCACTTCTCTACGTTCCGGTCATACAGCGTCAGATATCCGAATCCCTCGGCAGCACACGCTCCCTGCAGGGTGTCATAACCATATAGTTTCTGCCCCGCCTCCTTGCGGAAGTCAAAGAACGCCCCGTTTTTCGACAGGAGGCTCATAGCAGCGTTTCGTTTTCCGGAGGCTGCGTACGCCTCCCCGCTTGTAAGTACAAAGCCTGCCGCCACACTCCCTATGAGAAGTGCGGTGACAAGGATAATAGCAGATAATCGTCTATTCAGTAGTTTCATCAGAATGTCGCCACCTCCGGAACCGCCGGCTCACAGGGGTTCACGGCGGTGCAGTACAGCACCGGGCCTGGCCCTTCCTCTGCGTAGACCGGATCCTCCTCTACCTTGATATCAGCGTAAATCTCCACCCACTGGCCGTTTTCGAAGGCAGCTGCCTCTTCTGTCCACCGAGCCACCAGACCGGCGAACTGGATATCCTCCACGCAGCAGGTCATCACGTGACGACCGAACACAAAATGATCCATCGGGATATCTCCGCCATTAACAAGCCTGCCCCGAATATGGATCCTCTTCCCCTCGTACTTATCCTGACCCTCGTTGATATCCCGGTACCACTCTGCGTAATCATCGTCCTTCACGGTGATGATCGGCGCGTTGATGTCAAAGGGGAGCGGATCAGGGATAGCATCCATCTCCACATCATCCGGTCCGTACTCATACAGGATCTGGCTCTTTCGGTTAGCCGCGCGGACAAGCTTATGAAGGCGCATCTTGGTGGATAGACCTTCCTTGAACACACCCTCCAGCACCTGCCGGTCACAGCGGTTGAACACCACAAGTTCCGCGCTCTTCAGTTTGTCATATACTAGCTGGCGCATGTTCTCGTTGTAGGTAAGGATCGTGGTGGCATCAGCGAACATCATCTCCTGATAGGTCAACCACTCGTCCGGCATATAGCGGTAGAAATTGTCCAACTCCCACATGCCGTTATACTCCACGATGACTCTTTCTACCTTGTGTTTCTTCTGCAGACTGATCATCAACTCTGTGGTAAGATCTTCCTCTTCATCCACTGTCTCGATAAACACATTCTTCCCAAAGAACTTTTCTGGCTCGTACTCCTCTTCCCCTTCTTCACAAAGCAACAGCAGCGTTCTCTCCCCGGCGTTGAAATCCGGGCCCTCCAACGCCTCCTGAATGAATTTTGTTTTCCCGGACTCCAGAAAGCCGGTGAACAGATATACTGGTATTTCCATAATGTGTCTCCTTCTTATGCAAGATCGAACAGTTCCTGAATTCGTTCCTTGTCAATGCCTGCACCGATCACGCAGATCATGCCGGTGGTCGCCGCAGCGCCCTCGCGCACTTCCGGTTCGCCTGGTACGTAATCAAAGTGGATCCATCCACCATCCAGGTTTTCTACGATGCCCTTGGCACGCAGTACCTGGCCCACTTCCGCGATGTTGGAAAGACCCGTAAGGGCTGCCGTGATCTGTTCTTTGGTGTACTTGTGCGCGGTCTCACAGCCAAAATCCTCAAACACTTCATCTGCGTGGTGATGTCCATCGTGATGATGGTGATGATGACCGTGCTCTTCGTGATCATGGTCATGGTGTTCGTGGTCATCATGCTCATGGTCATGGTCGTGATGGTGGTCATGCTCATGCTCATGGTCGTGATGGTGCTCGTGCTCATGCTCTGCTGCATGAGCCGCCTCTTCCGCATAGGCTTCCTCCCGCAGATGATCAAGTTCTGCCGACAAGGTCTTCTTCTGCTCCATGATCTCCAGAATCTGGGCACCGGTCAGCTGATCCCAGGGGGTGGTCACGATAGAGGCCTGCTGATTGTGCTCCCGCAGCAGCGCCACACACTTGTCCAGTTTCTCCTGGGCGATACCGTCAGTATGGCTGAGGATGATGGAACTGGCGTGCTCGATCTGATTGTTGAAGAATTCTCCAAAGTTCTTCATGTACATCTTGCACTTCTTGGCATCTACCACGGTGGTGAAACCATTCAACTGGATCCGGTCATTCTGCAAATCCTGGACAGCGATGATCACGTCGCTGAGTTTGCCCACGCCGGAGGGTTCTATGAGGATCCTGTCCGGCTCGTACTGCTCGATCACCTGGTTCAGCGCCCGGCCAAAATCCCCGACCAGACTACAGCAGATACATCCTGCATCCATCTCGTTGATCTCGACGCCGGTGTCCTTCAGGAATCCACCGTCTACGCCGATCTCGCCAAACTCGTTCTCGATGAGAACGATCTTCTCATCCCCGTAGGCTTCCTCGATGAGTTTCTTGATCAGTGTTGTCTTGCCTGCACCCAGAAAACCAGAAAAAATATCTACTTTTGCCATCTCTACTTCCTTTCCTGTTCTTCAGTAATACTTCTTCAAATGCTCCTGTACGATCGCCATGGTCTCCTCCAGCCCGCCCACACAGGTCCAGTCGCTGGAGATATTGACCTTTACAAGCTGGTAAAGATAATCGCGGTAATAAGCCATGGCCGATTCTAACAAGTCATGTCCCTGTGCTTTCAGCTGGTCGACATCTGTCCGACCATATTCCAGGGTGACCTTGCAGCGACGCCTGGTCGTGCCATCTTCCCGCCCTCTGGGGTAGTCCATAACGGCTACCTCCAAGTGGTTTCCAAAGGCGATTCCTGGCACCAGAAGCAGTTCCTTCTTATCCATCCTGCGCCTCCTTCTCTGCTGTGAGTTCTCGCAGAATGGTCTTGCAGGCCAGTGTCTGTGCGTAACCGGACACCGCCAGCCTGAGGGCCTGCTGTGTCAGTTCCTCACTGGTATGTTCTCCCGCAAGTTCTTCTGCCACCTTGCTGTACTCCTCGTCCAGCACGCTGGTGTAGTTCCTGTAGAATTCCTCCACATCCTGATGCGCCATCTGCTGTGCAAGCAAAGTACCGGTCTCTCCCACCGTAAGAACCTGCTTCAAGAGGCAGATGGCGGTTAGATAACCGATGTGCCTGCGGTCGTATTTCTTTCCGTTGGCACGGGGCAGCAGACCACTCTTGATGTAGTTGTTGATCATAGCGGAGGTGAGGGTCTCCTCGTCATCCAGATCCAGCCCGATGTGCTGTCTGGTCATATAGCAGATCACCTGATCCATGTAGAGGTCGATATCCGGGATCGCAGACCAGTCCTGCGGCCGGCACGTCTGCAGTTTCTCTTTCAGATTATCAATACTATTCATAGATTTCATATATCCTCCCACCCGACAAGTATACACCCAACTAAAAAGAATTGCAATTACTTATTGACATTCGTCAAACCTCGTAATATAATTTTCAATATCATATTACGGAATAATTTATATCTCTACAGGAGGTTGCGATGATGAATATTACAGTTTTCGGAGATTCTATTGCCAGAGGAATCATCTACAACGAAAGAAAATCCCGCTATACCATCAGCCGGGATAGTTTTGTAGAAAGGATGCGCAAGCGGGGGATCCACCTGCGCAATTACTCACGCATGGGCTTCAGTAGCCTGAGGGGAAAGCAGACACTGGACAGACATCTCGCGGAGCTCTGTGATGCGGACTACACACTCCTGGAGTACGGAGGGAACGACTGCGACCTGAACTGGCAGGAGATCTCTGAGAACCCCTTCGCCCTCCACAAGGCGACGGTCAGCCTGGACAGGTTTCGCTCCGTCATTACATCCATGATCCAAACAGTACGCCAGGCAGGCAGTACACCGGTGCTGATGACACTGCCTCCTCTGGATTCGTCCAGATTCTTCCAATGGGTCTCCAGAGATCTGGACTGGGAAAGCATCTACGAGTTCCTTGACCGTGACCTGGACAACATCGGCACCTGGCACGACAATTACAGCCAGGTCCTGACCGAGGTGGCCGCAGATCAACACATCCCGCTCATCGATGTCCGAAGCGCTTTCCTGGAACAGGATGATTACCGGGAATTGCTTTGTGCCGATGGTATGCACCCTAACGAAAAAGGCCACCGGCTCATCGAAGAGCAGGTGGCGAAAACGCTTATCCCAACATATTGATCAGTGTGTTCAGGCATCCCAGCACAAAGCCGATCAGCGCACCCAGATTGACGATGGCTCCCAGCTCCTTCCGGGCCACCTTCAGGACCAGTCGTTCCAGTTCTCTTGGATCCATGGCCCCCAGTTTCTCCCGGACGACCTTGGAGACATCGACGGTACGCAGGATCGCAGACAGTCGCTTTCGAATCACTACCTCGTAGGCGTTCACCACCATTTCACCGGGATCCTCACAGGTCTCCTGAAGCAGGGTGAACAGTTCCCCCATGGTCCTATACTGGAACTGGTCTAATTCCTGGTGAATCTTCACCTGGATGATGGCACTGCCCTGTTCCCGGACCCCCTGGTTGACACGTCTCTCGATGTTGCCCACCATGGAGTTGATGGCATCCTCGGTAATAAACTTGGCCCAGAAGGACTGCTCCTGTTTCTCGTGGATCGCCTTCCGCACCTGGGAAGCGACGACCGCTCCAAGGTTCATCTCTGTGATACGTTCTGTGATATAGGAAGAGGCCAGGTCCCCACCCCGCTCCAGCATGGTATCCAGGGTCTCATCCTCCATCAGATAGCGGGTGATGACCTCGCGGACCTGGCGCTGGTCTCCTTGCTCCTTCTGGATGGTGTTCTCCACCTTGCGGCGGATCTTATCCTTGATTTCCGGGGACAGGAGGTTCGTTTCCATGGCATCCTCCGTCAACAGGTTGTCCCCCACTGCGCTCCCGATAGATTCCGCGATCCGATTTCGGCTCCCTGGGATCATCCCAGGGGTGAAAGGAATCCTGCAACCAAATATATACTTTGGCTCGAAAGGTCGGAACAGCATCTTCACCGCAATGTAGTTCGTAAAGTATCCGATGATCGCCCCGATGATCGGGCCTGCTAACAATGTCAAATCCATTACTTCATCTCTCCCAGAATCTCATAAATCAAACCGCTCCCGTATCCATAGCTGTGCAGTTTCCTGGCTACACGGCCACGGATCTTCTCCGGGATCTCATCCTCCATGGTCAGACCTGCCGCACGCAGGATCTTCTCTGCCTCTTGCCTGGCCATTTCGGTTTCGCTGACCTCCACACCTTTTTCCGCCAGGTAATCCTCGTAGGCGAATTCCATCACCTGACTGTCTACTCCTTTCTGGCGCAGCTCCGCAAAGATCCTGTTCCTGGCTTTGTGCCTGGCGTGAGCATATTCAAAATACATCCTGCAGTACCGGGCATCGTCCAGATAGCCGTCCTCCCGGAACTGGCGCAGGACCTCCTCCACCTCTCCTTCCAGATAGCCCTTGGCCAGAAGGTGCCGGCGGAGCTCTTCGACCGTCATATTGCGGGCTGCCAGTTTGGCGGCAGCCGCCTCCATCACACTTTTCATCCCAATACCCTCAGCTGAATATCCGGGGCTTCCCCAGTACACACAGCACACATCATCTCCTCAGAGATATCGATCTCGGTAAACACATAGGAACGCCCCTTCCAGATACCGTTGTCCGCAAGAACGGAGGGCATATCCTCACCGAACAGCCCTTCTCCAGTCATCTTGCAGTAGGCTTCCTTGCGGACCCATATCCTGAAGAATGCCTCCTCACCACCGTCACGCACCGCCTGCGCCTCGTCCTCGTGAAAGAAACGCTTCGCGATCTTCTGGCAGTCGCAAGGTTTCACCTCCTGCAGATCCAATCCGCAGGGAGCATCGGAAAACATGCACATCCACAGACTGCCGCTGTGGGTCAGGGAAAACTCGAGGGGTACATCCTGAAAGTACGGTTTCCCCTTCTCATCCCGAATGATCCTGGCGGCGACCTGATCAAAAGGTCTGGATAGCTCCAGGCAGTGCCTGGCTGCCGCCATGCGGATCATGGGAAAACCGGCATCCCCGGTAGCAAACTCACCATCGTAAATGTAAATCACGTCCATCGTGATCCTCCTTAAGCAAGAAAGGCTGCCGCATCTCTGCAGCAGCCTCGTTCTATTCACTCCTTCTCAGCCAGTCTGTCGAGCACACGCTTGTATCCATCGGCACCATACACCAGGCACTTGTTGATTCTGCTGATGGTGGCGGTAGAGGCGCCCGTGATCTTCTCGATCTCGTTATAGGTTTTCTTCTGAGAAAGTAATTTCGCCACCTGCAATCTCTGCGCGATCGCATAGATCTCGTTCACCGTGCAGATATCCTCGAAGAAACGGTAGCAATCCTCTACATCCTTCAGGGTCAGGACAGCCTGGAACAGTTCGTCAATATCCTCTCTCTGATACTTGGAATCATATGCCATAACCTTCGCCTCCCTCTTTCATCCACTAAAGTATATCACTATTTTCTATGAGCGTCAACGAGAGACATGGCCTTTTTCAGCTGTGGATCCTCGGTGGCATCTTCCGGGAAGTCGACCTCGACATCAGGCTTGACCCCCTTTCCGTTGATCCTGTGCCCTTTCGGCGAGAAATACTCTGCGGTGGTGAGCTTCAGGGCGGAACCGTCCTTGTACTTATACTCAGATTGAACCACGCCTTTTCCGTAAGTGGTGGTCCCCACCAGCTGTCCGGCATCGTTGTCCTTTACAGCGGCAGCCAAAAGCTCGGAAGCGCTGGCGGTGTTTTCGTTCACCAGGAGCACGCAGGGCAGTTGCAGCGCCCCTTCCTCGGAGTTATAGTTGGTGCGCTTGCCGTTTCGATCCTTGGTGAAGGCGATGGTGCACTCCGGAAGCAGGATGTCAGCCACCTTCAGTCCCTGATCCATATAGCCGCCCCGATTGTTCCGAAGGTCGATGATCAGCCCCTTGGGATCTTCCTTCTTCAGCTTGTCGACGGCCTCCTGGAATTCCTTTCCGGTCTTCTCTCCAAAGGTGTCGATCCTGATGTAGGCGATGTTCCCCTTCAGCATGAGTCCATTGCAGGTGATTCCGCTGACGATTCCTCTGGTGACGGACACGGTCTTCTCCTTCCCTTTCCGCCGATAGGTGACCTTTACCTTCGTTCCGGATTTCCCGGACACAGCTTTCTTTACTTCCTTGGTAGTGTCGTAATGTTTGCCTTCGACGGCGGTGATCACATCGCCTGCCTTAAGCCCAGCCAGATCCGCCGGTCCATCTTCCTGCACCTGGGTGATCTGAACCTCTCCCCCTTCCTCGGCGATCATCACACCGATTCCATAGAAAGACGCGTTGACATAGTTGTCAAACTCCTGGGCTTCTCTGGCCGTGAAGTACTCGGAGTATGGATCCTTCAGGCTGCCCACCAGCCCTTTGTAGACCGCATCCATCTCCGTTTCCTCGGAGACCTTTTTCAGTCCTTCGTGATTGATCTTATATTGCATCGCGTAAAGCTTGGCATACTTATTGTTGATCTCTACCATCTGCTTGTACTTGCTCCCCTCGATCAGGCCCACGTTCTGCACCTTGCAGAAGAGCAGGAAACCGCCTGTCATGGCGAGGACCGTGGTCACCACGGCAACCACGAGCAGCAGTATGAAATTCTTTTTTTTGATATGTATCATCCTATCGCCTCTTCCGCTACGAACTGCAGGCTGCTCCTGCCGTTCCACACATTGACCGATAGATTTCCCAGAAAGTGACAGGCCTCTCCATCGGCGAACTCCTCGATCTCATCCGCATTCCGGAAGGCGACTGCCGGCAGCGAATTCCCGTTCTCCAGTGCGATCTGAAATCGAAGGAACTGGCCATTCTTACCGATCCTCCGCGGCCAGCGGGCGTGTCCCGTCACCATGGTCAGGGGCTTCTCGTTACCCATGCCACAGGGTTCCAGCAGTTCCAGCTGTTGTGCCATGTTCATGCTGATGTCCTGTGGACGCAGAGACAGATCCGCCCTCTTCTTCTCCACGAAGATCTCCGGATCTTTCTCCAGAAGCATTTCCATCTGTCGCCGGAGCGCTTGTCGCAGTGCCGGCAGATCCTCTTCCCTCATGGTAATTCCACAGGCGGCCGCATGCCCGCCAAAGGCCTGGAACAAAGCTTTGTTCTTTGCCAGTTCATCGTAGATGTTGATCCCATCGATGCTTCTGCCGGATCCCTTGATGATACCGCCCCCCTCTCTGGTAAACACCACCACCGGCTTATACAGCGCCTCTTTCAGCTTGCCTGCCACATTCCCGGCTACACCCTCGTGCCCATTCTCCGGCACCAGGAGTAGAAAATGATCCTCGCTGTACTCGTCCTCTGCCATCCTCATGCATCGCTGAAAGATGTCCTCCTGGACTTGCTTCCGCTGGTCGTTGCAACGGATCAGGAGCTGGATCTTCTCCTGTCGTACCGCCGGATCGTGAGTCAGAAACAGTTCCACTGCTTCCCGCGCGTGCTGCATCCTTCCTACTGCGTTAATGTGAGGGCCGATCCCAAAAGAGATGTTCTCCGCAGTGATCTTTCCGGGATGAAGGGAGATCGCGTTGATCAACTGCAACAGGCTCTCCCTTCTTCCCACGTTGACAGTTCGCAGGCCGTATTTGACGAAGGTCCTGTTCTCCCCCACAAGCGGTACCAGGTCGGCCACCGTTCCGATGGCCAGCATATCAAGAAGTCCGGCGGTCACCGATGTGGGCAGACTGTTTTCTGCCACCAGTGCCTGTGCCAGCTTGAAGGCTACCCCACAGCCTGCGATATGTTCACAGGGATACGTATCCTGTGGCTGCTTGGGATTGATGACCAGGCAATCGGCGACCTGGTCACCCACCGTATGATGGTCTGTCACCAATACCTTCATCCCCAGAGACTTAATGTAGTCGACCTCTTTCACAGAGACACTCCCACAGTCTACTGTAATAATGGTGTTTGCCCCTGCTTCCCGGATCCTGTCGATGGAACTGCAGTGGAGTCCGTATCCTTCCTCAAATCTGGATGGGATATAGTACATGAGGCGGTCACGGTCGATCAGGTGAGACAGCACTTCCATCATGATCACTGTGGAGGTGATCCCATCTACATCGTAATCTCCGTAGATGCAGATCTTGTCTCCCGACCGAATGGCGTCCATAACAAGGTCCACCCCTTCCCTCATATTGTAAAGCAGGAACGGGTCATGGGTCTTCTGGGGACGCGAAGAGAGGAACTCCTCCAGATCCTCCTCCGAAGTGATTCCTCTCTGTGCAAGCAATTCTATTATTTTCGGTTCCAATCTCATCATTATCTTATCTCTAACTCACTCCAATATAGGGTCCCGGACTGATGGGGCTGCCGGAACTGTTACGTACCTCGAAGTGCAGATGTGAACCGGTACTCCATCCGGTCGATCCGGCCAGCGCCACTAGTGTGCCTCGCTTGACATACTGTCCCTTGCTGACCTTCAACACCGAATTATGTCCGTAAACAGATGTCAGTCCGTTTCCATGGTAGATCATGACACAGTTTCCGTAACCTCCATAAACGGATGCGGTGGTCACAAGCCCGCTCTGCGCAGCGTATACCGGTGTACCTGTGGGAACCGCAAGGTCAACCCCCGGGTGACTCTCGTAACTTCTGGATTCCCCATAGTGGGAAGTCAGTGTATAGGAACTCTTCAGCGGGAAATCCCACTTGTCCCCCTCGTAGATGACCTCTCCGTTCTTGGCAGCTTCCTCCGCGATCTTCTCTCTCAGATCGTTCTCTTCCTTCTCGAGGGCTGCGAGTTTCTTGTCCAGTTTATCCTTGGTGCTGTCCAGTTCTTCCTTGACGCCCCGCTCTTTTCTACGGTCTGCAGCCAGATCTTTTTTCTGTTTTGTGAAGACCTGCTCCTTCTTCTGGATCTCAGCCTTCTGGGATTTCAGGTTGGTCAGGATATTCTGGTCATTGGTGAATACCTTCTGTACCAGATCCACATTGGTCACCAGTTCCTCGATATTGTTGGATCCCAGGATCACATCCAGATAACCGATGGAACCGTTCTTATACATGGTGCGGAGACGGTTGTTCAGTCCGTCCTGTCTCTCCTCTATGTTTTTCTTGGTCCTGCCCAGTTCATCCTCTGTCTTCTTAATCTGTGCTTCCTTATCCTTGATGGACACCTCCAGTTTGGAGAGTCTCTTCTCACTGTCAGCGATCTTCTCGCGGTACCCTTCCAGTTCCTGCGAGACAGCGTCCTGCTGTTCCTCGACTTTCTCGAGTTTCTTTTTGTTTTTTTCCAAGGTGCTTGCGCCAAAGGAACAGGGAGTCAGCCCCGCGACCAATGCGCTGATGAGCAGAACGATCAATAATTGTCTTCTCATTGGATTCTCCCTCCTTTCTGTGTTCGTACCGATGGGTCTAATCGGCGATTAGGTGTCAAGGAACTTCCTCATGGAGATGATGCTCCCCGTCGCCCCGATCCCTACACCGATGGCCAAAAAGATGATCACCAGATTGGTGAACAGATATCCTGCAGGCACAAGTGGCGAAGATATGATGGTCATGACCTTCTCTCCGATAGCCTCCACCACCCGGCTATAGGCAAGATACACAATCCCCGCTGAGACCGCCGAAGCGATAGCTCCAAGGATGATCCCTTCCACCAGGAAGGGTCCTCGGATGAACCAGTTGGTCGCCCCCACGTACTTCATAATGGAGATTTCTTTGGCACGGTTCATTACTGTGAGTTTGATGGTATTGGACACCACGACCACGGAGACCACGATCAGGAAGATCATGATGATCACCGAGGTGACAGACATGAAGCTCGTCACCTTGGTCAGTTTGTCCACGGTTTCCTTGTAGTACTTGGTGCTCTCCACACCCTCCAGTTTCACTGCCGCGTCATTAACCGTATTGGCAGCCCCCAGGTTATCGACCTTGATGAGGATGGAGTTGGGAAGCGGGTTTTTCCCAAGGGAGTCCAGCAGGTATCCACTCTCTCCCCAGCGTTGTTTCAGGATGGCCAGTGCCTCATCTCTGGTACGGTATTCCACACTGCTGACACCGTTGATGTGCTCCAGCGTATCCATGATGGTCTGGGCACTCTTCTCATCTGTACTGTCCAACAGATAGACTTCCACCGTGTCGTAATCCTGCTTGATCATCTCCGTGAACAGGTTCACGTTCACCGCGATGATAAAGAACATTCCCAGGATAAGCATCATCGCCGTAATGGCGAAGACTGCCGCCACGGACATACCCTTATTGCGGAAGATCTGGAGGATGGCCTGCTTGATGTTGTAGAAGATCCTACTCATAGATGCCCTCCTCTCCGCTCGCTGCACTGATATCCGGGTAGCCATACTTGCCGTATCCATCCCGAACGATGTGTCCACTCTCGATGGCGATGATACGCTTGTTCATCTGGTTGACTATATCTCTGGCATGGGTAACCATCACGATGGTAGTCCCTGTCATGTTGATCTGCTCCAGCAGCCCCATGATCCCCATGGCCGTATCCGGATCCAGGTTCCCAGTAGGCTCATCGCAGATCAGGACCTTTGGGTTGTTGATGATCGCTCTTGCGATCGCTACTCTCTGCTGTTCACCCGCAGAGAGCTCCTGGGGATACCGTTTCCCCTTATCACCGATCCCGACAAGCTCCAGCACCTGCGGCACCCTCTGCCGGATCTGCCGCCTGGACTTGTGCATGATTTCCATGGCAAACGCCACGTTCTCAAACACCGTCTTCCTCTGAAGGAGACGGAAATCCTGAAACACCATGCCGATCTTTCGGCGAAGCTGCGGGATCTTCCGACTGGGAAGTCCAGTCACCGTAAAATCGCCGACTTGGATAGTTCCCTGATCGGCGTCGATTTCCTTCAATATGAGTTTGATGAAGGTGGACTTTCCTGCTCCACTGGGACCTACGAGAAAAACAAAACCTCCATCCTCTATGTCAACGCTGACATTTTCCAGGCCAACGTTTTTGCCATACATCTTGGTGACATTGGTGAACTTGATCATAAAATGCCAAACCCCTTTGATCTTTTAATTTTTACAATAGTTCTTTCGATTATATCACTTTTTGGTTCGTTTGTGAACACTTGACCGGTAGATTCCGTGTCTTTGCTTTGTGATTTTTTCGTGAAGAAAACGGCGCCCCCGCACCCGAGGATGCAGGGGCCGGCTACCATTTCTATTTGATCACCTTCCTGACTGCAGCCACGATATCCGCTGCTGTCATACCGTATTTCTCCCTGAGCTCATCCGGTTTGCCGGACTCTCCGAAGGTATCTTTCTGGCCAACCATGACGATCTTCACCGGACATTTCTGGCTAGTGAGTTCTGCCACTGCGCTGCCAAGACCGCCCACCACTGAATGCTCCTCTGCCGTTACCAAGGCTCCAGTCTCCTCAGCAGCCTTCAGAATGATCTCCTCATCCAGCGGTTTGATGGTGTGCAAGTCGATGACACGCACATCTACACCCTCTGCCGCAAGCGTCTCCGCTGCCTCCATGGCGGCAGGCACCATGATGCCATTGGCGATGATGGCGGCATCGTTGCCGGTACGCAGCTCGTAGCCTTTTCCCAGTTTCAGGTCTTCTGTCCCTTCGTAGAATACGGGAACCGCCGCTCTGCCCAGCCGGACATAACAGGGGCCCTGCATGTCCACCACCTGTTTCAGTAGAATCTTCGCACTCACTGCATCGCACGGAGAAACTACGGTCATGCCTGGAATGGTCCGCATCAACGCAATATCCTCAAAGGTCTGATGGCTGGCACCATCCTCTCCTACTGTGATTCCCGCATGCGTCGCACAGACCTTGACATTGGCACCGGTATAGCCGATGGAATTGCGGATAATCTCAAAGGCTCTTCCGGAAGCAAACATTGCGAACGTAGAGGCACAGACGGTCTTGCCGGAAAGCGCAAGGCCTGTCGCGATCCCCATCAGATCCTGCTCGGCGATCCCTGCGTTGAAGAAGCGATCCGGGAACACCTTCTGAAAGTCCTTGGTCTTAGTGGAGCCGGAGAGATCGGCATCCATGACGACGAGATTCGGGTTTCTGGCGCCTTCTTCTGCCAGGAACTCTCCGTACGCTGCTCTTGTTGCGATCTTCTCTGCCATTACCATTCACCTCCCAGCTCTTCTACTGCCTGCCTGGCCTGTTCTTCACTCGGTGCCTTGCCATGCCACCCTGCTTCTCCTTCCATGAAGGAAACTCCCTTTCCCTTCACGGTCTTCGCGATGATACAGGAAGGTCTGTCCGTCTCTCTTGCTTTGTCGAGAGCATCGAAGATCTGTCTAAAGTTATGACCGTCGATGACCTGAACGTCCCACCCAAAGGCGCGGAACTTCTCGTCGATGGGACGAACGGTCATGACATCGTCGTTGCTTCCGTCGATCTGCAATCCGTTCCAGTCCACGATAGCCGTCAGATCACTGAGCCCGTAGTGGCTGGCAGCCATGGCAGCTTCCCAGACCAGACCCTCCTGGATCTCTCCATCGCCCAGCAATGCGTATACTCTGGCGCCGGTGCCGTCCAGCTTGTCAGCAAGCGCCATTCCTACAGCCACAGACACACCCTGTCCCAGGGATCCTGTTGACATCTCGATGCCCGGGACTTTGTGCATATTGCCGTGTCCCTGGAAGGGACTTCCCAGCTTACGCAAACTCATCATGTCCTCCACGTCGTAATACCCTCTCTCCGCCAGCACCGCATACTGCGCCGGAACTGCGTGCCCCTTGGACAGCACGAATCTATCCCGCCCAGGCATGTCCGGCTGCTCAGGGTCAATATTCATCTCCCCGAAATACAGCGCCGTCAAAATGTCTGCGCAGGACAACGATCCTCCCGGATGACCAGACCCCGCATGATAGACAGCCTTGATGATGTCCACCCTGGCCTTTCCGGCCAGTTCCTCGTAGTAGCTTAGATTCTCTCTTTCCATTGCTTTCTCCCTGTTTCTGCTGCCACTTCCGTGACTAAAAAAGCCTCTTTATTGCGTACGGAAGATGATCTACGATATCACCCGCGATCATTCCGTATTCGCCCTTGTCATCTGCGGCCAGATCTCCTGCCGCTCCATGCAGCCAAACACCTGCTCTCGCTGCATCCCACAGGGAAAGCCCCTGCCCTGCCAGTGATGCGATCACACCGGTAAGCACGTCTCCGCTGCCTGCCGTCGCCATTCCAGGGTTTCCGGTGGTATTTCTCCAGATTCCGGTCTCTTCCTGTGACTGCGCAACCAAAGTCTGCGCTCCCTTCATCACAGCGATAGCTCCATATCCCTCTGACAGCACCCGGACCATATCCTCCCTGCTGGCTGTCTCCTCATCTCCAAGCGCTGCCAAAAGGCGCCTGGCTTCCCCTACGTGAGGCGTCAGCACTACACGTCCGTTGAATCCCTGCACAAAGCCTGCCAGATCGTTGTCTCCGGCTAACGTATTCAGTCCATCCGCATCCAACACCAAAGGTCCATCGTAACTCAGGAGGATCTCCTTCAGCATACGCCGGGTGGCCCCCCCTGTTCCCATACCGGGGCCGAAAGCGATGGCATCATAGGACCAGTCCTCCTCCAAAGAAGCGAATCGGCTGCTGACTTTGGACCAATCCACACAGATAGCTTCCGGTGCCAGTATCTGGACCACCGGAAAATTACTCTTGGGCGTGCACACATAAACGAGTCCGCTGCCGGATCGCAATGCTGCCCGTGCAGCCAGTACAGCAGCCCCCGTCATGCCGGCCCCACCGGCCACGATAAGTACTCTCCCACAGTTTCCCTTGTGGATGTACGGGCTTCTCTTCTGTATCTTGCTCTGTACGAATTCTCTCGTTATTTCTTCCATTATCAATCTCCCTGATCTGGTCCATGGCCTCCTACAATGGCAGAAACGCCATGGCCATAGCGAAATAGATGCTCAGCGCCACCGCATCAGACACAGAGGAGATCGCAGGATTGGCGATCAGTGCCGGATCCAGATGGATCTTCTTGACGATGAGTGGCACCATACTGCCCAGAATCTTTGCAAAAATAACGATAAATATCATGGAGACACAGACCGTCATAGCGATGCCTGTATCGTGGATGCCGTCAATGAAATAGATCCGCAGATAGTTGAAGCCACTGAGTACGATGCCAATCACGACCCCGATCCGAAGCTCTTTCCAGAGGATCTTCAATGCGTCGTCTGTGTCGACCTCACCGGTAGCCAGACCACGAATGATCAGCGTTGCCGCCTGAGAGCCGGTGTTTCCGCCGGTACCCATCAGCATAGGCATGAAGGCCACCAGCTCAATGACCTTGGACAAAGATGCCTCGAACCCGCTGACGATCTGCCCTGTAAAATAGTAGGCTACCATCAGTATCAACAGCCACGGAAGCCGGTTGATAGCATGCTGGAAAACGGAAATATCCAGATATTCCTTATCGGAGGAATCAAAATCGATGACACCGTTCATACGCTCGATATCCTCTGTGGCCTCATCCTCCATGACATCCAGAATATCGTCGACGGTGATGATACCCACCAGTCTGTGCTCCTTGTCCACCACAGGGATGGCCAGATAGCCGTATTTCTTGAAGTCCTCGGAGACCTCTTCCTGATCGTCGTCCACCTGCTCGTAGATGTAGTCCGTATGCATGATGTCCTTGATCCTGGTCTCATTGTCTGAGATCACCATGGTGCTCAGGGACACGATACCCAGGAGCTTGCGACCGCTGTCTCGCACGTAACAGGTGTAGATGGTCTCTGCGTCCATACCTACTTCCTTGATATGCTCCAACGCGCGCCCCACGGTCCAGTCTTTCTTGAGGCTGACGTATTCCGGAGTCATCAGGCTTCCTGCCGTATCCTCCGGATAATTCAGAAAAGCGTTGATCTGACGCCGTTCGTTCTTAGGTGTCTTCTCCAGGATCATGTCTACCACGTTGGCAGGCAGTTCCTCCAGGATGTCGATCTTGTCATCGAAA
Source organism: Eubacterium sp. AB3007 (assembly GCF_000688015.1). Lineage (NCBI taxonomy): Bacteria > Bacillati > Bacillota > Clostridia > Eubacteriales > Eubacteriaceae > Eubacterium > Eubacterium sp. AB3007. The sequence continues at coordinate 842,196 of NZ_JIAD01000001.1, forward strand.
TCCAGTTCCTGGATTATGAATGTGATCTCCTTCTCCGTGATGGCACTGATGATGTCCACCTGGTCATCAGAAGGCAGGTAGGAGAACACCTCTGCCGAGATCGCTTTCGGGAGCAAGCGAAAGAGGATGACCGTCATATCCATATCCGCGTCATCCTTCACATCCTCCAACATCTCCGCGATGTCTGCCTCGTTGTACTTCAGAAGTTCATCTCGGGCACGGAAGTATTGCTTCTCCTCGAGCAATTCCAGGATCTTGCCGTAGGACTGTTCCAACTGAAGGTCCTTGTCCATATAGTTGTCCATCGGTCCCACCTCCTCCCCCTGTTGCTGGGGCACAAAACCGCTTGTTTCAGTATACTACAAATAGAATGTAATAGCAACCATTAAGGAATTTCATAATCTGAATATATTGACGAAAAAAAGCCAAAGTGTTATATTTGAATTGTGGTAATTGTATCAACATTTTGAAACTAAATTTTAAGAGAAAAGAGGAGATCGAAATGGGAAATTTAGTACAGAAGTACATTGATGCTACCAAGGCGAAGTATCCGCATGAGCCAGAGTTCCTGCAGACAGTTGAAGAGGTTCTGCTGTCCATCGAGCCGGTTCTGGAAGCACATCCTGAGTATGTGGAAGCAGGACTGGTCGAGAGACTGGTTGAGCCTGAGAGAGGCATCCAGTTCAGAGTACCCTGGGTTGACGACAACGGTAAGGTTCAGGTCAACACCGGATACAGATTCGAGTTCAACAGCGCACTGGGTCCCTACAAGGGCGGCCTCCGGTTCGCACCGAACGTCTATCCCGGAATCCTGAAGTTCCTTGGTTTTGAGCAGATCTTCAAGAACTCCCTGACCGGACTGCCCATCGGCGGCGGCAAGGGAGGTGCTGACTTTGATCCGAACGGTAAGTCCGATGCAGAAGTCATGAGATTCTGCCAGGCATTCATGTCCGAGCTGTTTAGACACATCGGTCCTGACACTGACGTACCGGCTGGAGACCTGGGCGTTGGCGGAAGAGAGATCGGTTACATGTTCGGTCAGTACAAGAAACTGGCGAACTGCTACACCGGTACTCTGACCGGTAAGGGCACCGACAACGGTGGACTGGCCGGAAGAACTGAAGCTACCGGCTATGGTATCGTCTTCTTCGCAAGAGAGATGCTGAAACACTGCGGTGAGGAGCTGGCAGGCAAGACCTGTGTCGTTTCCGGATTCGGTAACGTTGCATGGGGAACCGTTCAGAAGCTGAACCAGCTTGGCGCTAAGGTCATCGCGATCTCCGGACCGGATGGATATATCCTGGACGAGGATGGCGTCAAGGGCGAGAAGGAAGATTACATGCTGGAGCTGAGAGCTTCCGGAAAGAACATCGTCGCACCTTATGCTGACAAGTTCCCGGAATCCAAGTTCGTAGCCGGCAAGAAGCCTTGGGAAGTAAAGGCTGACCTGTATATTCCGTGTGCTACTCAGAACGAGGTTGGTATGGAAGATGCCAAGCACATCGTTGAGAACGGTGCCAAGTTCTACTGCGAAGGCGCTAACATGCCGACCACTAACGAGGCTGTTGAGTACCTGCAGGAGAACGGCGTAGTCGTTGGACCTGCCAAAGCTGCTAACGCTGGCGGCGTTGCCTGCTCCTGCCTGGAGATGGCACAGAACGCTGAGCACCTGATCTGGTCCGAGGATGATGTCTACGCACAGCTCGAAAGCATCATGGTCAACATCCACAAGCTGGCTGCTGAAGCTTGTGAGAAGTACGGCCTGGGCTATGACCTGGTGAAGGGCGCCAACATCGCTGGATTCGAGAGAGTTGCCAAGGCAATGATGCTGCAGGGTATTGTATAGGGAGACCTAACCCCATTTGCGAAGCAAATGGATGGTAGGTCCCCCGCCAGGGACGCCCAAGAACGCGAGCGTCAGCGAAGCGTGATTGGCTCGCGGCCTACGGCGCAGACCTAACCCCATTTGCGAAGCAAATGGATGGTAGGTCCCCCGCCAGGGACGCCCAAGAACGCGAGCATCAGCGAAGCGTGATTGGCTCGCGGCCTACGGCGCAGACCTAACCCCATTTGCGAAGCAAATGGATGGTAGGTCCCCCGCCAGGGACGCCCAAGAACGCGAGCATCAGCGAAGCGTGATTGGCTCGCGGCCTACGGCGCAGATCTAACCCCATTTGCGAAGCAAATGGATACATACCTAACCCGCACAACAGCGAAACCAAATAGGAGTTGACGTGCATATACTGGTACGCATCGGCTTAATCATAAAGCCCTTGCGTACCAGTATTTCTATTTTGCATAAAATCCGCTGGCAGTTCAGTACTGAGTAGTCGATTCTCTGTCCGTTTTAAGCCAGCTACTCTTTTTCTTCTTTGGCCGGATTCCGTCAGAATGACTGTTCAGTTCGATGCAACGGAATCCGACATGTCACAAATGCCCTTCTGGATGGTTTTTTCTGCTTCACTACCTGTCGGATTAAGATATTCTTACGATATTGACCGACTTTGTGCTCCAGGATTTTAAAAAAATAGTATTTTTTTACAGATCAACGTAAATCCTTCATCGTTTTTCTTCGAATGATCGTGCTTTTTTTCCGTCAAATCGCTATTAACATGTATATGACGGAAAGCCAACGGGTTTGATGGATCTGATTGACCTGATGTATCTGATTGACCTGATGTATCTGATGGACTTTGTGGACCTAATGAGGCAACAGAAAACCTGCAGAGATACAACGGCGATCTCATAATCCCAAAGCCGCGCCAATGAACCCATCGAACAGCGGATGGGGCCGGTCAGGCCGACTCTTGAATTCCGGGTGGAACTGGACACCTACATAGAAGGGGTGCTTCTCGATCTCCACCGTCTCGATGAGGCGATCATCCGGAGATCGACCGCTGAGAACCAATCCTGCCTGTCGCAGGGTCTCCCTGTAAGCATTATTAAACTCGTAGCGATGCCTGTGACGTTCGCTGATCCTTGTACACCCGTAGCACGCCGCTATTCTGGTCCCCTCCTGAAGGATACATGGGTATGCCCCCAACCTGAGGGTACCGCCTTTGTCGATATCCTGGCTTTGTCCCGGGATGAAATCGATGACCTTGTGGGGGCACCGCTCATCAAACTCACCGGAACCCGCATCCGTCAGTCCCGCCTGGCTACGGGCAAACTCGATGACCGCCACCTGCATGCCCAAGCAGAGACCAAGGTACGGGATCCCCTTTTCTCTTGCGTATCCCGCTGCCAGGATCATGCCTTCCACGCCCCGGTCTCCGAAACCGCCGGGGACCAGAATGCCATCCACATTGCCAAGCTCCAACTCCAGATTCTTCGGTCTCAGTCCTTCTGAGTCGATCCACTTCAGATCAATATGTACGCCATGACGGCTCCCGGCGTGATGTAAGGCTTCGATCACTGACAGATAGGCGTCATGGAGCCCTGTGTACTTCCCCACCAACCCGATCCGGACATGACCACTGCAGTCCCGGATCTTTTTTGTCATCGCCGCCCAAGCCGCAAGATCCGGCAAGGGGGCGTCGATCCCCAGCTCTCTGCAGACCACACCGGAGAAACCTTTCTTCTCAAGCATCAGTGGTGCTTCGTACAGGTTTGGCAACGTGCGGTTCTCGATAACACAATCTTCTCTGACATTGCAGAAGAGAGAGATCTTCCGAAAGACCTCTTCCTCCAGAGGATTGTCGCATCGCAGCACGATGATGTCAGGATTGATCCCCATGCCCTGTAGTTCCTTCACGGAATGCTGAGTGGGTTTCGTCTTGTGTTCATTGGAACCGCTAAGAAATGGTACGAGGGTCACATGGATAAACAGGCTGTTCCCCCTCCCAACCTCCAGAGAGACCTGCCGCACCGCTTCCAGAAATGGCTGCGACTCGATATCGCCGATGGTGCCTCCGATCTCGGTGATGATCACATCCGCGTCAGACCGTTTACCTACGCCGTAGATGAACTCCTTGATCTCATTGGTAATATGCGGAATGACCTGCACAGTGGATCCCAGGTACTCGCCCCTCCTCTCCTTGTTCAGCACGTTCCAGTAGACTCTGCCGGAAGTCAGGTTGGAGTATTTATTCAGGTCTTCGTCGATGAACCGCTCATAATGCCCCAGATCCAAATCTGTCTCCGCTCCATCCTCAGTGACGTACACCTCACCGTGCTGGAATGGGCTCATGGTTCCCGGGTCCACATTGATGTAAGGATCCAATTTCTGCGCTGTCACCTTTAGTCCCCTGGCTTTCAGGAGTCTTCCCAGTGAAGCAGCCGTGATCCCTTTTCCAAGCCCCGACACGACACCACCTGTCACGAAAACATATTTCTTCTCCATCACACCCTCCTTCCTGTTACAACTATTCCATCTCCACCGTTCCCGGCGGTTTGCTGGTCAGGTCGTAGAACACCCGGTTAACGTGATCCACCTCTCCTACGATCCTGTTCATGACTCGTTCCAATATCTCCCAGGGAATACGGGAGGCTTCAGCAGTCATGAAATCGGAGGTTTCCACGGCCCGGAGCGCCACAGCGTAATCGTAGGTCCGAAAGTCGCCCATGACCCCTACCGTCCGTATGTTGGTGAGGGCAGCATAGTATTGACTGATAGAACCGGCCAGCCCCGCCTTGGCCACTTCCTCTCGGAAAATGGCATCTGCCTCCTGCACCATATGTACCTTCTCCTCCGTCACCTCGCCGATGATCCGGATCCCAAGCCCGGGGCCTGGGAAGGGCTGCCGGTTCACCAGAGAATCCGGCAGCCCCAGTTCTCTGCCGAGCTGCCGCACCTCGTCCTTGAACAGCATCCGCAGTGGTTCGATGATCTCACGAAAATCCACGTGATCCGGAAGTCCTCCCACGTTGTGGTGCGACTTGATCACCGCTGATTTGCCACGGCCACTCTCTATGATGTCCGGATAGATGGTTCCCTGGGCCAGATAGTCCACCTTCCCGATCTCCTTTGCGGTTTCCTCAAACACACGGATGAATTCCTCGCCGATGATCTTCCGCTTCTTCTCGGGCTCTGTTACGCCGGCCAGCTTACCGTAGAATCGCTGCGCCACATCGATCTTCCGAAACCGGATATCGAAGTCTCCTTGCTCTCCGAACACGGACGCAACCTGCGCTGCTTCGTCCTTCCGAAGCAGACCGTGGTCCACGAAAACACAAGTGAGCTGCGGTCCGATAGCTTTTGCAAGCAGCGCTGCTACCACGGAGGAATCCACGCCCCCGGACAAAGCCAGAAGCACCTTTCCCTCCCCCACCTTTTCCCGAATCTCCCGAATCTTCCGGTCCCCAAAGGAATCCATCTTCCAATCCTGTTCACAGTCACAGATGTCCAACACAAAGCGCCGGATGAAGTCTGCTCCGTGCACTGTATGATTCACCTCCGGGTGGAACTGTAGAGCGTAGAATCCCCTCTTCTGATCCTCCATCGCTGCCACCGGGCAATGCTCTGTCAGAGCTGTTATCCGAAATCCATCCGGTGGCTGGCTGATGTAATCTGTATGGCTCATCCAGCAAATATTCACCTCCTCCGCTGGCTGCAGAACGCCAGACCTGTCCGTGACGCGAACCTCAGTCCGCCCGTATTCGCTGGTAGGTGCTGAGGAGATGTGTCCTCCCAGCCGATGCGCCATATACTGGGCTCCGTAGCAGATCCCCAGTATTGGGATCCCCAGCCCAAAGAGACCATCATCCACAGAAGGCGCCTCTGATCGATACGCGCTCTGGGGACCACCCGTAAAGATGATCCCTTTGGGGGCAAACCCTGCAATGCGTGCCATATCCACATCACTGTAATCCCAGATTTCCGAGTACACACTGCACTCCCGCACCCGGCGGGCGATGAGCTGGTCATACTGTCCACCAAAATCAATGATCAGAATCCTGTTCTCTGCCATATGATGCTCCCTTCTTTATTATCTGTGCTCCGACCTGTATATCATGTCTTCCCGTCCAGGCCCGTTGGAGATCATAGTCACCGGACAGCCGATCAGGCGCTCCACCTCATCGATATAATCTCTGGCCTCTTTCGGCAGCTCATGGAAGTGACGGATTCCCTGAATATCACAACGCCATCCGGGCATATACTTCACGATCGGTTTTGCCCGATAGCAGCTGACGGTATCCGGGAAGTAATCGATCTTCTTTCCATCCAGTTCGTAGCCTACGCAGATGCCGATCTCCTCTAGATAGCCCAGGGCATCCACCACGGTGAGCACAGCCTCTTTGGCTCCCTGGATCCTACAGCCGTAACGACTGGCCACCGCATCGAACCATCCAACTCGCCTGGGACGTCCTGTGGTCGCCCCATATTCACCTCCATCACCACCGTGCTCCCGTAGCCGCTCCGCCTCTTCGCCAAAGAGCTCTGATACAAAGGGGCCTGCTCCCACAGCGCTGGAGTAGGCCTTCACCACTGCCACCACATCACTGATCTCATAGGGCGGGATACCGGCTCCTACTGCGCCAAATCCTGCCAGCGTGGAGGAACTGGTAACCATCGGGTAAATTCCGTGGTCCGTATCCTTAAGCGCGCCCAGTTGCCCCTCCAGAAGGATCTCCTTCCCCTCCTTCACAGCCTGATGCAGATAGTCAGCGGTGTGAGCAACGTAAGGCCGGACCATCTCCCGGTACTGCCTGCAGGTTTCCAGGATCTCCGAAGACACCAGGAGCGGCTTCTCGTACAGATGCTCAAGCAACACGTTTTTCTGGGCACAGATGTTCTCCACCTTCTCTGTCAGATGCGCCTCGTCAAAAAGCTCCTGTACCTGAATCCCGATCTTAGCATACTTGTCGGAATACATCGGGGCGATCCCCGACTTGGTGGAGCCGAAGGAATGACCACCCAGTCGCTCCTCCTCGTACTCATCGAACAGGATGTGATAAGGCATCACCACCTGGGCCCTGTCGGATACGAGAAGTCTCGGTGTCGGCACACCGCTTGTCTCCAGTGCCTTCAATTCCTTCACCAGAAAGGGGATGTTCAACGCCACTCCGTTCCCCAGTACGTTGGTGATATGCTGGTAGAACACCCCCGACGGAAGCATGTGAAGCGCAAACTTGCCGTATTTGTTTCGGATGGTGTGGCCGGCGTTGCTCCCACCCTGATAACGCACCACGATATCGGAATCCGCCGCCAGTACATCCGTGATCTTTCCTTTTCCTTCGTCACCCCAACAGGCCCCTACGATTGCTCTTGTCATGCTCTGTCCTCCTTACTCTTTCTCCTGCGTGTCGGAATCGGTCACGCACGCTCTCACAAAGTCTATGAACCGCTCTTCTGCGGTGGGCAACTGGTGCCCCTTCCGCCAGACGAACAGATACTCCATCTTCCTGTCCTCCCCTGCGATCTCCCGGAAAACCAGGGAATTGTTGGGGATATAGGCTGTCCTGGGATAGAGGCTGACCCCCACGTTCCTGCCGGCCAACGCTGCCGCATCCAGATAGCTGTCCATCTCACAGACGATCTCTGGTTCTGCTCCCTCTGCCCGAAACCACCGACGGATCGTCTCGATCAATGCGCTTCGGCTGGGCACGATGAGTTTTTCCCCCACCAGATCAGCGATCTCGATTTCCCCTTCCTTTCCAGCCAGGGAATGTGTCCGGTTCATCAGCACCGCCATCTTCTCCTCCCCTACCGGAAAGCTGTGTAACAGAGAGTTGTCACAGGGAGCAGTGATCACCGCCAGACTGATGAGCCCACCCCGCAGTTTCTCCAGCAGATCATCGGTGCTCCCGTCCAGGATCCGAAATCGCACATTGGGATACTGCTTCATGAACCTGGCGAACCACTCTGCCGCTATGTCAGGAGCCATTCCTTCCACCAGGCCGATGGCGATGGTGCCTCGCATTCCCTGCCCCATGGCATAGATCTCTTCCATTGTCTGGTCCGCGAGACGAAGGATCTCCTTCGCACGCCTGTACATGAGTTGCCCGGCATCTGTAAGAGTGAGCTGCCTCCTTCCCCGAAGAAACAGTGTTGTTTCAAGTTCTTCCTCCAGCTTCTTGATCTGTGCGCTGAGGGGTGGTTGACTCATATGAAGTTTTTCCGCAGCACGTGTGATGTTCAGTTCCTCCGCCACGGTCACAAAGTATTGTAGAGTTCTCAGTTCCATCGTTTTCCTCCCACAATAAAAAAATAACACCATAAAGGTGTTATTTAAAATACATATATTATAGCATATATGATATTTTTTGCATATGGTTAATAACTATCTGGTCTCTTCCATATGCTTATAATAGGCATAGCGCTTCTCAGCATCCTCGCTGCCCTGGGCGAACAGTTCCTTTGCGTTCTCCGGGAAGGTACGCTTCAGAGCGCTGTATCTGGTCTCTCCGTCCAGGAACTCCTCGTAAGGCATGGCCGGTGCCTTGCTGTCCAGCTGGAACGGATGCTCCTTACGGGGATCATAACGGTACAGGAGCCAGTAACCGGATTCCACGGCACGTTTCATCTCTTCCTGGACTTTGTTCATGCCGCACCGGATCCCGTGAGAGGTGCAGGGGGTATAAGCGACAATCACACTGGGGCCATCGTATTCCTCTGCTTCCTTCAGGGCCTTGATCAGCTGATTGTTATCCGCCCCCATGGCCACCTGAGCGACATAAACATTGCCGTAGCTCATCATGATCCCACCCAGATCCATTTTCTTGCTGCGCTTGCCACTGGCAGCGAACTGGGCCACCGCACCGATAGGCGTGGCCTTGCTGCTTTGGCCGCCGGTATTGGAGTAGACCTCAGTATCGATTACGAACACGTTCACGTTCTCTCCGCTTGCGATCACATGGGCCAATCCGCCGAAGCCGATATCATAGGCCCAGCCATCTCCGCCATACATCCAGAACGTTTTCTTGGCCAGCTGATCCCGATGCTTCAGGATCTCCCTGGCCTCTTCCGTATCCGCATGCTCCAGCAGTTCACAGAGCACGTCTGCTGTCTTTCTGGAAGCATCAAAATCGTCGTAGGATGCCAGATACATCTCGCAGGCAGACTGCAAAGCGCCCTCTGCGTTCCGGCTCAATGCCTCAACCTTGCTGCGAACGGCTTCTCTCTGCTGTCTGACCGACAAGAACATTCCAAGGCAGAGTTCTGCGTTGTTCTCGAACAAGGAGTTGGTCCAAGCCGGGCCGAACCCCCGGCCGTTGGTGGTATAGGGAATTCCCGGCATAGATGCGCCCCATGCCTGGGAACATCCGGTGCCGTTAGCCCAGTACACTCGCTCGCCGAAAAGCTGGGTCATAAGCTTGGCGTAGGGGGTCTCTCCACACCCCGCACAGGCCGCACTGAACTCCACCAATGGCTGTTTGAACTGGCTTCCCTTAACAGACCACCGCTTGAACAGATCTCCTTTATCGGAGGTCTTCAACAGGTAATCCCAACGCTCCCGGTTCTCCGGAGTCAACTCCACAGGTACCATCTCCAGCACCTTGGTAGGACAGCACTCTACGCAACTTCCACAACTGGTGCAGTCGAAGTGCGAAACGGACAATGTATAATGGAGACCCTTAGCCGCCCCATTGGCCGGGATCGTCTCGATCCCTTCCGGAGCCATGGCCTTCTCCTCATCGTTCAGCAGATATGGACGAAGAGCCGCATGGGGGCATACCAGGGAGCAGCGGTTGCACTGGACACACTTGGCAGCATCCCACTTGGGAACGGTGATGGCAATCCCTCGTTTTTCAAAAGCGGTCAGACCCATATCAATGTTCCCATGGTGGTATCCCTTAAAGGAACTGACCGGCAGGTCATCCCCCTTCTGGGCATTCACCGGGTACAGGATCTTCCGTACGACATTCGGGAGCTCACTTCCAGGTGCTCCCTCCACCGGTTCATTCAGGGCTTCGTTGAGAATCTCTACCGCCACGTTGGGAGTGTCTGGCAGTTCAGCCCAGGCCTCCGGCACCTCTACCTTTGTGATTTCTTTTGCGCCGGCATCGATCGCTGCGATGTTCCGGTTCACCACCTCATCGCCCTTGGCAAAATAGGTTTTCCTCGCCGCTTCTTTCATGCGTTCCAGCGCCTCTTCTGCAGGGATTAGGCCGGTCACCGCAAAGAATGCCGCCTGGAGCACCGTGTTGGTATGGCTGCCCAGTCCCAGCCTCATAGCGATCTCGGTGGCATCGATGGTGTAGAACCGAATGTGTTTCCGCGCCAGATACCGCTTGACATCATTAGGAAGATGGGCATCCAGTTCCTCCGGCTTCCACTGGCAGTTCAGGAGAAAGATCCCGTTTTCCTTGAGCTCACTTACCATATCATACTGACGCAGGTAGCTCTGGTTATGACAGGCCACGAATTCCGCCCGCTTGACATAATAACTGCCCCGTACCGGCTCTCTGGAGAAACGAAGGTGAGACTTGGTGACACCAAAGGATTTCTTGGCATCGTACTCAAAATACGCCTGCGCATACATCCCCGCGGACTCCGCCAGGATGTGCACAGTGTTCTTGTTGGCTCCTACGGTCCCATCGCCTCCCAGGCCCCAGAACTTACAGCGGAAGTTCTTGCCGCCGGATACGCCGGACACGTGTGGTGCCTCCAGAGACAGATGGGTCACATCGTCAATGATTCCAATGGTGAATCCATCCACCGGATGTTCACTGGCCAGATTTCGGAACACGGCCAGGATCTGATCTGGATCAGTATCCTTGGAAGACAGGCCATAGCGGCCGCCGATCACCCGGAAGTGCCGTCCGGTCTTCACCATGGCTGTGCAAACATCCTGATACAGAGGCTCTCCGGCAGCACCCATCTCCTTGGTGCGGTCCAGCACAGCGATGCGCTCGACTGTCTCGGGGATGGCTTCCATCAGCTTCTCTGCAGAGAAAGGCCGGTACAGGTGTACCTGCACAAAGCCTACCTTCTGCCCCTGGCTGTTCAGATGATCCACCGCCAACTGTGCGACACCACTGACGGAACCCATGGCGATGACGATATCGGTCGCTTCCGGATGGCCATAGTAATTGAACAACTTGTATTCCCGTCCTGTCAGGGCACTGATCTTGTCCAGATATTTCTCTACGATCTCCGGCACCCTGTCGTAGGCCAGATTATTGGATTCCCGGATCTGGAAATACACATCCGGGTTCTGTACAGTATTGCGGAGCACGGGATGCTCCGGGTTCAGAGCCTTCCTCTTGAACTCATCCAGGCTGGCTTTGTCGATCATGTTCACCAGCGCGCTGCGATCGATCTCCTCCACCGTAGCAAGTTCGTGACTGGTGCGGAATCCGTCGAAGAAATGCATGAACGGAATGTGGCTCTCGATGGCAGTGAGGTGTGCCACCGCCGCCAGATCCATGACCTCCTGCACGGTGCCTGTGGAGAACATGGTGAACCCGCAGGCACGGCAATCCATCACATCACTGTGGTCCCCAAAAATGCTCATGCCGTGGGTCCCCACTGTACGGGCGGCTACATGCATCACCGCAGGCAGGCGCTCGCCTGCGATCCGGTGAAGCACAGGGATCATCAGCATCAATCCCTGACTGGATGTGTAGGTGGTGGCAAGAGCTCCCGACTGCAGTGCACCGTGCACCGCCCCGATGGCACCCGCTTCACTCTGCATCTCCTGCAGGGTCACTGTCTGTCCGAACATGTTCTTCCGTCCCAGGGCGGACCACACATCTGTGTGCTCCGCCATGGGGGAAGAAGGTGTGATCGGATAGATCGCCGCGATTTCTGTAAAGTCATATGCAACATGGGCAGCTGCCTCATTGCCGTCCATTGTCACGATTTTCTTCTTGTTGTTATCAGACATTCTGCTTGTCTCCTATCGTCAGATCTCTAGTCCCAGTTCTTTCGCTGCGTCCTCACGCATCTTGTACTTCAGGACCTTCCCCGCCGCATTCATCGGAAAAGAGTCCACGAATTTAATATACCGCGGAACTTTGTGTCTTGCAAGCCTTCCGGCAATGAAATCGTGCATTTCTTTCTCTACAACAGATTCTCCTTCTTTCAGAATGATGCAGGCCATGGCCTCTTCTCCGTATTTCTTATCAGGCACACCGATTACCTGTACATCTTGAACAGAAGGATGTGTGTAGATAAACTCCTCGATCTCCTTTGGGTAAAGATTCTCGCCACCACGGATGATCATATCCTTCAGACGACCGGTAATCCTGTAGTTGCCGTTCTCGTCCTTACAAGCCAGGTCTCCGGAATGGAGCCATCCATCCGCATCAATGGTCTCTCTTGTCGCTTCAGGCATCTTGTAGTAACCCTTCATCTGGTTGTAGCCCTTGGCACAGAATTCTCCGTTTACGCCGGCAGGGACCTCCTCCCCTGTTTCCGGATCGATGATCTTGCAGCGTACATGAGGAAAGTCGTAGCCCACGGTTTCTGTCCGTACGTCCAGCGGGTCTGTCCAGGCTGACATGGTGTTGCCAGGAGCGGTCTCTGTCTGTCCGTAAACACTGACGATGCCGGTCATGTTCATCTCATCCGGCTGTGCCGCCCGTTTCATCAGCTCTGGCGGGCATCCCGCTCCAGCCATGATGCCTGTACGCATATAGGAAAAGTCCGTTTTCCGGTAGTTCGGATGGTTGAACATGGCGATGAACATGGTAGGCACGCCATTGAAGCAGGTGATCTTCTCCTGGTTGATGCAGGCCAAGGATGACTTGGCCGAGAAGTAGGGCATGGGACACATGGTCGCCCCATGAGTGACGGAGCTGGTCATGGAGAGCACCATACCGAAGCAGTGGAACATCGGCACCTGGATCATCATCCTGTCTGCCGTGGACAGTCCCATTCTGTCCCCGATGCACTTGCCGTTGTTCACCACGTTGTAATGGGTGAGCATGACACCCTTGGGGAACCCGGTGGTGCCAGAGGTGTACTGCATGTTACAGACATCGTCCGGCTGTACCTGAGCGGCCAGTCTGGCGGTTTCCTCCTTGGGAACCATCTCCGCCCTTTCCATAGTCTCCTCAAAGGTCAGGCAGCCATCCTGCCGGAACCCACAGGTGATCACGTTGCGCAGGAAGGGCAGACGCTTGCAGTGCAGCGGTGCTCCCGGTTTGCTCCCTGCGATCTCCGGGCAGAGCTCGTTGATGATCTGCGCGTAGTCACTATCCAGCACCCGGTCGATCATGATCAGGGTGTGGGTATCGGACTGCCGAAGCAGATACTCCGCCTCGTGGATCTTGTAGGAAGTGTTCATGGTCACCAGCACGGCACCGATACGGCAGCAAGCCCAGAAAGCGATGTACCAGGCCGGTATGTTGGTGCACCACACGGTGACTTTGTAGCCGGGGCGTACTCCCATGGACACCAGCGCTCTGGCGAACCGGTCCACGTCCTCCCGGAACTGTTCATACGTCCTAGTATAATTCAACGTCGTATATTTGAAGCAGTACTGATCCGGGAACTCCCTGGCCAGGGCGTCCAGCACCTGGGGGAAGGTCAGATCGATCAGTTCGTCCTTCTTCCATATATATCTCCCTGTACCATCGTGATTGTAGTACAGGCCATTCTGTCTGGAACGGGACCGCCGGAACTGCTGCATAAAGTTGACAAAATGCGGCAGGATGATCTCTCTGTCCGTCAGTTCAGGGAGCCACTGAGGCTTCCATTCCAGCGACACAAAGCCTGCATAGTCCACGCTTTCCAGCGCATCCATAACCTCTCCCACCGGGAAGTCGCCCTCTCCGATCAGTTCGAACGCATCCGGCCCAAAACTATCCCGCATGTGTACGTGTTTGACGTAAGCGCCCAGATTGGTGATGGTCTGTGCGGGACTCTCCCCGCAGTCACGATAGGGATGGTGGACATCCCAGAGAACAGCGATCTGATCGCAGGCAAATCTGTCCAACAGATCACGCAGCCGTTCTGTGGAAGCGTACATGCCGCAGGTCTTGATCAGGACGGTGACCCCCAGTTCCTCTGCCAGTGGAATCAGTGCGGCCAGCGTCCCCTCAGCGCTTTCCGCGTCTTCCCCAGACGCCCACACTGCCACATAGGGAGCACGGAGATCTGCCGCCAGACGCATCTGTGCGCGCAAAACCTCCATGTCTGCCTCCCCTGCACAGGCGATGTCTATGGAGCTGTCAAAGCAGGCGATGGTCAGCCCCTTCTCCCGCAATTCTCTATAGGTGGACTGTACCGCATAGGTATGGAAGGGACCTCCACGGTCTGTCAGATCCTGTGCTTCAGAAACGTGGTAGATCTCCACGCCATCGAACCCCATGATCGCTGCATCGTTTATTATCTCCGACCAGCTCAATTCTGGCCAGCCCCTTGTTGAAAAAGAAAGTTTCATTCTCTACCCTCCTCATAGACGATTTTGTTCACCGCACTGATATAAGCGCGGATAGAGGATCCGATGATATCGGTGGAGATCCCCCTCCCGGAATAGACTTTGCCGTTGGCACTCCGGAGTCGAACCACGGTCTCTCCCATGGCCTCTCTCCCCTCTGTGACCGCCTGGATCTGGAAATCGTCCAGCTCGTAATGGCAACCTACGATCTTCTCGATGGCCAGGAAGGATGCGTCCACAGGACCGTCTCCTGCTGCCAGACCATCGAGGATCTGTCCATCTTTCTCTACGCGCATGTGGCTGGTAGCCATGATCTTGTTACCAGAGTTGATCACATAGCTCTGGACCTTATAAGTTGGTGGAACCTGCAGCGCCGCAGAGGCCACGATGGCATCCAGTTCTTTGATGCCAACAGAGTCCTTCTTGGAAGCAATTCTGGTGAAAGCCTCGTACACCTTGACGGAATCTTCTTCACTCAGGTCGTAGCCGATTTCCGCCACTACCTTCATGACCGCAGTCATGTCATCGTGGATGGTGAGGACGGCACCGGAATCATCGTGGATCTCAGAATCGTACGTGGACCCTGTCCCTCTCTCTGTCTCGCACATGCGACGGATCTGTCCTACGGTCCTGCGCAGCTCGGTGTCCTTCACATCGCAGGCTACCCCGTACTCGCTTCCTCGCACCTTCAGGATGGATACCAGATCCTCCAGCAGCGCGGTGAAATCACCACAGGCTGCGGTCTTCACCTCGTCAGCGCCGGCCAGAATGGCGGAGACGGCACAAGCGTGTGCCAGAGACAGCTCGTTGGAGATCATAACGCCCAGTCGTACCTGCTCCGGCAATGCCGCTCTGGCTGCCTTGATAGTAGTATGGAATTCCTCCGGCAGCAGATTCCCGGCCGTATCGCACAGAGTGACGATGTCAACGCCTGCTTCCACAGCGGTGTCCACGGCCTGCTTCAGGAACTCAGGCTCACTCCGTCCGGCATCCTCTGCCACAAACTCCACCTCGCTGCAAACGGCTTTTGCTTCCCGCACCAGGGAACTGATCTTCTCAATGACTGCCGCAGGTTTCATCCGACATATATATTCCATCTGAACGGTGCTCACCGGTACCGCCACCTGCAGCCTTGGCTTGACGGCTCCCTTAAGGGCACTCCAGGTCGTCTCTACTGTATCCTCCTCGGTGAGGGACAAAGGCAATGCCAGCACGCTGTCACGGATGGCGGTGGCCAGCGATTTCACCAGAAGACTGTCTGTGCGGCGATTTACGATCGGGGTCGTCTCGATCACCTGTACACCTACCCTGTCCAGCTGCTTGGCCAGTTCCAGCTTCTCCCGGAAGGACAAGGGAAATCCACCTGCATCCACGGGCTGTTTCATCGTGACATCACTGAGAAAAATGTTCCTCATCATTTCTTCAACTCCTTTTCCTTTCTGGTTTCATCGGGGTATAAAAAAACCCTGAAACCACGCATAGCAGTTTCAGGGACGAAATTCATTCCGCGGTACCACCCTGATTCCTCTCCTCGATCCTATACCGGGAGAAGCATCTCTCGGGCTCCTCTAAGCCCATAGCCTGTCACGGGGCCAGCCGGGTACCACTACTTGCCGCACGGCGTTCGCAGGACCTGCTCGGGAGGCAGACTGCCTGTTGTGACCTCCGTTACCGGCTCGCACCACCCGCCGGCTCTCTGTAAGCGTCTGTCACGGCATATCTCCGTCATCGCATTTAATGAGTATGTACATTGATTGTTATTAAAACACGTTCCGCCGACTTTGTCAATGGGATTTTCCAAAAAATGTGTCAATGGGGACGGTTCTTTTTGACACATTATACGGCAAATCGCTCTCTATACTCTTCGAGCATCCCCCGAAATGCTGTACTCTGCTTATCCTTGATCTGCTTATGGTATTCGTGGGACAACAGTTCTTCTTCCTTGGAGTCCAGCACACCTTCGGCCACGTTACTACAGTGATCGGAGATACGCTCGTAGTCCGTCAGAAGGTCGTTGAACACAAATCCATTATCCAGGGTACACGCTTGCCTTCCCACTCTCTCAATGTGACGCGCCTTCACTTCGTCGCAGAGGTCATCGATGACCTGCTCCAACGGTTCCACATGAAGTGCCAGCTCCAGATCTTTTTCAACAAACGCCCGGATAGTGATCTGGGTGATCTCGTTCACTGCCGACTCAAGCATTCGCAGCTCCTTCTCCGCCGATTCAGAGAAGTGCAGTTTCTTCTGTTCGATCTCCTCGGCCACCTCGCCCACGTTTCTTGCATGATCCGAGATCCTCTCAAAATCGGATAACACACGCAGATACTCGTTGACCTCCCGGGTCTGAGCACCTGCCAATTCATTTGAAGTGATCTTGAACAGGTAGGCCCCCAGCTTATCCTCGTAGCGGTCCAACTTGCTCTCCAGTTCAAATACCCTCTGCACCTGCTCTCTGTTGTAGGCACGCCTCACGTGGATCGCACCTTCCACACTCTCCAGTGCTTTGTGCGCCATCGAAGAGATCACCTCTCGACTCTGCTCGATTGCCAGCGCCGGATGGTCCAGAAAACGAGATTCCAGTCGGTCCATGTCTGCCTGCTCGGCGGCAGCTTCCTCTCCTTCAGGGAAGAGCCTGCAGACGATCTTCTCCAGCATGCCGATGCACGGGGTGAGCAGGATCACTACGGCCAGTCGATACAGAGAATTGGTCAGCGCCACCAGCACCATCGTCATGGTCATGTCCATGAAAGTGAACCCGATGATGGCGTTTGCGGTATAGAACAGGATGCCGCAGATCACCGCTCCCAAAATGTCAATGACCAGGTATACAAAGGCTGTTCGCTTACCGTTGGTGCTGGCCCCCAGCGCACTGAGCATCACCGGCACGGAAGCGCCGATACCGATTCCCATTATTATTGGAAACGCGACTTCGAACTCAATGGCCCCTGTCATGGCCAGTGCCTGTAATATACCAACGGCTGCACTGGCACTCTGGATCACTGCCGTGATAGCAAGGCCTGCAAGGACCCCCAGAACAGGGTTGGAGAAATTCATCAACAAGTGGATAAATCTTTCGTCCTCTCGTAAGGGTTCGATAGAGCCGGACATCATGCTCATGCCATACATCAGCACTGCGAATCCCAGCATGATCCCTCCAATGTTCTTATGGGACTGTTTTTTGGCGAACATCCAGAGAATGATGCCGAAAAGAGCTACAACCCCGGTCAGGATCTCCGTGCTGAGATATTTGGCAATGCTGGCACTGGCACCGCCAAGGCTGTTGAGACACAGGATCCAACCGGTGATACTGGTACCCAGGATGGCACCGAGCACGACACCGATGGCCTGCTTCACTTTCATCATTCCAGAGTTGACAAAGCCAACTACCATGACCGATGTTGCCGAGGAGGACTGGATCACTGCCGTGACCCCTGTCCCAAGCAGAATTCCCTTGATGGTGTTCCCGGATAGCTTATACAGGATCATCTCCATTTTGCTGCCGGCTACTTTCTTAAGCGAATCGCCCATCACCGACATGCCAAAGAGAAACATGGCGACACCGCCTAACAATGAGATGTAGTTTGACGTTTCCATAACAATATCCTTTCAATTCTATTTCGCAAACCGGAGTCGGAAGTCCGTCCCTTCCCCCGGTGCCGAATCCACTTCCACCCTGGCGTGGTGGATCATCGCCCCGTGTTTGACAATCGCCAGACCCAGACCAGTTCCTCCCACCGATTTGGAATGGCTCTTGTCCACACGATAGAACCTTTCAAAGATCGCGTCACGTTCCTGCGCCGGAATACCGATGCCCGTATCCCTCACCTGCAGAAGGACTTCTGTGTCGTCCCCCGTCACAGTGACTTCCACTCTGCCACCCCGTCGGTTGTACTTGATGGCATTGTCGCAGAGGTTGTACAGCATGCTGTGGAGCACCTGCGGGATCCCGAAAATCCGCACCGACGACCCCTTCAGAAGCAGCGCCACCCCGGCCCCCTCTGCCTGGCTCTGCAGTGAGTCGATCACATTCTCCGCGACCCTGTAGAGATCCACGCTCTCCCAGCTCATGTTCTCCGCGCCTTCATCCAATTCCGTCACGTCCATGATATCTTCTACCAGTCTGGTCAATCGCAGGGATTCCTCCCGAATCTTTCCGGCAAAGGGACGTACGTCCTCGTCCCGGACCAGCCCCGCCTCCAGGATCTCCGCATAGCCAGAGATGGCATGGAGGGGTGTCTTCAATTCATGGGAAACGTTGGCGGTAAACTCCTGCCGCAGTTGCGCTGTCTTCTGCAGTTCCTCCTGGTCATGGCGGATCTGCACCTGCTGCGCGTCCATCCTCCGCAGAAGCGGCTCGATTTCTTTATATTCTTCCTTCCCAATGTATGCCTCAGGATGGTCTGGGTCGATGAGGTTGATGCTCTTTCCAATGCGGCCCGAGAGGCGCAAAGCAAGCAACAGGGACAGGATCAGGGCCAACAGGATCACAAAGCAGATCGGCTGGGCGAATCCCAGAAGCAATGCCCACATCGTGGGCTGGGCACAGGAAAGGCGAAGCACAGAGCCATCCTGCAGTCTCCTGGCTACATAGCGCTGTTTCATGGCCAGAGTGCTGGAATACCGGCTACTCTCTCCATATCCCTTCTCCAGAGCATCCTTCACCTCCTGACGAGCCAGGTGGTTTTCCATGACGGCGGTCTCCGCCTCGTTATCATAGAGTACTGTCCCATCCCGGGAAATCAAGGTGATGCGATAGTCCTTCACATCCAGCCTTTCGAAGTATTTGACTCCGCTGAGTTCCACTCCCCGGGCAGCCAGATCCAACTCGATCCGCAGCTGTTTGCTTTGGTTGCCAAAGAAGTAATCGGTCATGGCCAGCAGAATGAACACCAGTGACGCCATGAGCACGATCATCGCTACAGCCATGATCGATCGGAATATGCGGTCACTCATAGGCATTCTCCATCTTGTATCCGACACCGCGCACCGTCTTGATCATGCTGCCAGCCTCTCCAAGCTTGGTACGCAGAGTTCCGATATGCACGTCTACTGTCCGGGTCTCCCCCAGAAAGTCCTCTCCCCATACGGACTGCATGATCTGCTCTCTGGAAAAAACCCGCTCCGGATCTCTGATCAGCATGTGGAGCAGATCGTATTCCTTCAGTGTCAGTGCAACATGACGCCCATGCACACTTACTGTATGCCGGCCGGTATCTATCACCACCGGCCCTGCCTGCAGCACAGTTCTGTTGCCGGTCCTCCTGCTTCGGCGAAGGACTGCCTTGATCCTGGCGATCATCTCCATCATCCCAAAGGGCTTTGTGAGATAATCATCCGCTCCCAGATCCAATCCTACCACCTTGTCGTACTCTGTACCTCTCGCTGTAGCAAGGATCACAGGGATACTCACCGTGACAGGAGAGGCCTTCAGTCTTTTCAGGATGGAGATTCCGTCCTCCCCCGGAAGCATGATATCCAGGATGATCAGATCCGGAAGTTCTTGCTTCATTGCCATCCAGAATGTGCCACCTTCCGGAAAACCCTCTGCCTCCATATCCGCTGCGTTCAGCGCGTAGATCATCAGATCCCGTATGCTGTTGTCATCTTCTACACAGTAGATCATTCTCGTTTCCTCCAACTATAGTATGCCACAGAAATGTCAAATCCTATTGGATGGAAATGTAAAGACTACGTAAAAAAGAGCCGCTGCAGCAGCTCATATATATTGGCCCCCTGTTATTCCTCATGCACCAGTTTTCCACTCATATGATCAATGGTCACGACCAGCATCACTGCCCGGTTCCCGGAACTGCGAATGGTATCCAAAACCATCTCCTCTGTGGGATAGTACTTCATGCCCAGTTTATACAGCTGAGCTCTTTGGATCTTTTCATCCTCCACCAGTTCTGCCCGGCCACGGATGACCACGCTCTTCACGTAGTACGCCCAGTCGCCTTCCTCTATATAGCCCTTGTCCCAGGTGGTGAAACTGATTTTGTTGTTTTCCCTGATGGCATCCAAACGATGACCAGCCTTGGCCCCATGGAAATACAGTTTGCCGTCCTCCTCATCGTAATAGAAGTTCACCGGCACCACATAAGGGTAGCCTTCCTCCCCGTGGACCGCCAGAGCGCCACGACGCTCGTTCTTCAGGAGCTCGATACACGCCTCTTCCGGCAATGCCTGTTTCTTCCGTCTCAATTCTCTGAACATCTTATTCTCCTTCCTGTCAAGGATCAGTCTCACCAAACGAAATGAAAATCCCCGGCTTCCCCGCCATCGATCAGCAGGTTCTGCCCTGTCATGAAACGGTTCCGCACTGCCACAAACCAGATCCACTCAGCGATCTCCTCCGGGCTCGCCCAGCGCTTAAGAGGCGTCAGTTCCATGATCTGTTCCCAAAGCGCAGGATCGTCCATGACATGCCGGTTGAGTTCAGTCATCACACCACCGGGATCCACACTGTTGCAGATCGCCCGGGGCGCCAACCGAATCGCCACGTTCCGCGTATAGGTAGCAATTCCACCCTTGCTGGCTGCGTACTCCGGAAACTCGGAGCCAGTGTGGGCACTGGCAGAGCCTACGTTTACCACCGACCGGATCCTGTCGTTCTCCAGCGCATACCGCTCTGTTACCTGAATAACTCCCTTCAGGTTTACCTCGATGTCATTCCCGGAATTCTGCACCCCAGCGCAGTTCACCAGCACCTCTGGGGCAAGCACCGGCCAAGTGTCCGGATCCGTCACATCTGCGATGTGGTGCACGTAACCCTCGTGTCTGAGGTCGCTGTCTGCAATATCCATCCCATGCACCAGATGCCCTTTCGCCAGAAAAAACTCTGCCGCCGCTCTTCCGATGCCTCCGGATGTGCCTGTGATCAGCACGAGCATCTTATGCGACCTCTCTGCACAAAGCCTTTGCTTCCGCTCTGTGCCTGATGTACTGTTCTCCCACCTTCTCGCGCTCCCAGTCCTTGCTGACTCTATATCCAACGGGGCTGAAGATCACCTCGCACAGTAGTTCCATGATCGCCCCTGTCAGGGAGCACATGATCACCTGCGTCCAGGTCCACCCGAAGAAATTCAGGGACACGATGATCGCAAACACGAAATTGTCCACGAACTGCCCGATGGCGGTGGAGACATAGGATCTGGCCGCAAAAGCGCCAAATCCGTCAGAGGTCATGTGGCTAGCGACAGTGTGGTTGATGAAAGAGTTGGTAATGGCCGCACAGACCATGGCCGTGCTGCTTCCCAGTACCACATACCAGCTACCGCCGATGGTGTTGTTCAGCGCGTCGTTCACCGACTGAGAACCGCTTGCATAGAACTCTCCCCACATGCCCGGGCTGAGAGACATCAGCCAGAAAACCAGACAGGCCCCCAGATTGATGGTCATGGCCAGAATAGAGACCTTGGCGGCGGCCTTGGCGCCGAACCGCTTGCAGATCATGTCCATGCACAGAAAACTCACCCAACTGAGGGGAAATCCACAATCCAGTGCCAGATACTTGAATGAGATGAATTCCTTGTTCGCCAGCAGGTTCATCATGATCACGCTCACGACAAACAGACAAAGAACAAGACCCGGGATATTCCGCAATAGAATGCGATAATCCACCAGCTCACGTTTAATAAGATTCATTAAATTGTACTCCTTTGGTTTTGATATTTTACAAGCAGGATATCGGACCCGAACTGCTTGGATCGTTACGCTGCCGAATGGCATAATCAATTTATTATAACACACCCGTGTTTCGATGACAAGATGAGTCCTGCCTCCGGTGGAATTCGGCCGGCTAGCGAGTCCAGCTCCTCCTGCCCGCCGCACGCCAGGGACCTGGATCCGCTGCCGGACGCAGTCAGCGTCTTGCCCGACCCGCCGCACGCCACGGACCCCTCTTTTCCGTCAGATATCCCCGGCTAAACTTTTGACGGAGAAAACATGCTTATTATATCTCTCTGTTTCTCGATTTCATCCCATATATGGAATATACTTACAGCCACGCCGGGACTCAGCGGCATTACAGGGACTAATTTGCCACCAAAGGACCGTGAATCACCTTCGCCCCCCCTTTTATGGGCTTTTGTTTTCCGTCACATGATGTCGAATGCACAAAGCAACGGAAAACTCTTCGCTAATCAATTTTCTTGCTCTCTTTTCTGGTTCGCCTCATGTCATAAATGCCGTACAGCCAGACAGAGAGCCCCATTCCAGCCCAGATGACAAGCATTATGATTACTGTAACGAAGAAGATTTTATCCGCCACGGGACCCTCTGTGAGAAACCCAATGCCTGCCACGATGATATCCACCACCGAAAGAACCACGGCAATCCACAGTAACTTGTTATACCTGATTCCTTTTTCTCTCATTTCTGACCTCCATAAAATGTGTGATCAACTTATGAATAAATATTAACACATAGTTCAAAATTAATCCATCCCTCGGCACGCAAAAAAGAAAAAGCGTTGGAATACTGTATTCCAACGCCTATATGGTGGAGCGTACGAGGATCGAACTCGTGACCTCTTGACTGCCAGTCAAACGCGCTCCCAGCTGCGCCAACGCCCCACAACACAACCATTGTACTGGAAAATAGCTGCGTTGTCAATGCCTGTTTTTGAAAGAGGATAATTTCCTCATAATCCCTCTGGCTACTAGAACCCCAGGCTGTCATTGACCAGAATTACATGGATTCGATCCGCATGCTTGGAATACCTGGTGATCAAGAACTGGCAACAGATGGTATCCGGCGACTTGCAGTCCGCACAAGCTCCTGTCTTGGCACAGGGTGTCGACAGTCCAAATCGCTGGGCATTGATGGGAGCAGCCACATTGCGCGCCCGTTTCATGGCACCGTCCACATCGCTGCATACCTTGTTCAATCCTGCGATAAACACCACCTTTCTGGGACCCTGGGCGATGGCAGATACCCGGTTGGCGTTACCATCGATGTTCACGAGAATACCGTCCTCTGTCATAGCGTTGGCACTGGCCAGAAACACATCCGCATCGTAGGCAGCCAGCATGGCAGCTCTTTTATCTTCGATCTCATCCCGATCAATGAAATTGTACTCTCCCTTCTTCAGCGCCTTCACCAGGCCGATCTCGTGGACACTCATGCCCCCGCCCATCGTGACGGTGCTCCCCTCAGCGATGAGCCCCAACGCGATGCTCCGAGCCTCCTCCTTGTCGGCTGCATAATATCCGGTCATGTTGCGGGAGGCAAGTCCCTTGATCACCTTCCCTGCCAACAGTTCGTTTCTCTTTCTGATATTCTCGTTCATGGTTCCTCCTATTCAATGATCTCTCTGATAAGCATGGGAGCACGCCTTCTCTTCTCTCCGATGGAAAATGCGCTCTTCGCTTCAGCGGCGGCCGCCTTCGCCTTCTTCTCGCTGTTGCTGAACACGGTTGCGAGGAGCTCGCCGCGGCTCACCTTCCGTCCAACCTTCTTATTCAATAATACGCCGGCTCCCGGATCGATCTCGTCCTCTACGGTCACCCGCCCTGCGCCCGCATGCTGTGACGCGAGGCCGATCACCTGCGCGTCGATCTCCCGCACAAAGCCTTCCTCCTCTGCAACGATCTCCTTCACAACAGGGGACAACGTCAGTCTCTCTGGGTTCTTCAGAACCGAAGGGGCCCCCCCTTGTGCCTGTATGAAAGCACAGAACTTCTCCCAGGCGGCACCACTCTCCAACAATCTCTCTGCCATCAGCTCGCCCTCTTCCATGCTCCCAGCCTTCTTTCCCAGATAGATCATGGCCCCTGCGATGATCAGGCTGAGCATCCTAATATCTCCAGGTCCTTCTCCTCGGAGCACGTCCATGGCCTCCCGTACTTCCAGACGGTTCCCCACGGCTTGCCCCAGAGGCTGGTTCATGTCGGTGATCACCGCCACCGTCTTACGCCCCGCATCCGTTCCAATATCGACCATCATTTTGGATAGTTCTCTGGCAGAACGGAGATTGGCCATGAAAGCCCCTTTCCCGCACTTGACGTCCAGCACAATGGCATCACTGCCGGCCGCCAGTTTCTTGCTCATGATGGAAGAGGCGATGAGACTACGATTCTCTACAGTCCCCGTCACATCCCGAAGGGCATAAAGTTTCTTGTCGGCCGGAGTGATATGACCGGACTGGCCGATCACAGCAATGCCGGTGTCCCTCACCTGGTGCAGAAAGGCAGCCGGCTCCAGTGTGGTCTGAAATCCTGGAATGGAAGCAAGCTTGTCCACCGTTCCGCCCGTGAAACCCAGCCCTCGTCCGCTCATCTTGGCAATGGGTACTCCGCATGCCGCGGCGATGGGGCCTACGATCAGAGTGGTCTTGTCTCCCACTCCTCCTGTTGAGTGCTTATCCACCTTGATACCCGGAATCTCTGACAGATCCACCGTATCCCCGGAATAGCGCATCAATTCTGTCAGTTGCACCGTCTCCTGTCGATCCAATCCCTGGAAGCAGATAGCCATCAGCAGAGCTGAGACCTGGTAATCCGGGATCTTGCCATCCACATATCCCTTCACAAAGTAGGCAAGCTCTTCCTGGCTGAGCTTGCCGCCATCTCTCTTCTTGATGATGATCTGTTGCATATCCATTGCGCATCCCTCGATTCCTATATTGTGATTTAAGTATAGCAGATAATGATTCCGCTGACAAACATGGAAATGTTGACAAAAGAAAACATTGCGTATAGAATTAAATTTTAATAAATCTGGATAAGGAGGCAAATACAATGGATATTATTCGACGCATTTTGAGCACGATCCTGGCGTTGGTCATCGCCTCAGCCATAGGATATCTGTTTGATTTACTGGGATTCCCGGACACCAGTATCGCTTTTGTCTACCTGCTATCAGTCCTTCTTGCGGTATGGAGATCGAGCAGCCTTTTTCTCGGTCTGGCAGCATCCGTTGCCGCCACCTTCCTCTTCAACTATTTCTTTGCGGCGCCACGGTTCACCTTCACCGTCAATGATCCTAACTACTATGTCACCTTCCTGGCCCTGGCCATGACATCCATCGTGGTCAGCACCCTGACGACCCGATCCAGACAGAAGGCCAGGCTGGCACAGGAACGGGAGAACGAGGCCACCTCCCTCTACATGCTCACCAACCGGCTTTCGGATGCATCCAGTAGAGAGGATATCGTCTCGATCGCTCTACAGGCGATCCACGAAGGCCTTGCCTGTAGTTGTGGTTGCCTCTGCCTGGATGATCGTGGCCAGCCGGAGCCGACCTATGTGTACCTGTCAAAGGACGAAGGGAAATCCCAACTCCGTCGCGAAACGGAAGATCCCAAGTCCATCCTGTATCGGCTGAAACACATGACAGGAAACCCCTCTGAGGGAGAGGAGTTCTACGATTGGCCCCTTTACGGAGGAGATGATCCTCTGGGTATACTCCGCATTCCACAGGAGGAGGCAAGGGAGATGGACGCTGCCCGTCTCCGACTTCTCCACTCCATGATCGACAGCATCGCCCTCGCCCTGGACCGATTCCGAGTAGCCGAGCAACGGATCCAATCCAGAGAGGAGGCTTCCCGAGAGCGATACCGAGCCAACCTGCTTCGGTCCATCTCTCACGATATACGCACCCCTCTTGCCGGGATCATTGGGACGTCTGAGATTCTGGCAGGGATGCTGGATCCAACCGGAAAGCCCTACCACCTGGCTGGAGAGATCCGTACAGACGCTGAATGGCTCCATTCCCTGGTCGAGAACATCCTGAACCTTACCCGGCTCCAGGACAGCAATGTCCGGTTGAAGAAGGAATGGGAAGCTGTAGAGGAGATCGTAGGCGGTGCCGTGGGCCACGTAGAACAGCATTGGCCCAACCAAGAGATCGAGGTGGATCTTCCGGAGGAGATCCTGATGGCGCCCATGGATGCCAAGCTCATCGAGCAGGTCATCATCAACCTTCTGGAAAACGCCATCAAGCACTCCGGTGGCACACCTGTGACCCTGAAGGTCGCTCATGCCTCTTCCGACGAAGCCATCATTGTCTCAGTGCGAGATCGCGGCGCGGGGATCTCCATGCAAGATCTCCCTCATATCTTCCAGCCCTTCTACACTGCCAGTCGCCAACAGATTGGTCCACAACGAAATTTCGGGCTGGGGCTTGCCATCTGTGAGACAATCGTGACAGCGCACGGCGGAAAGATCCAGGCGCGTAACAGCACCGATGGACCCGGTGCAGAATTCTACTTTACTATACCAATGGAGGACAAAAATGGCTCAGAACACTGATAAGATCCTGGTCGTAGAAGACGATGAACAGATCCGAAGCTTCATCGGATATGCTTTGTCCAACGAATCGCTGGCCTATCTCACCGCAAAAAATGGCCGGGATGCGCTGGAATTGCAGCGCACGGAGAACCCTTCCATCATAATCCTGGACCTGGGCCTGCCGGACATCGACGGAATGGAGATCATCCGGCGAGTACGGGAACATTCTCAGATCCCCATCATCGTGGTGTCTGCGCGTGATCGAGAGACAGACAAGGTCGCTGCCCTGGATCTTGGCGCAGATGACTATCTCACAAAGCCTTTCTCCACATCGGAATTGTTGGCCCGTATCCGGGTCGCCTGTCGGCACCTACACGCCCAGACCACAGCAGAAACGACGGAGATCTACTCCGTCAGAGGTCTTTCCCTGGATACCGCCAAACGCCTGGTCTACCTGGACGGCAAGGAACTGCACATGACCCCCATGGAATACAAACTCCTGTACTTCCTGTTTCGGAATATCGGCAAAGTACTGACCACCGGTGCCATCATCGAGGAACTGTGGGGCGCAGGCTATGGACAGGACACCCAGGCGCTGCGCGCGCTCATGGCCGGACTCAGACGAAAGATCGAGAAAAACCCTGGGAAGCCGGAATATATCGTCACGGAGATAGGTGTGGGCTACCGTCTGTTACATGAATAGGAAACCGAAGAGCTGCATGATGCAGCTCTTTTTCTCACAGAATTCTCACATGGTCTGTAGATTTCTCACATCCCCCTCACAGGATATATGCTACGATGAAGACAAAAGAAGGAGGAACACCATGAATCTCATCGAAAGACTACAGAATAGCAAGTTCGTTCAGAAATTGAAAGCCAGTGGGAAATATACCATCATCGTGGGCTGTGGCCGTCTGGGGGCCAGCCTGGCCAACCAACTCTCCGACAAGGGAGAAAACGTGCTGATTATCGATCAGTCCGAGGAATCTTTCCGTAAACTGTCTCCAGACTTTGGAGGCATAGCCCTGAAAGGAGATGGCACCGAGATCCCGTTCCTGACAGACGCCCAGATCCAGCAGGCGACTTCCGTGATCGCTGTCACCAACCATGACAACACCAATGTGATGATCGCACAGATCGCAAAGGAAGTCTTCCACATCGACAACGTGATCGCACGACTTTATGACCCTGACCGGCAATGCGTCTATCAGGAACTTCAGATCAACACCGTCTGTCCGGTGGTACTTTCCACCACACAGGTGGATCAACTGATGTAAGGGGGTAAGGAGAATGAGGACGAGGATCATACTCATTGGCGGAGAAAACGAGGCACGCCATCTGGCCGTCTCTCTCCTGGACAAAGGGTATCATGTGACTGCCATCAACGAGGATCCGGACCAGTGTACTGCCCTTGCATCGATCCCAAAGCTTACGGTCTTCCAGGGCGACGGTTCCAAACCTTTTGTGCTGGAGGATGCCGGAGCTTATCAGGCAGACATCGCCATCGCACTATCCCCCTATGACGATGCCAATCTTGTGATCTGTGAGCTGTGCAAGAAAAAGTTCAAGATCCGAAAAACCGTGGCACTGATCTCCGATCCCAGCAAGACGGAGTTCTTCCACATGATGGGTGTTGACTCCGTGGTCTGTGCCACCACCACGATTTCCAACATCATCGAACAACAGGCGCTGATGAATGACCTGAACACCGTGATGCCGCTAGGTGATAACGGTATTCAGGTCGCTCAGCTCGTGATCCCGGAAACAGCGGCCTCAGTGGGTCGTCGCCTGTGGGAGATCGAACTGCCAAAGGCAGTTATCATCGGGTGCATCATGCGGGACAACCAGAGTGTGATCCCCCGTGGTGATACACGCATACTGGCTGGGGATTCTCTGGTCCTGATCGTCTCTGACGAAGACAAAGAAACGGCACTTAAACAGCTTACCCAGTGATGCTGAAAGGAAAATACGGAGCCATGCTCCTGCTCATCGGGCTGCTCATCGCCTGCCCTCTTCTGGTCTTGCCGTTTTATCCGGAAGAGGTCTGCTGGGCACCTGCCTTCCTTCTGCCATCAACGGTAATCGCAATGATCGGGTTCCTGATCGGCACGGTCCACGAGCCGTCTTCCGGGGAACCGGTGGAGTGGCATTCCCTCCTACAGAAAGGAAGTGGGCCGGTGCTCTTTGTATGGTGTGTAGCTTTCGTCTGTGGAGCGATTCCTTTCGTTATAGGAAGCCAGTTGCCGCCCCTCCCCGCACTGTTCGAGTCGGTGAGCGGCTGGACTACCACCGGCCTGACTGTCTGCGATGTGGAACACACGCCCCACATCTTTCTCTTCTACAGGAGCTTCATGCAATACTGTGGCGGACTGGGCTTTGTGGTGATGATCACCATGGTGCTCAGGGGCAGCCTCTCCATGAGCCTGTACAATGCAGAGGGACATCCGGACAAACTCACCCCCAGTCTGCGGGGAACTGCCCGAGTCATCACCACCCTTTATGTGTGCTGGCTGGTGATAGGTGTCCTTCTGTTTCATCTGGGAGGTATGCCCCTGTTTTCGGCCATTTGCCACACCATGTCGGCTCTATCTACGGCAGGCTTCTCCACGGAGGCGGACAGCATCGGCGCCTATCACAGTCCAATTATCCAGTTGGTCACCATCCTGTTGATGATGATCGGTGCTACCAATTTCTCCATCGTGCAAAGGCTGTCAAAGGGACAGGTACGCCAACTCCTGCGAGAGAGTGAACTGCGATTCATGCTGGGGATCACGGTGTTGTGTACGTTGTTGACGACGGCGGACCTACTGTGGCACAAGGGAGGAACGCTGCCTGGTCGTTTGCTGGATGCGTGCTTTGCAGTGGTGACAACATTCTCTACCACCGGGTATTCCACCGCTGACTACAGCCGATGGCCTGCGATCTCCCTGGGGCTTCTCGCCATGCTGATGTTGATCGGCGGATGCACCGGTTCCACTGCGGGTGGGATCAAGATGGAGCGGGCTTATCTGTTATGTCGAATCACCCGTCTGAACTTGAGGCGGCGCATGGAGCCGGCCCGCTGGGTGTCTGCGCCCTACTACATCCGCGCTCACCGCACCACACCCATCAACGAACATACCAAAGAGGACATCCTGAGCTTTGTCTCCATCTATCTGCTTGTGCTCGGCATCGGGACCCTGCTGATGACTCTGGTGGCGAATTGCAGCCTGCCGGCTGCCGCCTTTGAGTTCGCCTCGGCCCTTGGTACTGTCGGCCTTTCCAACGGGTTGACCTCTGTCGATGCTCCGGCGCTTCAGTTACTTCTGGAGATGTTCGCCATGGTACTTGGTCGCCTGGAGATCTTGATGGTGTTCGTCGGGATCATCGACGGAATACGCGCCGTGAGACCGCACCCAACGCGGTAATGGCCAAGTTCTGGTCTTCGAAATGAAAAACAGCCCCCGCAACAAAATGCGGGGGCTGTCTATCTTATTCAGTTGGTAACGACGTTCCGCCTGAGGTGAATCCCAACCCCTTCATTATTAAGGGATTGACGGCTCTTATGCACCCTGGTCGGGCAAACTGATCAGATATATAACGAAATGTACGGCACTTCCTCAAGGAAAATGTGTAGGTGGAGCGAGACTCCTGACACCGTTACGGACCGAATGTGTACAAAAAATGAACGCACATCCGGTCTTTTTTACAGTCCGCCCCCGCAGAAAAGCGCGAGGGTTTTCACGTTAAGCTTTATGATAAAAACCAACAATGTACAAAAGACGTGGTCGTTGCCCGCCTGAACCCCAACACTGACATGCTGCAGACACCGGCTGCTAAACGCTCCAGCAACAAACGAATTCGTCCAATCATCGACTCAACGAAAAGCGGTTACTTGCTGACCTCCCCCAGGAAACTCTCCCCCATGGCCGTGGGCGGCACCCCCAGATACTCGGTGATGGTCCTGCCGCAGTCTGCGAAGGTCTTTCGGGTGCCGATGTCCGTGCCGGCCTTCACCAGTGCACCGTATACGACAATGGGTACATACTCCCGGGTATGGTCAAACCCGCTGTGGATCGGATCATTCCCATGGTCAGCGGTGATCATAAGGATGTCTTCCTCTCTCATGGCCGCCAGGATCTCCGGCAGCCGGTTGTCCAGATCCATGATAGCCTTCCCATACCCTTCCGGATCTCTCCGGTGCCCATACAGGGAGTCAAAATCCACCAGGTTGGTGAAGATCAATCCGTCTTCCACAGAAGCCATAGCCTCCAGGGTCTTGTCCACACCATCCATGTTGCTCTCCGTATGTACCGCCTCTGTGATACCGGTGCCATTGAAGATATCACGAATCTTGCCAACGGCATAGACCGTCTGCCCCGCCCCGCTGATGTGATCCAGCATGGTCGCCTCCGGCGGTGATACCGCATAATCATGGCGATCGCTGGTGCGGGTACGCTTGCCGTCCACCTTGACATATGGTCTGGCAATGACCCGGCCACAGGCCCAATCACCTACCAGCATCTCTCTGGCGATCTGACAGATCTCATACAGCCTTGGAAGCGGAATCACATCGGTGTTCGCTGCGATCTGGAACACGCTGTCCGCCGAAGTGTAGACGATGGGCTTGCCGGTGGCCTCGTGCTCCTCCCCCAACTCCTCGATGATCACAGTACCTGAGGCCGGGTAGTTGCCCAACACCTCTGTACCGATAGCCTCCTCAAACTGATGGATAAACTCTGCCGGAAAACCATCCGGGTAGGTCTTGAAGGGTGTCAGGGTCTCGATGCCTGCAATCTCCCAGTGCCCCGTAATGGTGTCCTTTCCTCGGGACATCTCCTGCATGCGCCCGAAGGCGCCGGTTATTTCCGTCTCAGGCAAGGCGAACCGCCCTTCAGCACAGTTCTGTATATTTCCAAGCCCCAGCTTGCGAAGGTTAGGAATGGCGAAACCCGGGGTGCCCTCCGCCGCGTGCAGGATGGTGTTGCTTCCCGCATCGCCAAAGGCCGCCGCATCTGGTGCCTCTCCACATCCCATGCTGTCTGCGATGATCAAAATCACTCTCTTCATACTCTTCTGCCTCCCTTCTACGGTCAAGTATACCAAATATTCTGACCCATGACAAACGACCTCCACATCACTTCCACATCAGGTGACCTTCGCTTTCTTCAGCACTCCGTAATCCATGCCTTCCTGATCAATAACACGGTACACCCCCACCACAGTGATCTGTGTATCGTCCTTAGGATAGTCCTCTCCCTCAGCGAGCTGGTATTCCAGCCCCTGAGCACAGCAGGCCGTAGCGTCCTGTACGATGCAGGCATGGTATACTTTCCCGGTACTTTCGTCTTTATAGGAAGCGGCCTTCCCCGCCATGCGGATGGTCTTTCCATCATAATCCCCAGGGGTTTGCAGCATGTTAAAAACCTCAGAATACACCATGGTCGCAGAGAGGCTCGTGAGATCCAGATCTACCTCCTCTTTCTTCTGTTCCTGGGCGGCAGGCTTTGTGCCCTCCTCCGACGAGTTCTTCTGCCTGCATTCCTTCTTTGACTTCTTCTTCCTTGGCTTGATCCCCGATGACGTCCATCAGGTTGATGACAATCATATCCTTGTTGGACGCTTCCTTCAGAACGTCCTCTACCCATTCATCGGATTCTCCTCCGACGTAGATGAACATATCGCAGCCAGCTACCTTTCTGATATCCTCTGCCGTCGGCTGATAGCTGTGCAGATCCACGCCTTTGTCCAGAAGCATGGTCACCTCTGCGTTTGACGGATTGTCACCCAGCACGCCTTTTACCCAACTATAGATCGGAAAGATCGTGGTAACGATCTGGGGACCATTCCCGTTCTTATCTGTCTTCTCTGCAGTCTGTCCACCACAGGCGGTCAGGCAGGTGAGCGCCAGCACAAGAACGAGAACGAGTGAAATGTATTTTTTCATGTCAGAACCTCCATTTTCGTATAACAAAAACTGAGGATGGTTTTCATCCTCTCATATTGACAAAAAACGGGTAAGTTCTTCACATGTTCATTCGAACCTTAAGAGATACGGGTGTTCCCTTGGATAGGAACACCGAAAAGAGTGGTCGCTGCAGGCAGAACACCAGGGATACCAGGGCCATTGCCAGAATGACGACACATCCGCCCCCGATCTGGCGCAGGGTATTCTCACACTGCTGGATCTGCTGACAGATCGGGCAGCCCGCCCCTGCACAGTCGTGGTTTGCTTCTGCAGCAATAATAAAACCAGAGAGGACAATCACAAGAAGCATCGTGGTGACCACGATGCCCATTGCCGTAATTCTCAAGCTTGCTCTTGTCCTCATAGATAATTTAATTCCTTACTTCAGTAGTATCGGATCTCCCTGCAGGTAATCCTGAGACACCAGGCGATAGGAGATACCGTTCATCACGCCCTGCAGGCCGCAGCGGAAACGATGCTTCCCGTGCAGATGTCCGTAGATGCACTTGCTCACGCCGTAATCCTCCAACATCTGCGTGAATCCAGAAGGCTTCAGTTTGTCATTGGTAGGGGGATAGTGCAGCGCAGCGATGATCTCCCCTGCGCCGGAGGCCTTCGCCTCCTGCAGGGAAAACTCCAGCCGAATCAGTTCCCGGTCATAGATCTTCTGATCGTGGTCATCGAACCCTTCTGTCCCTGGACAGATCCACCCCCGGGTACCGCACACCGCCACATCTGCCTCTTCCACCACATAACAGTGGTTTTGCAGGAAAACCATATCATCAAACAGTTGATTCAATTTGGTGATTCCCATCCACCATAGGTCGTGATTCCCCTTGGTGATGATCTTTGTGCCAGGGAGCTCGTGGATCCAGCGAAGATCCGCCATGGCCTCATCCAAGCGCAGCCCCCAGGATAGATCTCCGGGGAGCAGCACCGTGTCCGTCGGCCTGATCTTCGCCAGCCAGTGCTCCCGAATGTTTTCCGCGTGATCCACCCATCCATCCCCAAAGATATCCATGGGCTTCTCAATCCTCTCATCAAAGGACAGGTGCAGATCACTGATCGCATAGATGCTCATACGCGTGCCTATTCCTCATTCTCTTTCTGCGCAGAGGATACCTCCAGCAGGTCTTCCTCCTCCACCTGCACATCCTCTCCGTTGAAGAGCTTGTGCGCCCTGTCCAAGATGTCCAGAGACTCTAGCGCAGGTCCCAGGGCGGCGTTCACTCCGGTGAAGGACAGTTGGATGTCCTTGGTAGAGATCCCGCTGCCGGAATACTGCTTCCTCTCCATCAGATCGTAGTACTCCGCATTCCGCTCACAAAGCTTGTCGAAGTCCTGAAGACTGGTGATCAACATGGTCTTCAGCGCTGTTCCGTACTTATCATCACTATCAACCTGGATAGGACCTGCTTCTTCCAGGATCTTCTGGGCCTCCGCCTGGTGCTCCCGGAATCCTTCTATACAGGGCTTGTAGTCCTGTTTCCGAAACAGGGAGAGTTTCTTCCCCTTCCGGGCAGCTTCCATGGTGGTAACCTTGTATTTCCCCAGTACCTCGTTGTAGTACCGGTCCACCAGGGTGTTCAGATCTTCCTTGTATCCCATGCTCCCTCCTCTGCACTGTTGGGTGCTTCCAATCTCTATATGCTCGCCAGCGCCTGCTCCAGATCTTCCAGAATGTCCTCTACGTTCTCAATGCCACAGGACAGGCGGATCAAGTCAGGACCGACACCGCAGGCGATCAGTTCCTCGTCTGTCATCTGACGGTGGGTGGAGTTGGCCGGGTGCAGGATGCAGGTATGCGCATCTGCCACATGGGTGGCAATGATGGCCAGCTTCAGGTGTTTCATGAACTCCTCGGCTGCCTTGCGCCCACCCTTCACACCGAAAGAGATGACACCGCAAACGCCCTCTGGCAGGTATTTCTGTGCTCTCTCATAGTACTTGTCGCCAGGCAATCCCGGATAAGTGACCCAGGCCACCTTCTCGTGGGAGTCGAGGAACTCCGCCACTTTCTGGGCGTTCTCGCAGTGCCGCTTGACACGCACCGCCAGAGACTCCAGACCCAGATTCAGGAAGTAGGCGTTCATGGGTGCCTGGATCGACCCCAGATCTCTCATGAGCTGGGCCGTCGCTTTGGTGATGAATGCGCCTTCCTTGCCGAATTTCTCCGCATAGGTGATGCCGTGATAGCTCTCGTCTGGGGTACAAAGCCCAGGGAATTTATCTGCGTGTGCCATCCAGTCGAACTTGCCGCTGTCCACGATGACACCACCCACGGTAGCATCGTGTCCGTCCATATACTTGGTGGTGGAGTGGGTCACAATGTCTGCCCCCCACTCGATGGGCCGACAATTGATGGGTGTCGCAAAGGTGTTATCGATGATCAGAGGCACCCCATGGGCATGCGCCGCGTTTGCAAAGCGCTCGATATCGAACACGGTCAGGGCCGGATTGGCGATGGTCTCTCCAAATACCAGCTTGGTGTTCGGACGGAAGGCTGCTTCCAGTTCTTCCTCACTGCAGTCCGGATCCACAAAGGTAAAATCTACGCCCATTCTGCGCATTGTCACATTGAACAAGTTGAAAGTTCCGCCGTAGATGGACGCGGAGGAGATCACATGGTCTCCCTGCCCCGCCAGATTGAAAACGGAGAAGAAAGATGCTGCCTGTCCGGAAGATGTCAGCATTGCCGCCGTACCTCCCTCCAACGCTGCGATCTTGGCTGCCACCATGTCGTTGGTAGGATTCTGAAGTCTCGTATAGAAATACCCTTCTGTCTCCAGATCGAACAGTTTACCCATGTCCTCACTGGTGTCGTACTTGAATGTGGTGCTCTGGATGATCGGGATCATCCTGGACTCTCCATTGCCAGGAGTATATCCCGCATGTATGCATTTGGTTTCTTTTCTCATTTCTTAACCTCCTGGTGGATATTATAACATGCTTCAGAGATTATTTCCATCCTTGCCTGCACCTTCACCCTTCTCTTGTGAATTATCCGGCATTGTATTATACTGTATCAAGGAAAAACAATATGAAAAAGAAACCACTGACAATAAAGATCCTGTTATATGTGTTGCTCGTCCTCGGTGTCTGGGGCTTCCTTCAGCACGATGCGTTTCTATACGAGAAGGACATCTGCCGGATCACCACCGCTGACAATCAGGTACTGCAGGAAAAGACCGGCAGCGACGGCACCCATACCTACAGAGAGACCTACTACCGTCAGACCCTGACCGGCGTGCTGCTTAACGGCGCATACCGTGGCAAGACGGTACGCTTTTCGAATGACTTTCAGAGTTCCCATGTCTACACGGTGGAATACAAGCCCGGTGACCAGGTGTTCCTGGACTCTCTGAAGCCAGCTTCTGCAGGAGCGCCGACCGCCCTCACCGCCCAGGCTGCCGGCACCAAGCGGGATAGCTTTGTGCTCAGCGTGCTGGTCGCACTCTTCGGCCTCTTTCTGCTAGTCGGGGGACGCCGCGGGGCACTGACCATACTCAGCCTTGCGCTGAATATGGCGGCCTTCTATGTGGTGCTGCGTCTGTATCTGCAGGGGATCAACCTGCTCGCCGCCACCATCCCGATGACGGTGTTCTTCACGGCCATGCTGCTTTTCTTTATGTACGGGCATAGCCGCCGCACATGGCTTTCCCTTGCCGCGACCTTGCTCACGGTTCTGGTGACCACCGGGCTGGCTGCCCTGGTGTTCGCAACCTGCGGAAGCATCGATTATGATTTCATGGAGTATCTGGTCCATCCTTACGAGCCTACAGACGCCCTCATGATCTTCCTCTCGGAGATCCTGGTGGGTTGCCTGGGGGCTGTCATGGACGTGGTCGTGACCATCGTCATGACCTGCGACCAGATTGCAGAGACCTCGCCGAATGCCTCTTACCGGGACTACATCGCCTCTCTTCGGGAGGTGGGTGATGATCTGGTGGGCACCATGGTGAACCTGATGTTCTTTACAAACATCGCGGCCTGCCTCCCCGCCTTCCTCCTATATATGCGCAATGGGATCGCCCTGCGGACGATCCTGCACTATAACGTGTTCTTTGAGTTGGCGCGGTTCCTCACCGGAAGCATAGGTCTGGTACTGGCCATTCCAATCGCTGCCGCCCTCTCCATCTACTGGTATGACCGTCACGGCAGAAAGGAGGCAGCCGCATGATCCTGCTTGTATTATCCGCTATCCTGATCCTGCTCATCCTCCTGATCTGCGGCGACAAAGGCAGCCGATCGATCCTGTCCACTGCCATGAACGCAGGGATCTTCCTGTGTGCCCTGTTTCTGATCTATCGAGGACTGCCTCCGGTGCTCATCACCTTCGGCGCCTGCGTGATCATCACTCTGGTCACCCTCTTCTTCCAGAATGAGATCAACCAGAAGTCCAAGGTCGCCTTCTGCTCTGTCGTCCTGGTTATCGCCCTGCTCCTGCCGCTGGTGTGGTTCCTGGCAAGTGGCGCCAACGCAGAAGCTTTCCCGGCCGAGCAGTATGAGCTGACGGACTCCAACGGGTATACCCGCAACATCGGCGTGGACATGCTCTCCCTGCAGATCTCTGTCATGATCATCGCTCTGATCGGCACGGTGATCGACACCTCTGTGGCCATCACTGCTGCCACCTGGGAGATCCACACCAATAACCAGGCTCTGTCTCCAGCGCGGCTGATGGCGGCCGCCTTCACCGTGTCCAAGGCGATCCTGGCCACCTCTATCCACACCATCTTCTACATATATATTGCCGAGTTCCTGACACTGTTCATCCAATACCTGGAGGATTACAGTTTGCTGACAGTCCTGAACAGCCAGTCTCTAGCCCGGGAGGTGATCACCATCTGCGTCAGCGGCATGGGATGCTGTCTGGTGGTACCCGTGAGCACCGTGCTGGCCGTATGGACGGTGAAACACGACAGCGTTGCCGGTCGTATGCGCATCCGCCGTTGAAGACTCCGTTCCCTATTCCCCAGGCAGAAGATGATGCATCAATGAAGAAAAAAACAGCCGACCACTAAGGGTCGACCGCTCCATTTTCAGATTACCATCATAGAAATGAGTCATTTGCAGAGCTCTGATCACAATATCTCTGGTGATCAATACCCGTAGCTGACCAGGTCCCAGCCGCCGTCCTTTTCTCTGGCGAGCCAGAACTGGTAGTCCTCATATTCCTGATCCGGTTCCCAGGCACCGGCCTCTTCCTTTGGGGAGTGGAAGTCGCAGAGGAACTCGCATACCTGCGTGTACTTGGCCCCCTTGCTCAGCGAATTCAGCCACTTGATGTTCTCCTTGGAATTGCTTTTGTCCCCAGCGTAGCGCAGGCTGTGCATCTCGCAACCTTCCCAGGCTGCAAACTCGCACTTAACCTGAATCGCGGCCTCCTCCAGTTCCTCCTTGGAATAGAGGTCGGATTTTCCGTAGTCGATGGTCACGTCAGATGCCTTCACCGCGCCGAGGTACTCCTCCAGGGTGATTCCCTTCTTCATGATCTCTGCCGCCTTGTCCGGGTCATCGATATACCGGATATGCCAGGGTTCGTATCCGTATCCTGTGATCTGTTCCTTGTCCTTCAGGTAACGGAGGATGAACCCGTGACTGGCTAGTTTCTCGTGGATCTTCGCCCAGATCTCCGGATACTGGATCATGTCCTCGTTCTCCGTGAGGTCCTTTCCATCGACGATCAGATACAAATCAAGCGCAAGTCCCGTGTGGTGCTCCGAGTAGCCAGGTTGAGCCACAGTCTTCTTGGCGTAGTCTTCCCCGTATTTCTTGGTGAAATCATCCATGATCTTCTGCTGTGCTTCCACGCTGCGGCGAGCTGAATCCAGATCTACATGGATGTCTTCCTTCTCAAGCTCTTCCTTCAGCGCCAGATAGGCATCGTAGGATTTCTTCTCCACCTCAACCTCGTCGCCAACGCTGTTGGTGAACCTGGTCGTCTCCAGCGCATCCTCCCAGCCATCCGGCAGCTGGTTGAGCTTGTTCACCAGCACCATATAGTCGATGGCTCCGGACTCTTTCTCTGCTCCCTTCTCGCCCTCGGTGCTCCCGCAAGCTGCCAGCACCCCCGCAAGCAGAACGACAAGCGCCAGTACTGTCCACTGTTTAATCGTCCTTTTCATCTGTTTTCCCTTCCATCAATCGTCTGATCACATCCGGCACCTCTGATGCGGCATACATCTTCAGCACCGGCCCCCGGTTGTCAAACTGGTCGTACCCGGCGCAGCAGGCCTGGCAGCCACCGATGATCAGGAGTCCGTCGTAGACCTGTCCCTCCTGGGCGTGCTCCAACACCAGATCTCCCCGTTCCCGGTCGATCTGTACCTTGATGCAACGAAAGGCTGCCCCCCGGTCATACCGGGGATTGCAGCCTCCACAAAATCGTACGCCTATTCTCCTCATCCCGTGACTCCTGTCTGACCACTGTGTTCGCATGACCGTCCCAAGTCAGTAATATCCTACATCTCTATCTAACCATATTTTGCCGAAGATGTCTATCCCAAACTGACCACGGGAAGAAAAGATGGCGATACTACACCCGAAGGGTATTACTGAAGGCACTGTACTGGATAGCCTTCCCACGCACTGTTTTGTAGGCACGGATCCTTACAAAGTGCTGTCCCTTCTTCAGTTTGATCTTCTTTTTCACGATCTTACCGCTCTTGCAGCGGATTGTCTTTTTCCCCTTGTGGAATCCTCTGTCTTTCGCGGTTTCGATGATATACCCACTTGCTCCGGCGACCGGTTTCCAGTTTAGGGTACATTTTCTCTTCTTGGTCTTTGATTTTCTGACAGAGGGCTTTCCCAGAGGCGCAGGCACGACCTTCTTCTTGGGCGCGGGCTTTTTCGCAGCGGGCTTGTTCTCTCCGGCTTTTTCAGGCGACGGGGGTCTGATGATGCGAACCTCTCCCTGCTCTCCTGTAAAGGCCCCGGAGATTTCACCGCTATACACAACCGTATCCGATGATCCCTCGTGGGATGCAACTGTACCCGCACACTCAGATGAGGTGATGCTTCCGCCTTCGCCCTGCCCAAGCAGGCCTCCCACATAGAGGAAGTATCCGCTGGTCACGGCTTCGACAAGGCAGCTTTCCCGGCAGTCCTTGATCTGCAGGTTCTCTCCCCGTCCGACCAGTCCACCGGCCCAGACATTCTGTCCGCCTGCGTTGGCGCGAATCTCTCCG
Organism: Eubacterium sp. AB3007; assembly: GCF_000688015.1. Taxonomy (NCBI): domain Bacteria; kingdom Bacillati; phylum Bacillota; class Clostridia; order Eubacteriales; family Eubacteriaceae; genus Eubacterium; species Eubacterium sp. AB3007. The sequence continues at coordinate 881,836 of NZ_JIAD01000001.1, forward strand.
CTGGCCTGGCATCCGCTGATCGCACAGCCGGCTCCGGCCACGCGTTCTTTCTCCGTGAGACTGTACTCTTCAATGTCCGGGGTATTTGGCGCCATGCGACAAAGCCCTGCAACGCTGCCCACGTACAAAGTCTGATCTCCAGATACGTTGATCTGGACATCCTTCAGTTGGAGATCCCGCACCACCGCCGATGCTCCCAGCACACCGAAAAAACCGTAAGCAGGCTGCTTCCGGGTCGGATTCAGCGGAGCCCCTTTTGTACCCAGACGCATACCTGAGATCGTATGCCCCTGTCCATCAAAATAGCCTTCGAAGGAGCATCCTGCTTCTCCGACAGGTTCCCAGGCAAGCCCCGACAGATCCAGATCCTTTTCCAGCCTGACATGGATGCCCTGATAGTCCACTGCATCGGTGACGGATTGTCTAAACTTCACCAGCTGAGACACATTGTCGATCAGAAACGGTTCCTCTTCCGTACCCTTGCCTCCAGCAAACAGATCGCTGCGTGGCGCGGATGGATCGCCGTTGCCAAGGTTCTCTCTTGAATTGTTGAGAGCACTTCTGGTCGCCTCCCGAATGGCCCGACTGCTCTTGGTCGCGCCGGAAATATTGTCCACCTCAGGCTTCTGTTCCTGCAGAATCGCCAGAAACGTCGCCTTGGCCTTTTCCCAATATTTTGGTGTTTCGTTTTTCGCCAGAACACGAATGGTCTCGATTTTTCCGTCTTTTACCTGAACACACAGGGTGACTTTCCCGTACTTTCCGTCACCGTTCCCAACGAAGAAGCCGTCATGCAGCGCACCTGCTGCGGATGGGGTCTCTCCCCCATCCGCAGTATCCTCAGCGTACACGGCTGCTGTCATCGCCATTCCCAGAACGACCAGAACGGCCACGAGCAGGATGCGCAGGGTCCAGCGAGTTTTCCCTTTGAACGAACTACGCATTTACTTTACCTTCACTTTCTTCACAGTCGACCAGCCGCTAGTATAAAGTTTACCGCTTACCTTCTTGCAGCTGCGCACACGCACCTCGACCATGCTCTTTTTCTTAAGCTTCTTGATGCGTACTGTTTTCTTCTTGGCCGTGATCACCTTCCATGTGCCGTTGCCCTTCCGGTACGCCACCTGGCAGAAAACACCGCCCTTTGGCTTTCCAACCTTGACCTTGACGGCTTTACGCTTTCTCTTGATTTTCTTGATGCTGGCTTTTCCGGGCAGGATCCGGAAGGTCTTGGTGATCACTCCGTTGTACGCGCCGGTTCCCTGGATCCTGACGGTCGCGGTTCCGATGTTCAGGTTGTTGGAATAGGACGCCTTATAGGTGATCTTCTTATCCTTGTAAACGCCAACGATGTTCTGTGTCTGTTTTTTCCCGTTGTAGACTTTGTCATGGAAACCGCGGAAATACGCGGCCTTGATCCCGATCTTCTGGACCTTCCCTCCCGCGGGCTTGCCCTGCGGATCATTCGCAGACTCCTTCACCGTGACCTTGCAGGCGGGATAGAACACATAGGGAACCGATTCACTCTCGATAGAATCCAGTTCGTAGACACCCGTCTTTCCGATCTTGAACAGGAGCTTTCCGTTGTCATCCGAAGCCTCGACGCACTTCACGATCTCCCCTGTCTCGGTATTCTTCAGTGTTACCGTTATATCCGGCATCGGACCAAAGGTGTTGGAAAGCGCCGAATCATCATAGGTACTGCTGTTCGCCGAATACAGCATTCCCTTCAGTTTCATTGTAAACCGTTCCCCAGCCTTAACCGTCTTCTCTGGCTCCTCAAAGAACACGTAAGCATTGCCCGGGTTGGTCTTGTAATACACGTACAGATCAACGCGATCCCCATCCTTCAGTGGCAGTTTCCTGACATCCATGTTCCTGGCGGAGTAGCCGGTCCCGTTGATGCGGTAGGTCAGTCCGTATTCCATACCATCCTTGCCAAACAGTTTTCCTACCGGACTGAGCATGCCATTGAGTCCCTCTGAGAAATACTTATGTGCCGTGTGGCCCTTCTCATCCGTATAGAGGTTGGCTTCGTCAAAATCTTCATAGAGCTCACGATGAGCCGCCACCATAGCATCTACCATGGTGACGCGGTTCTTCGCTCCGGACACCCTATCCTTTCCGTAGCCGGCACCGCTCTCATTGGTGAGCTCCAGTTCCATTTTCTTTGGCGGCTGGTTCGGCTCCATGTGCGCGAATACCGTGACCTTGGCGGTTTCCGGAACTTCCTTCTCATCATACGCGGTATCAAACGCCTTGCGTAGCTTTTTCTCTGCATCTCCCGGTGTGGCCTTATCGACCTCGGTTCCTTGGGCGATCTCCTTGTACTCATCAATGATGCTCTGGATCTCTGCGATGGTTCCCTCTTCAAACTGGCCCGGCTCTTTGCCTTCTTTCATCAGCGCCAGTTCCTCCTCTGCTTCCTGGATCTTCATCTCAAGGAGTGTCTTGTTCGTCGCGCTGGGTTTGCTAGCCGGGGTAGTGGTCACATCAAGGATCTCCGGATCTTTGTTTCCTGCCGTATAGAACCACTTACATTCCAAATAGTTCTCCGACTGAACGACGAACTGTACTCGTTCTTTCTCCTTCAGCACATATGCCCCATCCTCCTCGGCTTCCATGGGGCTGTCCGCATTCCCATCGAAGAAGGCCTGAACAGTCTTGTTCTTCATCTCAGGATACCCTAAGGGAACCTCACACAGGGGCTTGACGCGGTAGGTCCTAGGTTTGCGGATCGCCACCACGGCCTCGTAATCGCGCTGATCCGGAATGACACGTGCCGTCTGGGCCAGATAGCCATCTGCCGTCACCGAACAGTTGGTGTAGACGCCGTGCCAGACACTGTACTTGCCATCCTCTGGCTGAATATCATTTATCTTGCCTACAGAGACTTTGAGCTCTGCCTGGGGAACTGGTTCCCCAGTCTCCTCATCGATGATCTTGACCGTCATCAGGTCCTTACAGTCCTTCTCCGGGACAACGGGGATCTCGTAGGTCTCACTCACTGTCTTCGGCACAAAGCTGCCTGTATAGCTGCGGCCTTCTACCTGGTTTCCTGTATAATACCCAGAGGCCGCAGTCGTCGTCGCCTTAACCGTATACTTGGTCCCGGGCGTCAACTTGTATTTTCCATCCTGATCCGGTTTCACTTCTCCGGTCTTTTTTCTGGAAATCTTCCAGGTGACCTTGATCTCTACGCCCTCGGTCACGACTTCACCGGTGCGCACATCCACTGCCTGGATGCTCGCCGCGGACTCTGCCGGGCTGGCGGACAGATACAGGGTGAACGCCTGTGAGGCCAGAGGCTCCGCAGTCCCAGCATCGATCGCCTCGTCCTTTTCGGTCGGCTTATACAGAGACAGAGTTGCCTCTACCTTGGTGTCTTCCTTGAGTTCTTCCAGAGAGAAACTGCTGCCCGAGGACTTTGCGCCACCAAACAGCGTCTCATCCGAGAACGTCCATCCGCTTTTGAAGATGCCATTCTCCGGCTGCTTAAGCTTCAAGGCCTCTACCTTCTCGCCCTTGTCGTTGTAAGCAGATACCAGATAGCCATCTCCCGACAGCGTAGCATCGCCCTCGTCCGCAAAGATCCCTTCCGCAACGTAATGCTGCTGGATGTATTTTGCTGCTTCCAGTTTCTTAGAAGGACGCTGTATGCCATCACTCACCTTGCTCAATCCTGCAGATTTGATGGTCACCTTGTGATCATACCAGGTATCTCTGCCGTCTCTATAGGCATGCGCCGCGACCTGGATCTCTTCGTCCAGCGCCCGCACCGGTACAGGCCAGAATGTGAAATGCCCATCCTCATCAGCATAGTAAAGAAGATCGTCTGCATTTGCAGACGCTGCTTTCTTGGCCGATCCAAGGTACAGGCGGTTGAACCCGCTCCCTGAGAGGGACAGCACCGCACTCATAATACCATCCTGCACATACAGGGTACATTTTGAAAACTTGAACATTCCGCTGTCCGTGGTGGCCACCGCACTATACGTACCATCCTCCAGCACCTGCGCCGGTGCCGCAGTGGCTTCCTGTATCCCTTCTGTCTCACTGCCATCTGCCGCAAACGAGACCGATGGCACCATCATGGTCACCACCAACATGACAGACAACATGATTACTGTCAGTCTACTTCCGATTTTCTTCAATTAAAAACCTCCTTTGCATCTCATATGCAACGGAGGCCCATATAAAACCGTTCGATCACACAGATTTCCTGTAAGCAACATTACGTAAACATCGGACTCGCCTGCCTAAGCCAGTACCTTCATTATGCCAAGGTGTGTCCTCTCTCGATCTATACATATAGTCATCCGCTACATATATAAATAATCTTTGTGCAGGTCTTCTGGCTCATGACGATACGGCCCCTCGCCTTCACAGCAGACAAAGCCATTGGCATAGTGAAGGACCCAAATCAATTACAGCGTCGGGAACGCACAGGACTTTCACCTGTTTCCCTCTTAGCTCTCTTGCGAGAGAACACAAAAATTGAAACAAACATCACTATTTATATCATATTATTGATGTCTTGTCAATATCTTCAGTGCCTCGATATACCCATCCAGCCCCATGCCCTTCACCGTGGCGATGCAGGCTCTGCGGATATACGACCGCTTGCGGAACGTCTCCCGTTTGTCCGGGTCGGAGATGTGCACCTCCACCACGGGAAGTCCTACTGTCTTCACCGCATCCAAAAGCGCGATGCTGGTGTGAGTGTAGGCCCCCGGGTTGATCACAATCCCGTCGCAAGTGCTGTAGGCCCGTTGGATTGCATCGACCAGATCCCCCTCGTGGTTGGACTGGTAGAACTCCACGATCTCCACGTCCAGCGCCTCTGCAGCCCCTTCCATGTAATGGATCAGATCCTCGTAGGTCTTGCTCCCGTAGATTTCCGGTTCCCGAATCCCGAGCATATTCAGATTGGGACCGTTGATGACCATGACACGCATCATTTCATCTCCTGGTTATTATCGATAAAATAGTCGCTCCACGACTCGTAGAGATCCTTCCGCTCGTCGTACAGCTGCTGCACCGGTGTGGAGATGGAGAGCGGTCTTCCGTCTGTCTCCAGCTTGTCCAGATCCCGCTTGATCCAGACCACCCGTCCGTTCTGGCGGATAATGTTGTAGTTACGCTTGGTCTTCACCACACCACCACCGGTGGCGATCACCACGCCGGTCCGCTTGCAGGCCTTCTCCAGTTCCTCTGTCTCGATCTTCCGGAAGTAGGCCTCCCCCTTCTGGGCAAAGATCTCTGCAACCGACATGCCTTCCCGTTCTTCCACCATGTCGTCCACGTCCAGGAATTCCCTTCCCTGGGCCTTGGCCATCTTACGTCCCAGCATGGTCTTGCCGGCTCCCGGCATACCGATCAGGATCATGTTCTGCATCTCCGCCCGCAAGGCTTCTGCTACCTCCAGTATCTCGTCCTTGTCAATGTCCGTCCCCTGGAAGAGCTCGCTTGACTCCCAGGCTTGCGCGACCAGCATGTCAAGGCCGCTGGCACAGGGGATCCCCCGAGCCTCTGCGTCCAGGATCAGAAGCGTCCGCGCCGGATTGTAGATCACATCCACAACGCCCTTCAGTTCGTCGAACTGCCCCAGATCCACCAGCTTCCGCAGGTTGTCCGGGTACATGCCCACCGGTGTCGCGTTGACCAGGATCGTAGCATCGTGGTGACGGCCGATGTTGTTGTAGTTCTCCTCTGTGTTGCGGGAGATGACGACGATCTCCTTGGCACCGAGATCCTCCAGCACACACTGGATCGTCCTGGACGCTCCTCCGCTTCCGAAGATCAGACACTTCTGACCACCGGGGTAGATCTTGTTCTTCTCCATCAGATAGCGAAATCCCAGATAATCGGTGTTGCAGCCGTACAGCGTGCCATCCTCCCGCTTCACCACTGTGTTCACCGCTCCGATCCTGTGTGCGGTATTGCTGATCTCGTCACACATCCCCGATACGATGGTCTTGTACGGTATCGTCACATTAAACCCCTGGTACTCCTCGGAATGCAACAGGGAGGGCAGTTCCTCTTCCGTCACTTCCAGCAGATCATACTCATAATCCCCGAACATCTTATGGATCATCGGGGAATAACTGTGGGAAAGGTGTTCCCCGATCAGACCATACTTAGCCATGTTCTCCTCCTAAGTTAGTTCTACACGATTTCCTTCTGATGAGCTCGGCTCATCTTCATAATTACATTATATAACAATTCTATATATTTTTCCATATCCTTATCAACAAGTCCCCTGACCTGATCGATCTTCTCCAGTTCCCGGCCAGTATCCATCACGGGCAGGTTGTTTGCCTGCTTGTATCTGGCGATCCCTTCGCAGGTCCGCATGCGCTGCTGAAACAGTGAGACGATCTCCCTGTCGATCCTGTCGATCTCAGCTCTGTAGTCCTTCAATTCCATGTCATACCTCGCTGTAGCTTCCAAGATAACGGAACTCCGCAGACAGTTCCTGGATCTGGTTCATCAGACGAATAAACTTTTCTGAGTACGCCTCCGCATCGATATCAAAATAGAAGCGGTACACAAAATCCCGACTGCCGATGGGCCTTGACTCCAGTTTGGAAATGTTGATCCCCAGCGCATTGAAACTGGAAAGCACATTGTACAGCGCCCCCGGACGATGTGCCACGGACAGCATCATCGAGGTCTTGTTGGCCCCCGGGTAGATCTCCAGATCCTTGCTAATACAAATGAACCTGGTGTAGTTGTTTTCGCTATCCTGTACAGAATCCTCCAGGCACACCAAGTCGTAGAGTTCCGTACACTCATAGGAAGCCAGGGCAGCCACATCACGGCGCTGCGAACTAGCCACGCGTTCTGCCGCTTCTGCGGTGTTGCTGCACACCGTCACCTTCACTCCCGCAAAATTCTTCAGGTAGTCCTGACACTGAAGAATAGCCATCTCGTGGGAAAAGATCTCCCTGATCTCGCCTTGCTTTGTGCCCTTCTTCGCCAGAAGACAGTGATCGATCTTCAGCCGCACGCTTCGGACGATATAGAACCTGTACTTGCTCATCAGTTCGTAAATGCTGTTGACGGAGCCCGCCGTGCTGTTCTCCAGCGGCAGCACCCCGTACTGGCATAGCCCCTGCTCGATGGCAGCGAAAACGCCGTTGAAATTCCTTGCGTACATGATCTGCGGCATGGAGAAAAGCCGGTCACAGGCCTGCTGCTGATACGCTCCCTGTACGCCCTGACAGGCTACCATGGCGCGCTCGGGAAATACTCGCGGTGTCCCTTCGCAGGCATTTCGGATCATCTTGACAAGCTCCGTATCCTCCATCACGGCTGCCCTGGTGTTATCCCGGATCAGCTCGTTCAGGGTGCTGTAGAGAACCTTGCTGTATCCGGCAAACTCCGCCGGCGCCTCTCCCGTGATCTCCTCCAGCCTGGTGCGCTCCCGGATCGGATCCAGCACCTGCAGCCCCTGTGCCTTTCTCTCCTCCGCCAGTTCTGTTGCAAGACGCATGCGCGCGTACAGGCGCTCCATGATTTCTTCCTCCAAAACCTTCGCTCTCTCCTCGCATTCTCCTATTCTTTTTTCCGCCATTGCTTACCTCACATTCTCGGCGATCATATCGTAAAGCGCGATCGCACAAGCCGCCTCCACACAGGGAAGCGCCCTGGGCACGATACAAGGATCGTGCCGGCCTTTCACGCGCATCTTTACATTCTCTTTCTGACTGTAACGGATACTCTGCTGTTCTTTCCCGATGGATGGTGTCGGTTTGACGGCCACCCGAAAGACGATGGGCATCCCGCTGGTGATCCCCCCCAGCGCCCCGCCGTGGTGGTTGGACAAAGCCTTGCTTTCCCCGTCCACAAAACCATATGGATCGTTGTTCTCACTTCCCCGCATCCTGCTGCCGGCAAACCCGCTCCCAAACTCAATGCCCTTGACCGCGGGGATCCCAAACACGCATTGGGAGATCCTGTTCTCCACACCATCAAACATGGGGGCGCCGATGCCGGCAGGCACTCCCTCTGCGGTACACTGGATGATCCCACCAACGGAATCTTCCTCCGCTCTCGCTCGGTCGATCTCTCCATAGGGATCCTCCCGATTACCGCCGATCTCCAGGATCTCTGCCTGGATATGGATCCCCTGCCGGTGGAGGATCTGCAGGAAGATCCCTCCTGCGATACAAAGAGGAGCGGTCAGCCTTCCGGAGAAGTGCCCACCGCCTCGCACATCCTCATAGCCACCGTACCGAATGCGGGCAGTGTAATCCGCATGCCCTGGACGAGGTACATCCTGCATCTGGCTGTAATCGCCGGATCTGGTGTTGCGGTTGCGGATAATGGCTGCGATGGGGCTTCCTGTCGTCCTTCCGTTCAGAACACCGCTGAGAAACTCCGGCTGGTCACTCTCCTTACGAGGCGTGGAATACCGGCCTCTGCCGGGGGCCCGTCTGTCCAGGAAGGCCTGCAGTACTTCCATATCGATGGCCTCTCCAGCGGGAACACCATCGATACTGACCCCAATGGCGGGTCCATGGGATTCCCCAAAGATTGATACTCTGATAGTATTTCCAAATATTGAACTCATAGTCACTCCACATTGTGGTCAAGACCTGCCTGGTGCATGACCTCAAAAAACCCAGGATACGATTTCGCTACGTCTTCCTTCCCGTCGATGATGACTTTGTCCCTGCAGATGAGGGAGGCGATCGCTTCCATCATGACGATCCTGTGGTCGCCGAAGGAGGAAACACGCCCTCCCCGGAAACCCTTGCGGATGCTCCCCTTGATGGCCAGGCTGTCACTTTTCTCCTGCACGCTCATCCCCAGCGCGTTCAGACTCTCCGCGATGGAGTGGAGGCGGTCGCTTTCCTTGAGCCGCAGCCTGGCTGCATTGACGATCTCCGTCCGCCCTGTAGCAGCGGTACCCAGCAGCGCGATCACAGGAGCCAGGTCCGGGATCGCTGACACGTCCACCTCGCAGCCCTGCAGATGCGAGGGATACACGGTGACTTCCGCATCTCCTTCCACCACGTCCACACAGAACTGTCTGAGCACGTCCAGGATCTTGATGTCTCCCTGCATGGAGTTCATGTTAAGCCCCCGGACGGTGATGGGCTTGCGGCCAAGGGCGCCTGCCGCCAGCCAGAACGCCGCAGCGGACCAGTCCCCCTCGACCACAAAGGTATCTGGTCCTTCGTATCTCTGATTCCCAGGAACCTCAAAACTCATACCGTGACGAGTCATCTTGGTGATCCATAGGATTCCAAACTGTCGAAGGACTTCTGTGGTGATCGCCACATAGGGCGCTGATTCCAGATTCCCCATGACATCGATGGTACTGTCCCCATCCAGTAGGGGCAAAGCCATCAGGAGTCCGGTGATGTACTGGGAGGAGATGTTTCCTGGCAAGGTAAAGATCCCCGGTGTCAGCTGCCCCTCAATGGTGATCGGGGTCTCTCCCTGGGGACTCAGCGAACATCCGTGTGTCTCCAGTTCCTGTACCAGCGGTGTCAGCGGCCGGTCTGAGAGCCTCCCCTCCGTCATGAAGATCCCTTTTCTTCCAAGGGCGCCCATGACAGGCAACAGAAACCTGAGCGTCGAACCGCTCTCTCCGCACTCCATGATATTCCCTCCGTCCAGGATCGCCCCTACACAAGCACGGGTCGCCTCGATGTCACGGGAGGGCAGATCACAGCGAATATCTGTATGCATGTCTGCCAGCGCTGCACAGATCAGCGCTCTGTGCGCGAATGATTTTGATGGAATGATATCGATCGTTGTCGCCATTATTCTCCGTTGATCTGTGCAGGTCCGCACTTCTGAAGAACGCGTTCCTTACAGATCTTCCCTTCTGCCAGTAATTTCTCTAACTTGTCCTTGTCATCTTCCTCAATGGCTGTCTCGTATTCCTGCAGCTTCTCGATCAGTCCCTTGATCTCCGCTGTCAGATAGTCCTTATTCTCCAGAAAGAGTTCCGACCACATCTTCTCGTCCAGATAGGCTACCCTGGTGAAATCCTGATAGCTGCCCGCAGAGATCATCTGGCTGTCCACCAGGGCGGTCTCACTCTTGATGAACCCGTTGGACACGATGTGTGGCATCTGCGAGGTGAACGCAATGACCCGGTCGTGCTCGTCCGAGGTAGTCACGCCCACCCGGCCGAACCCCGCCAGCATCAGCATGCCCTTTACCCGCATGAGGAGTTCCATATCTGTAGCCTCCCAGGGCACCAGGATAAAGGGCGCGTTCTGAAACAGATCCGCGCTGCTGTTCTTGATTCCCCCACGCTCCTTTCCGGCCATGGGGTGTCCTCCCATGTAGGTGATCCCATATTTCTCTGCGATAGGAAAGCATTCGCCGCAGACAAAACGTTTGGTGCCGCAGCAGTCGATCACGACGGTATTCCGGGAGATCAGCGGAGCGTGCTCACGGAACCATTCCACCGCAGCGACAGGGGTGATGGCGATGAGGATCAGATCACATGTGTCGATGTTGTTGTCTGCCAGCTCATCATCGATCGCCTCCGCCATCAGCGCATAGCGTGTTACCAGATCTTCCCTGTCAATTCCCAGAACAACGGCACCCGCATTCCGATAGGCCTTGGCAAGGGAGCCACCGATAAGCCCTAGCCCTACGATTCCTACTTTCATCTATAACACCTCCCTGATCTTTCTGACTTTGGCCATGGTGTTTGAGAACTGGGCCGGTGTCAATGACTGCGGTCCGTCACACAGAGCCATGGCTGGGTTGTTATGCACCTCGATCATCAGACCGTCTGCACCCCCTGCCGTGGCTGCCAGTGCCATGGAGGGAACCAGACCGGAGTGTCCTGTGGCATGACTGGGGTCAACCACCACCGGCAGGTGTGTCAACTCATGGAGTACCGGGATCACAGATAGATCCAGGGTGTTTCTGGTATAGGTCTCAAAGGTGCGGATCCCTCGCTCACAGAGGATGATGTTCTCATTCCCGCCGCTCATGATATACTCCGCGCTCATCAACAGTTCCTTGATGGTATTGGCCAGCCCCCTCTTCAGCAGGACCGGCTTGTTGGAATGTCCCAGTTCCTTCAGAAGTTCAAAATTCTGCATATTCCGTGCTCCCACCTGGATCACATCCACATCCGCAAACAGATCCAGATGCTCCTGGTTCATGATCTCCGTGACGATGGGCAGCCCGGTGATCTTCTTGGCTTCCAGGAGAAGGCGCAGTCCTTCGGCCTTCAGTCCCTGGAAATCATAAGGCGATGTCCTGGGCTTGAACGCGCCTCCTCGCAGAAGGGTCGCTCCGGCCTCCTTCACGGCCTCCGCAACGCCGACGATCTGCTCTTCTGTCTCCACGGAACAGGGCCCTGCGATCACCGCAAAATGGCCTCCGCCGATCTGGACATCATCGATGTCCACGATGGAATCTTCCGGATGGAACTCCCGATTGGCCTTCTTAAATGGCTCAGAGATCTCTACCACCCGATCCACGATATCCAGCGACTCCAGCATCTCGATATCGATCTGGCTGGTGTCTCCGATCAGTCCCAGCACGGTCTCGTCGTCATTGACGTATTCCGTCACCCTGAGGCCCTGATCCTCAAACCACTTGATCAGCATTCGCTTCTGTTCTTCCGTTGTACCCGGTCTCAAAATCGTTACCATTACTTATACTTCCTCCAAAACAATAAACCCCGCAGCACTGGCTGCGAGGTTCTGAATCATCTCTGGTCTCAGTCACCTATCTGTCGCTTTCTCCGCGCAGCAAAATGCTCTTTCCTACTGTATCCACGAAAGAGTAAAAGTAATAGTATTCTGCTGCAAACTGAAAACGACGCATAACTGATCCTCTCTGTCTGAATCAACTTACAAGAGGATATTAACACATTCGTTTGTATAAATCAAGATAAAAAATCAAAAAACAACAGAAAAAGTTGTTTGCAGAACACAAATTCAATACTTTTCCATGGTTATGTATTCCCGGCCCTTTCTGGACCTGCCGCCGATCTCAACCAGTCTCACCCGACCCTGGTGCCGCACGCTGATCAGCGTCCCCTCAGCCAGTTTCTGATCCGGCTTCAGACTCTCCATGTGATCGACAAACACCTGCCCCTGTCGGATCAGGTCGACTGCTTTTGTGCGGGAAAGACGAAACGCAGATGCCACCACGTTATCCAACCGCACCGAAGCCACCGAATCGCTGATCATCTGAGGCTCCTGGCGAGGGATCATCAGGTCTCCGATAGGCACCGCACTCACCGAAAGGGTTGTCCTTCCTGCTTTACCATACTCAGCCAGCAGGAACTCCGCGATTTCGCTCAGTACGATGATGTCAGCCCCATCCTCTCGCACCAGTATATCTCCTGTCATCTCCCGGCGGATCCCAAGTCCGGTCAGTGCGCCCAGGTAATCCCGATGGCCCGGTACCGGGCCGCCTTTCCCGGCGATCTGCGCGCGGATCACGGTGAAGAGCTCCGGATCCGGTTCCCCCATATAGTCTGGCAGACAAAGCATACATACCCGCTCTGCCTCTGGGTATCCCCCATGAAAGCGTACCTCCGGTTCCTTCCCGTATACCTGCCTGAGCACGGATTGCTGATGGCTGTCCAGGAAAACTGTATTGGTCATATAATTTCTGTTTCGACACTGCTCCAGACGGTCTCCCGCCTGAGCAATGATGAGATTGTCTTCATTCATGGACTCATTGTAACATATTTTGGCTGGACAATAAACAGCATATCCGCGATCCGTGTAATTATTATGTAAGGTTTCAGTCTGGTCCCTTGCAATCGCTCTGAAAAAGTGCTATATTCAAAAAATACAAAAGAGGAGGAAATATGGACAAGTTTTACACGCATAAACCGAAGGAGATCATGCAGGAATTTGGCACCACCGAAAGTGGCCTGACCCTGTCCCACGTGACCGAGAACCGCGCCCAATACGGCGAAAACAAACTTCAGGAAAAGAAGTCGAAATCCACCCTGCAGATTTTTCTGGAGCAGTTCAAGGATCTGCTGGTGATCATCCTGATCGTTGCGGCACTGATCTCTGCTGCTACCGGCAACCTGGAAAGCACCCTGGTGATCATCGCCGTCCTGATCCTGAATGCCATCCTGGGTACTGCCCAAACTATCAAGGCGGAGAAATCTCTGGAAAGCCTGAAGAAACTCTCCTCCCCCACCGCTCGCGTGATCCGGGATGGAGAGCAACAGATCATCGATGCGGCAGACCTGGTCTGCGGCGACATCGTCCTGCTGGAGGCTGGGGATATCATTCCGGGAGATGGTCGAATCATCGAGAACTTCTCCCTGAAGGTGAATGAGTCTTCTCTCACGGGGGAATCGGAGAGCGCAGAGAAAACCAGCGAGTTGATCCAGGAGGAGGTGGCCCTGGGCGATCAGAGCAACATGGTCTTCTCCGGATCTCTGGTCACCTACGGAAGAGCCAGGGTCATCATCACCGCTGTTGGACAGCACACAGAGCTTGGACGCATCGCCGGCCTGATGAACGACACCGGCGAGCGCAAGACACCTCTGCAGGTCACCATGGACAACTTCAGCAAGAAGCTCTCCATCGCCATCATCCTGATCTGCATCGTGGTGCTGGGTCTGTCCCTCTATCGGGGCCAAAGCTTTGTGGACGCGCTCCTGTTTGCTGTTGCCCTGGCGGTCGCGGCCATTCCGGAGGCCTTGTCCTCCATCATTACCATCTCGCTGGCCATCGGCACTTCCCGCATGGCTGATCAGAACGCCATCATCAAGCAGCTTTCTGCTGTCGAGGGGCTGGGCTGTGTGTCCATCATCTGCTCTGACAAGACAGGCACCCTGACACAAAACCGAATGACGGTGGAATACAAGAGCGAATGGAAGGAGCAGGAACAGATCCTGTTGATCGCTTCGATCCTCGCCAATGACACCCACATCGTAGACGGTACCACCGTTGGAGATCCCACGGAGACTGCCTTTGTAGATTACTACCGAAACAACTTCAACGACTATTATGAGGTTCTGACGGCACACCCGCGCCTGTCAGAGGTCCCCTTCGACTCTGACCGGAAGCTGATGAGCACCCTACACAAATTTGATGACCATTATATCATGTTCACCAAGGGCGCTCTGGACGTTATCCTCTCCCGCAGTGCCAATCTGACGGAAGCAGAGAAGGATGAGATCATTGAGGAGAACTTCCGGCTGTCCAACGAAGGGCTTCGGGTACTGGCCTTTGCGCAGAGAGTATATAAGGAACCGAAGGACCTGACCACCGATGATGAGTATCATCTGGAATACATCGGCCTCATGGCGGAGATGGATCCACCCAGACCGGAATCCAAACAAGCTGTGTCTGATTGTATTGCTGCAGGGATCAAGCCCATCATGATTACCGGCGACCATAAGATCACCGCTTCTGCCATCGCAAGGCGCATCGGAATCATGCAGGAGGGGGATTTGGCGGTCACTGGTCCGGAATTGGACCGCATGAGCGAGGAAGAACTGACCGAAAAGCTACCCCACATCTCCGTTTACGCTCGCGTCTCCCCGGATAACAAGATCCGTATCGTGAACGCCTGGCAGGACCGTGCCAACATCGTAGCCATGACCGGCGACGGTGTCAACGACGGCCCCGCTCTGAAGAGTGCCGACGTAGGTGTAGCCATGGGCATCACCGGAACAGAGGTGGCCAAAGACTCCGCCTCTATGATCCTGACAGACGACAATTTTGCCACCATCATCAAGTCGGTGCTGAACGGCCGAAACATCTATGCCAATATCAAGAACGCTATCAAGTTCCTGCTGTCGGGAAATGCCGCAGGGATCATCACCGTGCTCTACGCATCCCTGCTGGCCCTGCCAAACCCCTTCACAGCGGTGCAGTTATTGTTCATCAACCTGATCACAGACAGCCTGCCTGCCCTGGCAATCAGCATGGAACCTTCGGATCCGACGCTGATCCACGACAAGCCTCGTCCCCGCGACGAGTCCGTGCTGAACCGTCCCACCATGACCGAGATCGTGACCACGGGCGTTCTCATCGCCATCGCCACCATCATCGCCTTCTATATCGGCCTCCAGGGGGGACGAACAGATATGCTGGATGACAGCGGTGTGGACTTTGGTGCGGTAACTGCCTCCACCATGGCATTCTCGACCCTGTGTCTGGCAAGACTGTGGCATGGTTTCAACTGCCGGGGAAGAGCTGGGATCTTCAAGCTGGGACTGACCACCAACCTGTACAGCATCGGTGCGTTTGGTCTGGGTGCCCTGCTTCTGCACCTGCTGCTTCTGGTGAAGCCGCTGAGCCATGTTTTCAACATCGCTCCGCTGAATCCTCACCTGCTCATGTGGGTATGGGGATTGTCTCTGGCACCGACACTGGTGATCCAGGTATACAAGGCGATCCGGTATCGCTGATCGCAGATCTCTTTTAAATCAAATATAGAACGCATTGGCGTACTAAAAAAGGGGCTTTCGCCCCTTTTTCTTTTCTATTTCACCTTTACGGCAGTCCCGTAAACGAGGACTTCTGCTGCCCCGTCCATCACTGAGGCTGAGGAGTACCGAACCGCAACGATCGCGTTCGCTCCGAGAGACTCGGCCTCCTGTATCATGCGTGCTGTAGCCACCTCTCTGGACTCGGAGAGCATCTCCGTATAGCCCTTCAGTTCACCACCTACCAGGGTCTTCAAACCTGCACCGATATCCTTACCCAGATGTTTCGACTGTACAGTGTTTCCCTTCACCATTCCGAGCACTTCGTATTCCCGGCCCGGTATTCCTTCCGTCGTCAGTAAAACCATATTGTTTCTCCTTTACTTCTTGTAGATACAGATCCGCGCTCCCGGCTCCATGAGCTGAAGTGCCTTGATCATATTCTTCCGGGAGATGGAGATACAGCCACCGGTGTACGGATTCCCGCTGAAACAATGCAGGAAGATGGCGTAATCCCGTTTGTAGTTGCCCTTCTTGTTATAGTTGAAGTTGGCACCGTAGTAGTAAGGCTTCCCGAAATCGATCAGATGCTCACCCGAACAGTTGTGCGGCTTCTCATTGATGTTGATCAACTGGTTGTAGTACTTGGGATCCGCGCACAGGTAGTGATAGGGCTTGACCTTATAATAGGTCATGGTCGTGCCCGGGTTCTTTTTGATCCCAAAGCCCCAGAGCATCTTGTAATTGCCGGTAGGCGTCTTGTAGTCGTCCCTGCCCTTTTTCTTCTTGCTGCAGATTCCGTTTCTGCCTACATAGGCCTTGCACTTGATCTGCCTTCTCCACTTGTGATCTGCCCCCTTCTTGTACATGTAGAATTTTGCGTTGGAGCCTTCTGTGTACTTGACGAACATGATTTCTCTGACCTTGTCATTATAACGATACCTGTCCAGAAGCTTCTGCCAACGTGTCTTTGGTTGCGGGTTCGGCGCTGTCTGCGTGCTTGTCTCCTGTGCCCAGGAGGCAGCAGGCAGGATCAGAACAACCAGCGCCAGCAACAATGCAATAAGTTTTCTCATTCTCTATCCCCTTCCCTTTCAGTTACAGAAATACCTCGTCTAACCGGCGGAACGCCTCCTCCACTCTGGAGAATGGGAGCGCCAGGTTCATACGGATCGCATCTTCACGGTGGAACTGCCGGCCGTCCTGCCAAAGGACGCCCCTCTCAACGCCGGCCAGCAACAGGTCATCCAGTGTCCACCTGCGAGTTTTCAACCAGTCGCCGCAGTCCAGCAGCAACATGTACGTTCCCTCCGGACGGGAAACCTCTACCCCCTCATAGCGCGCCCTTATGTGATCAACCGCATAGTCAATATTCTTCGTCAAGACCTGTTGCAGCTCGTCCACCCACTCTGCTCCTTCGGACTTGTAACCGCCGATCAGAGCATACATAGAAAGGACGTTCATATTGTTGTACGCACTCAGCATTGACTGCCTGCGAAGACGATCCCTAAGATAGTCGTTGAACACGATGTGATAACTTCCTATCAGTCCTGCCAGATTGAAGGTCTTGGAAGGCGCATAGAAAGCTATCGTCCGCTGCCTGGCATCCTCCGAGAGCATCTGCAGCGGAATATGCTGATTCCCACGCAACGTCAGATCCGACCAGATCTCGTCTGAGATCACATACACATCATTCCGTTGGAATATCTCAAAAGCCCGCTCCAACTCAGCCCTGCTCCATACCCGACCGGTAGGATTATGGGGCGAACAGAAAATCACCGTATGAATGTGATATTTCCGAATCTTCGCTTCCATATCCTCGTAATCCATCCGCCAGATTCCCTCTGCGTCTTTGACGAGATCGCTGCTGATCAGATGGTACCCGGCCATGCTCACTTCCTCCAGATAGCCCACATAGGTAGGTGCGTGCACCAGCACGTTATCTCCCGAAGAACAAAGCACCTCCAGCGCGCTGAGTATGCCGCCCATCACACCGTTCTGGTACCCGATGTGCTTCGGTTCCAACCCCTTCATCCCATATCGGATGCTCTGCCAGCGAAGGATGCTGTCAAAATACTCCTTTCGGGGCACAAAATATCCGAAAGCAGGATGCTGTGCCCGGTGGATGATCTCTTCCGAGATGGTAGGCACTGTGGGGAAGTTCATGTCCGCTACCCACATAGGGATCAGGTCGTACCCTTCCCGAATCGTTCCCTTGGGAGCGATGCCATAGGGATCCTCCTCCGGAGCGACCGCGATAGCGTCCATTCCACGGCGATCCAATATACTGGTAAAATCAAATTTTGGTGACATTTCTGTCTGTTTCCTCCTGTGAGTGCATTTCTATTGTGTAGGGTTGTTGATCAGAACATAGTCCAGGGCCTGCGCCAGCTGATCTGCACAGGAGGTTCCTCTTCCACCGCAGTCATTTCCTCTAAGCTTGTCTGCCGCCTCTTTCGCCGGCATGCCCTCCAGCAGGATGCCGAGCGCCTTCAGGTTTCCATTGCATCCGCCTTCGTATTGCAGATTATGGATCCTCTTCTCGCCATCCAGTTCAAAATTGATCAGTCTCGAACACACGCCCTGTGGCTTAAACGCATATCCCGCCATAATTATCGTTCTCCTTTCAAGATGTCTTCCAGTCCAGCCGTCATCAGCGCCTGTACATCAGCGCCCTGAATGTCCAGCCCTTCTACTCTGTATTCCCTGAATTCCTCGATGCCAAGCATCCTTCCGATCCCACGGAGATAATCATACCCCAGATCAAGGTCTCCGATAGGCCCACCGGCCGTGGTGATATAGGTCAGCCTCTTCGCCGGACAAAGCCCCTCGTAACCGAACGCAGTCTCCTGGAACGTGAGCCCTGTCACTACGATATTCTCAATGAACACCTTCAGAATGGAGGGGAAGGAACAGTCCCAGTACGGTGCGCCCACCAGGATCTCGTCCGCGGCCTTCACCCGTCGGGCCAGATCGAACATGGGGTCTTCCCAGGCTTCCTGCTCAATAAGATCATTACGATGCAGGATGGCTGCTTTGTCTAAGGGGGAGATGTGCACCTGCGACAGGTCGATCTCATCGATCACTGCCTCGTGATGTTTCTCCCGGAAGATCTCTAACCAAGCCTCACAAAGCTGTCTGGTACGAGATCGGTGTGTTGAAATACAGCTGTTGATAAATACTAACCGAATCTTCTCTTTCATAT
Organism: Eubacterium sp. AB3007; assembly: GCF_000688015.1. Lineage (NCBI taxonomy): Bacteria > Bacillati > Bacillota > Clostridia > Eubacteriales > Eubacteriaceae > Eubacterium > Eubacterium sp. AB3007. The sequence goes on from NZ_JIAD01000001.1 coordinate 900,444, forward strand.
CACAAAATCTCCTTATTGCAATTATACACTAAGAGTGGTATAAAATACAATTGAAACATGTAATATTATGATAGAGGATTCAAAATGAAAATCGATATGCATTGTCACACCAGCGAAGGATCGATCGATTCCAAGGTGGGAATCCGCCGCTGGATCCAGCTGCTTCAGGAGCGGGGCTTTGACGGTATGCTAGTCACAGACCATGACTCCTACAGTGGCTATCGCTACTATCTGGACAGACGAAAATACATGCCCCGGGGCTTCACCGTCCTGATGGGGATCGAATACGATACCAAGGATGCCGGGCATTTCCTGGTGATCATGCCCAACCACGTACATCTGCGGCTTCTTCGTTTCCGCGGTATGTCCGTGGAGATGCTGATCCGGGTGATACACGCCTACGGTGGCGTGCTGGGACCGGCCCACCCCTTTGGTATGCGCTCCTCCAGCGCCATGTTCTTCAAGAAGATGCAGGAGAATCCGGATATCATGAAGGAATTTGACTTTCTGGAGGGGTTCAATACCTGCGAATTGTCAGAGGCCAACCTCCGTGCGCAGGAACTGGCGGAAGCCTATGATCTCCCCTGCACTGCAGGATCCGATGCCCACGACGCGGAGTACATCGGCATGGCCTTCACGGATTTTGACCGCCCTATCCGCAACAACAACGACCTGATCCGCGCCATCAAGGAAGGTGCTATCATCGCCTACGGAGGCACAGAGCGGGAATTCCTGAAGAAACACCGTAAGCGCTATTGGGCTGTGACCACTTACGCCTTCCGAGCCATGAACCGCTCTGTGGGCGTGTTGTTCCATCCATACCGGCAATACAAGATACAGAAAATGGACATCCCAGACTAAACTATACTATCATCACAGGAGGTAATGATGAGATTACAAAAAGAAATACACCAAGCCTATTGCAACCACATCCGCGAGCACATGGAAGAGAACCGCCAGGCCGGAATCGCCATTCGGGAACACCTGGAGAACTCCCCTCTTATGTGGAACGGCGTACTGGACAAGACTGTCCACATTCCCAAGGTGTTCGATGGAGAGACACTGCAGCAGTTTGAAGACATCGCTGCGATCACCTACGGGATCTTCCAGAAGGTGATCCGGGAATACCGGGAGCACGAAGACTACAGGGCTTTGTTCCCTTTCAGCAAGGAACTGGAGGAACTGATCCTGCTGCCGCAGCACTACGACAGCCTGCTCCCCATCGCCCGTTTCGACCTTTTCTACAACGAAGACACCGGCGATTTCAAGTTCTGCGAGATCAACACCGACGGCACTGCCGCCATGCTGCGGGACCTGGAGATGGGGAAGGCCCTCTCCATGAACCCGGCTCATCAGGCCGTGCTCCAGCGCTACGATCTCAGGCCCTTTGAGCTCTTCGACACCTGGGTGGAGACCTTCCTGCGTCTCTATGAGACCTACCCCGGGCACAAGGAGCATCCTTACGTCGCCATGGTGGATTTCCTGGAGAACGCCACCATCCCTGATTTCCAGGAGTTCCAGCGCCGTTTCCAAAAGGCCGGCGTGGAAGCCGAGATCTGCGAGATCCGGGAACTGACCTATCGGGATGGCGTCCTGTACTCCCCTTCCGGTCACGCGATCGACGCGGTCTACCGGCGGGCGGTCACCGCGGATATCATGGATCACTATGAGGAAGTCGCCCCCTTCCTGCAGGCGGTGCGGGAGAACGCGGTGTTCCTGGCAGGGGCTTTCATGACCCAGGTCATCCACTCCAAGTGGTTGTTCTACGTGCTGCATCTGGACCGCACAAAGCAATTCCTCACCTGCGAAGAGCGCGCTTTCGTAGAGGCCCACATTCCACTGACGCTGGAATTCTCTTCGAAGTTCATCTCCCTGGAGGAGGTGCAGTCCAACAAGGACGCCTACATGATCAAGCCCATGGACGCCTATGCCTCCAAGGGGATCTATGCCGCCGGCCACGAACACGACCAGGCATCCTGGAATCACCTGACGGAGGAACTCTATGGACAGGGGTATATCTGCCAGGAGTACTGCCAGCAGTATCTGACGGAGAACATCGACTTCGGCTGGGGAGACGGCCAGTGGCATCCCTATCTGAACATGCCAGGGCTGTATGTCTACGACGGCAGGTTCTCCGGCATCCTGATGCGGATGGCGGAAGGCGATGGGATCATCGTGGCCCACGAGAACGAGCGGACCGTGCCGGTGTTTCGTGTGTAAATCCCCCTACTGGCTTTGAGAAAAACAAATACGTCCATTCGAAGGTATTTCTGCTTGACCAGCAAAAACTGGAAATGGAATAATGTAAGTGATGAAAAGCACTAGAATACATACAGTCGTAAAAGATTTAAATAGTACATCCGCCTTCACAAACAGCGATATCATACTCAGTGTTTAATTAACGTTTTGTTTATCATACAACTCCCCTACTAACACCCTGCTAACGATTCAGCGAAACCAACCAAACTATCAAACAAACCACCGACTACGGATGACATATCCGCATTCGGTGGTTTGTTTTCTCTTTCTGTTTCATCAAGGCCGATGCTACCGCTGACAGGCCTCCATCACCTTTCGGAATCCTGGCATGGAGTTCAGAATGGTCTCGTGGGCTACGCAGTAGGAGATGCGCACATAGCCCGGTCCTGCGAAGGCACTTCCCGGTGTCACCAGGATGTGCTCTTCCTTCAGCGCTACCACAAAATCATGCTCATCGCAGGGTGCCTTTACCCACAGGTAGAACGCTCCCTGGGGTTCCAGGCATTCGTAGCCCATCCCGGTAAGGCCGTCGTACAGCGCAGCCCCGTTCTTCGCATAGAAATCCAGGTCCGCCTTCTCCTCCAAACAGCGGGCGATGGCCAGCTGGATCAGCGAGGGTGCGTTGACGACGCCGCTGATTCGGTTGGCGATGGTAGCCGCCGTGATAAACTCCTCGGCCTCGTGAGAGGCATCCGGCACAAGCAGATAGCCCAGCCTCTCCCCGGGCAGGGAGAGAGACTTGCTGAAGGAGTATCCGATGACTGTGTCTGCATAGTAAGATGGCAGATGCGCCACTTCCTGGTCACCGTAGACCAGTTCCCGGTAGGGTTCATCCGAAATGATATAGATGGGATGGCCGACCCGGTCTGCCCCCCGCTGCAGCGCCGCCGCCAGTTCCCGGATCACCGAAACTGGATAGATCACCCCGGTGGGGTTATTGGGCGAATTCAGGATGACTGCCTTGGTCTTCTCTGTGATGTGCGCTTCCATCCCCGCCACATCCGGCAGGAAGCTGCCGTCCACCAGAGGCGGCACCTCCACCGTCTCCGCGTAATAGTTCCCAATGTAGTTCCTGTACTCTACGAAATAAGGGGCGAACACCATCACCTCGTCCCCCGGATTCAGCAGGGTCTTCAGGGCGATGTTCATGGCCGACCCAGCCCCGGCGGTGAGGATCACGTTCTCCAGCCGGTAGGAGGTCCCAAACCGTGCATTCAGATCGTCGGCGATGGCCTGCCGGGTCTCCTCGAATCCCGCGTTGGACATATATCCATGGACCTTCAGGGGATCCTCGTTCTCCAGAATATCGAGGATGGCTTTGTTCACCGAGGTCGGTGCCGGGACGTTGGGATTCCCCAGGCTGAAGTCATACACGTTCTCCGCGCCGTAGACCTTCGCCATGGCCTTGCCTTCCTCGAACATCTGGCGGATCACTGAGTTCCCCGCCACCTTGGCCTTCATGTTTTCTGCGATCATAGCTGTGCCTTCCCGGCTTCAAACGCCTTCAGATTCAATTCCACGAACTTCTCTTTCACATTCTCCCGAATGATCCGTTCCCAGTCGATGGAGTCCAGCCCCATGGCCTTCACAAGTGCCCCAAGCAGAATGACGTTGGCTGCCTTGACATTCCCCAGATTTCTGGCAAGACCAGAAGCGTCGATCTCTGTCACGTTCTTCACAGCGCCGCGGATCTCGTCCATGACGGCGGGAGAGTACTCCTCCTCCCCGGTAAGCACGGTCATGGAAGGGATCTCCTCGCTGTTCACCACCACCGTTCCACCTGGTTTGATGTAATCCAGGTTCCGCAGAGCCTCCATCTTCTCAAAGGAAACGATGATATCCGCCGTCCCCTTCTCTATGACCGGGGAGAACACCTGATCATCGCTGTAGCGCACCTGGGAGGTGACCGAGCCGCCTCGCTGGCTCATACCGTGGATCTCGCTCATCTTCACATCGTAGCCTTCCTCCAGAAGGCCAATGGTCAACATCTTGGCCGCGAGGATCGTACCCTGGCCACCGACCCCTGTCAGCAGAATATTCCTGGTCATCTATCTCACCTCCTTGCCGATGGCATCCACCGGACATACCTGGGCGCATACATCGCAGCCCACACAGCTGGCGCTGTCGATCCGCACCTTGCCGGCTTCCTTGTCGTAGATCAGCGCCGGACATCCTGTTCCCTGACAGACCTTGCATCCGATGCACGTGTCCTGATCCACCACATCTCTGGTAGCAAAGAGCCCTTCGAACTCGTCCAGATCCTCCTGGGAGAACTGCTTCAGCACGCAAGGATATCTGGTGATGATCACCGAAGGTTCCTCCAGTTCCATGAACGCGTCCAGAGCCGCGTCCACCGCTGCCAGATCATTGGGGTCGATGACCTTCACGTATTTGATCCCCATGGCCTTTACCAGGTCTTCGATGCGGATCATTCCGGCAGGCTCTCCCTTCACCGTGTAGCCAGTGCCCGGATTCTGCTGGTGTCCGGTCATTCCGGTGATACGGTTGTCCAGGATTATATTGATAGTATTACTATTATTGTAAACAGTATTGATCAGCGACTCCACACCGGTGTGGAAGAATGTTGAATCTCCCAGCACGGTGACCACCTTTCGCTTGATCCCTGCACGATTCCAGACCTGCTGGGCACCGTGACCAACGGAGATGCTGGCTCCCATACATACAGTAGAGTTCATGGCGTTGTATGGCGCCCCAGCCGCCAGCGTGTAGCAACCTATATCTCCAGAGATCATGATGTCCTTGCGCTTTCCCAGTCGGTAGAACAGTCCCCGGTGCGGGCATCCTGCACAAAGCGATGGAGGTCGTTTATTGACCATATCTTTGTTATATTCAACCTCAGGCAATTCCTTCCCGGTGAGGCTTTTGCGCAGCACGTCCGGCGTCATCTCTCCGTAGGAAGGGAAGGTATCCTTCCCATGGACCTGAAATCCCAGTCTCTGGCAGCACTCCTCGATATAGGGGTCGTCCTCTTCTACCACATAAACCGTTTCCATCTTCTCACAGAACTCACGGATCATACGCTCCGGCATGGGATTGGTAAATCCCAGTTTCAGATAGGAAGCCTCCTTGCCGAACACCTCCTTCGCATAGTAGTAGCTTACGCCTGAAGCGATGACACCTACCTCTGTACCAGCCATCTCCACCCGGTTGAAGGGAGACCGCTCGCTGTATTCTGCCAGTTTCCTTGTGCGTTCATCGATCTGTACTCTCAGGATCCTGGAGTGAGCCGGCAGAGCTACGTACTTCATGGGGTCAGGCTGCCAGTCCTTGACACCGACCTCCTTCCTTTCTCCGCACTCCACCAGAGACTTAGAATGACATACCCGGGTGACCATGCGGATCATAGCGATGACGTTATAGGCTTCGGACATCTCGTAGGCTTCCTTGGTCATATCCAGACACTCCTGGCTGTCCGCAGGTTCGAACATGGGGAATTTCCCCATCTTGGCATAGTTACGGTTGTCCTGCTCATTCTGAGAGGAGAACATTCCTGGTTCGTCTGCGGTCACCAGTACTGCGCCGCCGTTTACCCCCATGTAGGCAAAAGTCATCAACGGGTCTGCCGCCACATTGACACCAACATGTTTCATGGACGCCATGCTTCTGGCTCCCGCCATAGAAGCGCCGATTGCGGATTCCATGGCTACCTTCTCGTTAGGTGCCCATTCCGCATAGATCTCCGGATACCTGGCAATGTTCTCCAGAATCTCCGTGCTAGGGGTACCGGGATAAGCCGATGCGTGCAGGACACCGGCTTCGTAGGCGCCTCTGGCGATGGCTTCATCTCCTGTCAATAGTTTTCTCATTAAGACTCCTCCTTCTTATTAGGATCAAACCCGCCTGGCCGCTTCCGTCGGTCTTCCTCCGGCAGGTGGTTGTTCTCATTCCATACAGTGATCCGGGGAACGCTATCCTCCACCAGCACTTCGCATATGCCGCAGTTGCTGATGGGATGCTGCCAGATCTCATCCAGGGGTAACCCTGCAATGTGCAGCAACAGTGTGGACAGACAGACCATGTGGGCCACCACCAGCACGCTGTGCCCGCGCTCCGTCTCCTCGAGTTGTCGAAACACCCGGACCATGCGCGCCTGTGTCTCCTGGAAGGTCTCCCCTTCCGGGATCCTGTTGCGGGACGGCACATACCACCAATTGTGGAATTCCTCGGGATACTTTGTAGCGATATCATCTACGTACATGCCTTCCCAGACGCCAAGACACTGCTCATGCAGGTCGTAGATCGCTGCCGGCTCGGAAGCATGCTCGGTCATGATCTCCTCTGCCGTGCGAAAAGCCCGTTTCAGCGGGCTGGAATAGCAGGCATCTATGTGCCTGTCCTTCAGTGCCTCCCTGGCATACCCCGCCTGGGTCAGCCCACGCTTCGTCAGCGGGATATCACTCATCCCCTGGTATTTCCTGTCTTTGTTCCATTCTGTCTCGCCATGTCGAACGAATATAAACCTGGTTGTCAAATGCGCCTCCTTACATCTATCAGAAATAGTACCACATCAGAAACATCACGCACACTGGAAGCGTCACTACAGACAGCAGCGTAGTCAGAGCCACGCCTTCCGCCATCAGCGTTGCGTTCTTTCGTTCCCGTATGGCCATAGCGGTCAGCACCACCGCACAGGGGAATGCTGCCGCAAGGATCAGGATCACCTTCGCCTTCCAGGTGATGGGCAGCCAGTTCACCGCCAGAAAGGTCAGCACAGGCACGACTACCACGTTTACCAGCGAAGCGATCATCAACTTGTAATTCTTCAGCATCTTACGTATGCTGGCCGTTCCCAGCTGCACCCCCACCACGATCATGGAGACGGGCACAGTGGCATTGCCCACCGTGTTGAAAAAATCGAGGGCGAAGGCCGGCAAACGAATATCCAGGATCATCAATATGACCCCGATCAGACTGGCCAGCATACACATATTGCACAGCGAAGCCAGCACCACCTTCCAATCCACCCGGCTATAACTGCCCTGATTCAGTTGGATGATGGAGATAGAATACAGGTAAACACCCAGCACGATATTCTCCATCACCATATAGAACAGGAACTCGCTGCCAAAAATGGCTTTGGTGACTGGGAATCCCATAAACCCGGTGTTGATCCCGCAGATGATGCAGATCATCACGCCCCGGTCCTCCGCCGGTTCGTAGCGCATCAGCCGTACCACAAAGCCGGCCAGCACCCACACCACCGCAAAAAATACAAAACTCCCGATGACCACCTGGAGCGTTGTCCAGATCACGTCATCGGATAGCCTGTTCTCTGCCATGGAGCCCAGCACCATACATGGCGTGGTGATCACCAGAAGTAGATCCACCAGGTACTTGTTGGACTCCTTGGGAAGGACGCCTGTCCGGTTGGCTGCGAACCCGACGCCCACCATCAGAAATATCATGAGTACTTTCAGAAATACTGTCAGCATCCAGACTCCTCCGCGATGCAGGGCTTACGAAAGCCCCGGCATCTGCGCTTCGCGTTTCTCCTCTCTGTCTTTTTCCGCGTTTTCCTCCACGATCATGATTTTCTTTTCGTATTTCTCTACTTTCTCCTGATCGCCTCTGGCCTTGTAGATCTCTACCAGTTCTTTCATGGCATCCGTGTTGCTGGGGGCGCACTGCAGAACCTTCCGGAATCTCTCCTCCGCTTCCTCCGGCATTTCCAGCCCCTTGTAAGCCGTGCCCAGATAGTGCCAGAGGGGCCACCAGCGGTTGAACCGACTGTCCTCCTCGTAATCCGACAGGATGGCGATGCCCTCCTCGAACCGGCCACTGAGCACACAGTTGTAGCCCTCTTCGATCCGGCAGGGTTCCACCAGCTTATCCAGAAGAGGCTGGATCTCCTCCCGCAGCGTATCATCTGTGGACAGTTTCATGAACTCCTCCCATGTGAGGCGGGCCTTGGTATAAAGTCCCATGTTCACGTAACCAAATCCCAGGAAATAAAACCCCATATCGAAATCCGGTGCCTTCAGCGTCAGCTTCTCAAAAGCCTCCAGAGACTCCGCCTTGAACCGGGCCACATACTCCTCGCTGTCCCCGTTCTCGTAGGCATCCCTGCAAGCTCTCCCGTAGCAATACAGGGCATCCTTGTTGTCCGGATCCATCAACAGGGCCGCCCGAAACAGCGCGCAAGCCTGCTCAAAATAATCGTGGGAAGCCAGATCCACACCCTCATTGATCAGAGGCTTCAGGAATTCCTTTGTGAAGGTCCTGAGGATATATGCAATATAGTTCTCTCTGTAACGGAAATTCACATCGCAACCGATCACGAAGGACATGTTCCGGGCGATGTTCACCGTCGAAAGCCCTTCCAACTCTGTTTTCTTGATGGGTACCGGCACCCCCGCAAGGATATCAGCAATCCCCGCCTTCTCCAGGTAGCTGTCCGACAGCTCGTCGAACAGGTACTCGTTCTCGATTCGGGGGATCAGGTATCCACCGATCCGGTCTTTGATTTCCTTCTGATTCTCACTCATCTTATCGTCCAGCCTTTTCTCATAAATCTATCTACTACCTCGGGTTTCAGCGTATCGATCATGTCCAGTGACAGATAACGCTCTATCTTCGCCAGAAGTCCCGGATAGCGATCCTCATATCTCTCGGCCACCTGGTGGATGATCCGATAAAGATCTTCCTTCTTGTGGGCAGCCATATCATACCCTTTTCCAAAATAGTGATCCGCCAACATCTCATACATGTGGAATGGCGTCAGAGACATCTCCTCACAGAATCCTGCAAGGGTCCGCTGAAAACCGCCCCGGTTGTGGAACAGATCCAGTACCTTGGCCACCATCTTCAGCTTGGCCAGGTCGATGGAGCGCATATAGCGGCTCGCGATCACCTCGTAGGGAGCCTCCTCCATGTATACGTAGTCGTGTTCAAAAGCCGATTCCCGCAGCGGCGTGCCCTTCAGAAGCTTCAGAAATCCCAGCTGCAGATGATCCGCCCTGCAGGCGTATAGCTGATCAAAGGACTTGCCAAAGGTATGGTAATCCTCCCCCGGAAGCCCCGCGATCAGATCCGCATGTACATGGGCGTTTCCAAGCGCCGCCAGAGAGCGGATGTTCGCCAGTGTTTTCTCGGTCACGTTCTTCCGGCGCACAAAGCCCAGTGCCGCCTCATCGGTGCTCTGGACCCCTACCTCGAACTGAAACAGCCCTTTCCTTGCTTCCCTGAGCAGGCGGAAATCCTCCTCTCCCAGCAGATCCGCACAGATCTCAAAATGAAAATTGGTCACACCATTATCCCTGTCCATCAGGAAACGCCAGATTTCTCTGGCCCTGGCACCGTCGTAATTGAAGGTTCTGTCCAGAAACTTGACCTGGGGCACAGCTTTGTATAAGAAGTAGCCGATGTCACGGCGCAGCTTCTCCATGGATACCGGCCTTACTCCGTCTGACACGGCGGACAGACAGTAACTGCAGTGGAAGGGACATCCCCGGGAGGCTTCGTAGTAGATGATCTTGTTGTCCTCCAGTTCCATATACGTATATGGAAATGGCAGATCGTCCAAGGAGACCGGTGGGCCTTCCTGTGTATTCTCTACATATTTCCCATCCCAGTACCAGAGGCTGTGTACCTGTCTGAGATCCTTCCTGCCTTCAGCGAATGCCCGGACGAAATCCACCAGATCCTTCTCCCCTTCCCCGCTGATGATATAATCGATCCAGGGGTTCTGATACATGAACTCCAGACTGTCGTAGCTCACCTCAGGACCTGCCATCAGGATCTTCATGTCCGGCCTGGCCTTTTTCAGGTTGCGGCTCAGAGTGCGGATAGACTCGATGTTCCAGATATAGCAGGAAAAGCATACCAGATCGTATCCCTCACGCAGGATCTTGTTGTAGATCAGGGCCTGTTCGTTGTTGATGGTGAACTCCTCTATATGTACATCCACGTCCAGATTGGCCTCTGTCAGCAGACAGTAGACATACTTTAGTGCCAGATTGGAGTGAATGTATTTCGCATTCAATGTTGTCAGAAGCACTCTCATGACTTCCACCTCTCTGAGTCAGCATGCAACTATAGCATGCGGAACCTCTCGTCCTTCAGCATATCCGTGTCTTCCATGGCACGACGCAGCTTGGCCATCAGTTTTTCTTTGTCCTGAGGCAGATTTCCCTTCAGAGACAGGTAATTGGAAGCATGGTTGCTCCGGAAAACGCATGGCTTGGTGGGGTTCATGTGTTCCAGCATCAGATAAGTTTCTGCCACCACCTCTTCGGGAGAAAGCAACTCCAGTTCTCCCCGCTGGATCTGTCCCGTGATGGGAGCACGTGGATCCAGCATCAGGGTAAGCAACGCCACATAACTGGCGTTCATCCGGGATACCATCTTGCCGGTCTCGATAGCGTGCTCCCGCCATCCCGCTTTGCCGGCAAGCCCGGAGATAAAGGTCACAGAAGCCTTGATCCCCGCATATTCGATCTTATGGACCGCCTCGATCAGCTGCTCCGCATTGACCCCCTTACAAATATCCTGCAGGACCTTATCTGAGCCGGACTCCGCTCCCAGATAGACCATCTCCAGTCCGTGCTCCCGAAGCTCTTTGAGCTCGTCGAGAGTTTTGTGCAACACGTCCTTGGCATTGCCATACACGTTCACACGTTTGCACTCCGGGAAGAGTTCCCGGACCTTGTCCAGGATGGGGAGCATCCTGTTGTTCGACAGGCACAGCGCATCCCCGTCGCAGAGAAACACCCTCTCCACATAGCGGTAAGTCCTGCGCGCATCCTCCAGATCCTCAAAGACTTCCTGTACGTCGCGCACCCGAAACTTCTTGTCTTTAAACATGCTGCAGAAGGTGCACTTGTTGTGCGTGCACCCGATGGTCACCTGGACCAGCAGACTGTATGCTTCGCTGGGAGGTCTGAATATGTCACCCTCGTATCTCAAATCTGATTCCTTTCCTGTCTATTCCTGCACAGACTACATGCGTTCAGGCGCATGCATTCCCAGAAGCGCCAGCCCGTTCTTGATGCCGTTCTTGGCCGCAATGGTCAGTGCAACCTTGGCGATCTTTTCATCCTCATTCTCTGTCAGGATGTGCTCATCGTGATAGAAGCGGTTGTATGCCTGAGCAATGTTCACCACATGACGGGTGATGATGGAAGGCTCGTACTTGTCGGCAGCCTCGTGGATCACATCCGGCATGTCGTGGAGAAGTCTTCCAAGCTCAAAGGCGTTCTTACCGGTGATCTTGCTGTAGTCGATGTCGCCGCTCTGCGCCTTGGCGCAGACCTCTTCACCGGCCTTTCTCATAACGCTGCAGCAGCGTGCATGGGTGTACTGAACATAGGGACCGGTCTCACCGTCGAAGTTCAGGACCTTATCCCACTTGAATACGTAGTCCTTGATCTTGTTGTTGGACAGCTCCTGGAAGATCACGGCGCCGATACCAACCTCGTGGGCAACCTTGTCGATGAACTCCGGATCTGCATTCGGATTCTTCTCTGCGATGATCTCCCTGGTCTGGTCAACGGCCTTATTAAGCACGTCCTCCAGGAAAATAACTCTTCCAGAACGGGTGGACATAGTGCCGCTCTCCATGCTGACCATACCGAAAGGAACATGGACGCAGTCTTTGTAGCAGTCATAGCCCAGGAGCTCCAGTACCTTCCACAGCTGCTGGAAGTACAGGTTCTGCTGCGTTGCCACTACGTAGATGTTCTTATAGAAATGGTAGTGCTCGTCACGATAGACGGCAGTCGCAATATCTCTGGTGATGTACAGGGTCGACCCGTCGCTCTTGGTGATCAGTGCCGGCGGCATACCCCACTCCTCCAGATCCACGATATTGGCGCCGCGAGACTCATGCATCAGGTTCTTAGCGTTCAACTCATCGATGAAACGCTGCATCTTGTCTGTATAGAAGGACTCACCATCGATCTCGTCGAACTCGATCTCCAGCATGTCATACACGCGATTGAACTCCCGCAGAGACTCGTCTGAGAACCATTTCCAGAGGCGAACTTCTTCCTCCTCGCCGGCTTCCAACTTGACAAAGGCCTTCCTCGCCTCATCCTCCAGCTCCGGATCCTTGTCTGCCTCCTGATGGAATTTGGTGTACAGCCCCAGCAGTGTCTCGATGGGGTTTGCCTTGACCTCGTCCTCATCGCCCCACTTCCGGTATGCCACGATCATCTTACCAAACTGGGTACCGTAGTCCCCAACGTGATTCAGGCGTACTACCTCGTAGCCCAGATTGCGATAGATCAGATTGATGGAGTTTCCGATCACCGTACTCCTGATGTGGCCGATGTGGAATGGTTTGGCGATGTTCGGGGAGGAGAAGTCGATGGTGATCACCTTTCCGTTTCCTTCGTCGGACTTACCGAAGTTCTCACTGTCCAGAGCTTCCTTCAGGGTGTCCTTAAGGTACTCCTCCGCATCGATGAACATATTCACATAGGCGTTGACCTGTTCTACCTTCTCAAACAGAGGATCGTCCTTGATCCCCTCTGCGATATCCTTGGCGATCAGAGGCGGTGCCTTGCGCAGCACCTTGGCCAGGCGGAAACAGGGGAATGCGTAGTCTCCATTGGATTTGTCCTGCGGTACTTCTACGATCTCCTCGATCTCTTCGGCAGTCAGATCTGTGACGTGGGAACACAGAATCTCAGCAATCTTCTTCTTGTAATCAATCATGTCTGTCTATCTCCTTTTCTGTTATAACTTTTATGTCATTCTCCTTAAGCAGGGCGGCAAACACCCCATCTCCGGGAACCAGTGTCCCGGAAAAGCTGCCGTCATAGATCATCCCGCTGCCACAGGAAGGACTGTTCGCCTTCAGGATCGCTCCTTCAATAGGTTCTCCGGCCTTCTCTGCTTCTCTCTGCGCACGATTCCAGGAGAGAATCGCGCCATCTCGGAAAGCCTGGGTCAGATCCCTTCCCTCTCGATCGATGACCTTCTCCCCCTGCCGTTCTGCAGGCGGTCTTGGCATTGGCAGTCTCGCTGCCAGTTCAGGACACACGATGCTGCATGTATGCTCCGCAAGGAACGCACGCACTGCCTCGTTTCGATTGTTGCCCCCGCTGTATTTGCAATTGTTGCCCAGCAGGCAGGCGCTGACAATGTACATACGCTACTCCGTTTTCAGTTTCACCACCGTAACACCATCGCCACCCTCATTGAACTTACCAGGGCGCACCGATGCTACGTTCTTGTTTTTCCTGAGCGCTTTCCTCAGGCCGGCTGCAAGGATCCCCTCCCCCCGGCCGTGGATCACAGTGACTTCCTTCAGCCCTGCGATATAAGCGTCATCTATATATTTTCCCACATCCATCCTTGCGCTGTCAAGGTTTTCTCCCTGAACATTGATGGATGTTTTTACGGACTGGGATTTGCTGCGCATCAGGTTTCCATAAGAAGTACGGCCGGTTTTCTTGGCCTTGGTCTTCTTGCCATCCACCACGATCATCAGATCCTCCAGTGGGACGGTGGTTTTCAGGATACCGATCTGTACAGATACATGCCCCTTGCTGTCAGGCAGGCTCAACAGTTCTCCGTTCTGTTCCAGAGAGAGCACCCGGACGCTGTCCCCCACCTTGAGCTGCGAAGCAGAAACAGGATCTGTGTTCACCTGCTTCACCACCCGCTCCGCATATTTCTCTTCTTTCTCTTTCAGCTTGCGCCTGCTCTTGTCGAACCTCTTGTTGCGCTCGCCCAGACTGTCGATCCTGGATAGCTCCTTCAGTTCCTGCTGGACTTCTCTGGCAGTCTCCCTCGCTTCCTTCAGGATCCCGCGAGCCTCCTCCCGGGCTTCCTGCATCATGCGCTCTCGCTGTTTATCGAACTTCTCCTGTTCCTTTTCCATTTGGAGCTGCCTGGCTTTCATGTCCTCTGCGATCCGCACTGCCTCGTCCCGCTCGGCCTCCGCACGTTTCTTATCCTCCTCGATAGCCCCGATCACATCTTCAAACTCGATGTCACCGTGCTCGATCAGGTCTGAGGCCCTCTGGATCAGGCCATCTGCCAATCCCAGTTTCCGCGAGATCTCAAACGCATTGGACTTTCCAGGCGTGCCGATGATCAGCCGGTAGGTTGGGCTCAGGTTCTCCACATCGAACTCCATTGATGCATTGCGCACACCGTCGGTGGACAAAGCATATTTCTTCAGTTCATTATAATGGGTGGTAGCCACCGTCTGCGCTCCCTGGCGATATAACTGCTCCAGAATGGCGATGGCCAGGGCCGCTCCCTCCGTGGGGTCTGTGCCCGCGCCAAGTTCATCCAACAGAACCAACGCCCCGTGCGTCGCCCCCTCCACGATGCGAACGATGTTTTTCATGTGCGAGGAAAAGGTGGACAGACTCTGTTCGATGCTTTGTTCGTCGCCGATATCCGCAAAGATCTCGTGATACACCGGGATCCTGCTCTCACAGGAGGCCGGTATATGCAGTCCGCTCTGTGCCATCATCGACAGCAACCCAACAGTCTTCAGGGTGACGGTCTTGCCGCCGGTGTTCGGTCCGGTCACTACCAATGTTCGGTAGTCGCCGCCCACCGCCACATCGATGGGCACTACCTTGGAAGGATCAAGCAGCGGGTGCCTGGCCTGGCGCAGATCCAACACACTGTCCTCAGACAGCTTTGGGGCCTCGGCCTTCAGGCGAAGGGAGAGTTTCCCCTTGGCCATGACAAAATCCAGCTGGCCCAAAAGCTTCTGGTTGTTCTTCAGGTCGTGGTAACACTCTCCCACCTGATCCGACAGGCTCTGGAGGATGCGAGTGATCTCCTGCTGCTCCGCCAGTTCCAATTCCCGTAGTTCGTTGTTCATGTCCACGATGGCCTGAGGTTCGATAAACAGTGTGGCCCCCGCCTTGGACTGGTCATGTATGATCCCCGGGAAGTGGGCCCTGTGCTCCTGTTTGACCGGGATCACATATCGGCCGTCCTTGATGGTCACGATCGCATCCTGCAGGTAGGGCTGGTTGCTCCGGCTGTTGACGATACGATTCAGACGATTTCGGATAGAATCGTTCTGGCTCATGATGCTCCGCCGTATGTCCCGCAGCCTGGGTGATGCGCTGTCCGCCATCTCATCTTCGGAGACGATACAGCGATCGATCTCCTTCTCCAATCTTTCGTGAGGAACGATCAGTTCTGCCATTGACATGAGAAGTGGCATCTCCGGCACATCCCCGTGAAGGAAGGTCACCACCTGGTTGGCGATGGACAGGTCGTAATGGATCTGAAGCAGCTGACGCATGGTCAGACAGCCCCCCTTCCTGGCCAGTGAGACCAGTCCCTCCACATCGTAAAGACCACCGGTCGGCAGTGGCCCTTTATGCACAATAAGGTCAACTGCTTCCGTAGTTGACCTTAGTTCCTCAGCGATCACCCTGGGGTCTGTATAGGGCGACAGTGCGTCCGCCATCTCTCTGGACATGACGCACCCCGCCTCTTCTTTCAGTAATGCCTTGATTTTGTTGTATTCCAGAATTCCCAGCGCTTTGTCGTTCATCGGATCAGTCCTTCTGCATCTTCTCGATCTGGCTCTTCAGCTGGATGTTCTCCATCTGAAGGTCGAAGATCTGGTTCTCGAACTCGGAGCACTTGGCCTTCAGTTCCTCATACTTCTGCTCTTCCTTCTCTCCGTCCATCTTCATCTTGTCGATGCTCTCCTTGGTCTGCTTATAACTCTTCTTGGCATCTTCCCAGAGCTTGATGTAGTGAGCAGAATCTCTTTCCAACTGGTCGTTCGCCGTACGCAGACGCTCGATCTCCTCCTTCAGATCAAAGAGTTCCTCTCCGATGTTCACGGCTGTCAGAACCGCTGTACTGCTGGTCCCGTTCCTCCCCATGATCTTAGAGATGAGGCGCATCCTCTCGTCCACATAATCTGCGATCTCCTGGATCTGCTCGTTGGTCTTGTCACCTGTGATGCTGTATGTCTGTCCGTAGATTTTAACCTGCACCTTTTCGCTCATGATTTCACCTCTTCCTGCATTACTCTATCTTTCGCGAAGCACGGCACCAAACCGCTGCCGTAGCATCTGCAATATATCTCCGTGGACCTCATCCACTTCATCATCGGTCAATGTCCTGTCCTCGGCTCTGTAGGTGACACTGATCGCCACACTCTTGCGGCCTTCGCCGATCTGGACACCCCGGAATACGTCGAACAGCTCCACCTTCTCGAGGATATCCGCCTCCATATGCCGAATGGCCATCAGCACATCTCCCACAGGCAGCCTTTCTTCCACGATCATCGCGATATCTCTGGAGGTCGCCGGGAACTTCGGCAGAGGCTTGTAGATCACTTCTCTGTCGGAAAGTTCCACGATAAGGTCGAAGAACAGTTCTGCAGCATAGACCCTGCAGTCCATGCCGTAGTTCTCCGCCACATCCGGATGAATCTCGCCCATGATGCCCAACTCCACCAGCTGTCCGTTTCTGTCCAGTGTCTGGATACGGGCGCATCTACCCGGATGGTATACTCTGTACTCCGATTCCGCCTCAAACTTCAGCCTGTGGATCCCAAGCTTGTCCAACAGTGCCACGATCATACCTTTCAGAGAGAAGAAGTCCTCCTCCTTGCCATAGCATCCGAGGCTGAGATTGTAGGACTCGTCCGGAAGCGCATGCTCTTCCATAAGGTTCTTCATGAAGGTGTTTCCGATCTCGTAGGCACGCACAGCCTCCACCTTACGATTGTAGTTCCTTCCAAGTACTTCCAGCATGCCCGGTGTCAGGATCGTCCTCAACGCGGAGGTATCCTCTCCCATGGGGTTGATTATCCGTACAAAATTCCGTTCCCAGGAATCCTCATCGATCCCGGTCTTATCCAGCACCTTGTCATTGGAGTAGGAGTAAGTCTGGATCTCGTTGGCTCCCATGCCGCAAAGGGTGTTTCTGGTAAGTTGGCGCAATTCCCACGAAAGTGGTGTCTCTGTCTGAGACCCGGTATCCGGCAGCGTCATCGGCAGGTTGTCGTATCCGAACATCCTGGCCACTTCTTCCACATAATCCACTTCTTCCAGTAGATCCTGGCGTACGGTAGGCGGTGTGATGTACATATCATCGCCTTCGCCCTCTACCTTCATCTCCAGGGCATGGAAATAGGATTCCATCTGCTCTCTGGTGATGTCTGTTCCCAGAACCGCATTGATCCGACTGACTCTGGCTTTCACGGTAGGTGCTTTCACCACCTCAGGGTAGACATCCACAGAGCCGTTCAGCACCTTGCCGCAGCCAAGCATCTCCACGAGTTTACAGACTCTGTCTGCCGCAGCCTCACAAAGGTTGGGGTCGATCCCCTTCTCGTACCGGCTGGACGCCTCTGTACGCATACCGAGTTTCTTGGCGGTGAGCCGTACGCTGGATCCCACAAAGTTGGCACACTCCAGCACCACCGTATTGGTATCCTTCTCGATCTCCGAGTTCAGCCCACCCATGACACCGGCCACACCTACCGGCTTCTCGGCATCATTGATCATGAGCATATCTTCTTCCAGCGTCCGTTCCTCCCCATCCAAGGTGGTGAACTTGCTGCCTGCCTCGGCGGTATCTACGATGATCTCGCCGCCGGCAAGGCTTCGGATGTCGTAAGCATGCATAGGCTGCCCGTATTCCATCATAACGAAATTGGTAATGTCCACCATATTGTTGATAGGACGCATCCCTGCCGCCATCAATCTCTTCTGCAGCCACCAGGGGGACTGCTCGATCTTGACGTCTTTGATGACTCTGGCGGTAAACCTTCTGCACAGATCCGACTTGACGGTGACTTTGATGTAATCGCCGGACTCTTCATCGGTTCTGGCACACTCAGTGTCGGGATACTTCATAGTTGTCCCGAAGGTGGCCGCTGCCTCTCTCGCCATGCCCAGCATGGACAGACAGTCAGGGCGATTAGGGGTGATCTCAAAATCGACCACACTGTCCTCAAGTTCCAGTGCCTCCGCAAAGTCCGCGCCCAGCTTGTCCGACCAGTCACCCGGCAGCAGCCAGATACCGTCCTTGGAAATATAGGGGGCGACTTTGTCATCGAAACCCAGTTCCTGCGGACCGCAGAGCATGCCGTAACTGTCAACGCCCCGCAGCTGCCCGCTGTGGATTTCCACGCCACCCTCTACCTTCGGCTGTCCGTGGAGCGGTCCGGGGATCCTGCTCCCATCCACGCAAACGGGCACATAGGCCCCTTCGTAGATGTTGTCTGCACCGGTAACCAGCTGCAAAAGCTCCGGCTGTCCGATGTTTACCCGGCAAATCACCAACTTGTCCGCATCCGGGTGTGGCTCGATCTTTTCGATGCGGCCTACCTTGACACCTTCGATTCCTGTGCCGATCTCAGTACAGGTTTCCAGGTTAGAACCGGACATGATCATCCTGTCGCAGAACTCCTTGACAGGCACATCTATATCGACATAATCTTTTAACCAGTTTACTGATACTATCATAGCTGCAGACCTCCTATTTGAACTGATTGATGAATCTCATATCGTTCTCATAGAGAAGTCTGATATCATCGATTCCATATTTCAGCATTGCAATTCTCTCTACTCCCATACCGACTGCGAATCCCGTGTATTTCTCGGTGTCGATACCGCCGGCCTTATGTACGTGCGGGTGCGTCATTCCGCAGCCCAGGATCTCGATCCATCCGCTGCCCTTGCACACATTGCAGCCCTTGCCGCCGCACTTGAAGCAGGATACATCCATCTCCGCGCTGGGCTCCGTAAAGGGAAAGTGATGAGGACGGAACTTGGTTCTGGTCTCCGGCCCAAAGAGTTTCTTTGCCATGTGATCCAGGCTGCCCTTCAGGTCTGCCATGGTAATGCCCTCACCGATGACCATCATCTCCACCTGATGGAAGGTGGGCGAATGGGTGGCATCAGGCGTGTCGCAGCGGAAACAACGCCCTGGGATGACGATCTTATAAGGCAGGGGCAGTTCCTTCTCCGCTCTCACCTCACCGGAGGAGGTGTGTGGGCGGAGCACGATGTCCTTGTCAATATAGAAGGTATCTGTCATATCTCTGGCAGGGTGGAACTCCGGAGAATTCAGACCATCAAAAGTGTTATATACGGTGTCTACCTCCGGGCTCTCATAAACGGAATATCCCATAGAGCGGAAGATATCCACGATCTCGTTGATGACCTGAGTAACCGGATGCTGCACACCGATGGTCACCTTGGCCGCCGGCTCTGTCACATCGATGGTCTCCGCCAGGAATCGCGCCTCTCTGGCCGCTTTCTTGATCTCTGCCTTCTTCTGTTCCAGCAACTGCGCAAAGATGCCCTTCGCTTCGTTGGCAGACTGTCCCATCGCTTTCTTTTCTTCCTTGGACAGCTTGCCCATACCGCGGAGGATCTGTGTCAGGGATCCTTTCTTACCCATGACCTTGACTCTGACGTCTTCCGCGTCTGCCAGGGTCTTCGCATTCTCAAGCTGTTTCCTCGCTTCTTCTAATACTTTCTGTAGATTTTCCTGCATTGTCACTATACCTCATTATTCTATATATTATCTCGCAGCCTCGTACATCAATATGCCCGCGGCCACAGATGCGTTCAGTGATTCCAGTTTCCCGGCCATGGGAATACGGACACGCAGATCCGCCTGCTCCATGATCTCCCGGCTCACACCGTTCCCCTCATTGCCGATGATCAGTGCGATATCTCTATGCAGCGACGCCTCCCGGTAATCCTCGCCTTCCATGGCAGTGACTACCATTCGCTTGCCCATGGCACAAAGCATAGCTGCCAGCGCATGCTCCTCGACACCCGTACAGATCCGCATGCGGAAGAGGGATCCCGCTGCGGCCCGTGCTGCCTTGGGACTGTAGGGATCGCCTGTCCCCTTGACACACAGGACACCGGCATATCCTGCGCCTTCTGCTGTCCGGATCATGGTTCCGATATTCCCCGGATCCTGCACCTTATCCAGGACAAGCAAATTCCCGCCATCAGGGATGGCCTTCTGAAATCCATCCTCTGCATCGCGG
Organism: Eubacterium sp. AB3007; assembly: GCF_000688015.1. Lineage (NCBI taxonomy): Bacteria > Bacillati > Bacillota > Clostridia > Eubacteriales > Eubacteriaceae > Eubacterium > Eubacterium sp. AB3007. The sequence continues at coordinate 920,683 of NZ_JIAD01000001.1, forward strand.
TTCTTCCTGACTATGGCGATCACACCCTGACTGGTCTCGGTCTGAGAAATACGGTCGAATAACTTACCATCCATGGTACAGACACGACACGCGTACTCCTGCTCCGGGCTGACATCCTCCCGCAGGAGAACAGTCTCTACTTCTGCCTGGGAGGCAATGGCCTCCTGGACAATGTTGCGCCCCTCGATCAGGTAGCGGCCTTCCCGTTCCCGGTATTTCCTTCTTGCAAGTCTGACACAGTCCTTGTAGATCCTGTTTTCCGGTGATGAAATATGGTAATCCATAACATAAGTATGAAAAAGCCGGCGTGTGGCCGGCTTTTACGAAACCAACTTGTTAATTATTCTTCGTTGAGAAAGCTGGGAATGTCGAACTTGGAATCCTTCGGATCCTCATCTCTATCCCCGAACAGGTCGCCGATGGTCACCTCTGTGCCTTCCAGGCCCTCAGGAGTGACGACTTTCTTCTTGCCTTGCATCTGCTCTACCTGCTGAAAGCCGACCTTGTCGTCTTTCTCCTCATCCTCAAAACCTGTCGCGATGACGGTGATGGAAATCTCATCCTCCATATCCTCGCTGACCGCAGCACCAAAGATCAGGATCGCTTCATCGTCTGCCTTCTCTTCCACCAGGCTGGCGATCTCGTTGACCTCCATCATGCCCAGATTGTAACCGCCTGCAATATAAAGCAGGATGGCCTTGGCGCCGTTGATCTCAGTCTCAAGAAGCGGGCTGTCTACAGCAGCCAGAACCGCTTCCTTGGCTCTGTCGTCACCGGTTCCGTGTCCGACACCCATATGCGCGATGCCTCTGTCAGTCATGACCGATCTGACATCCGCAAAGTCTACGTTGATCAGAGCGAAATCGGAGATCAGATCCGAGATACCCTGTACGCCCTGGCGGAGCACGTCATCTGCCATAGCGAACGCATCTACCATGGATGTGTTCTTGTCACAGTTCTCCAGCAGCTTGTCATTTGGAACGACAACCAGAGAGTCGACGTATTTCTTCAGGAAGTTCAGCCCCAGCTCAGCCTGTGCGGATCTCTTCCTTCCTTCGAAGGAGAACGGTCTAGTCACTACACCGACGGTCAGGATGCCCATGTCCTTCGCTGCCTTTGCGATGATGGGAGCCGCGCCGGTACCGGTACCACCGCCCATGCCAGCGGTGATGAAGACCATGTCTGTGCCTTCCATGATGTCTGCAATCGTATCCAGCGTCTCCTCCGCTGACTTCTGTCCGATTTCCGGATTGCCACCGGCTCCCAGACCTCTGGTCAGCTTCTCACCGATCTGGATCTTCGTCTCTGCATTGCAGCGGCTCAATGCCTGGCTATCTGTGTTAACTGCGATATACTCAACACCCTGCAGATTCGTCTCCAGCATTCTGTTGATAGCGTTGCATCCGCCCCCGCCGACGCCGATTACCTTGATAATTGCACCTGTCTTCTGTTCATTTTCAAATTGCAACATGTAACTGCCTCCTTGGATCCCATATTAACAGTATTTTACCATATAATGTGTATCTTTGCACTATGTTTTTTTGCTAAAATTCTGGGGAAAATGACAGATAATCGTCATCTCCTACCGTTATGATGCCTCTTTTGGTCTTGCTCTTATAAAGTTTATTGACAACCTTCTGCAGGTCTCCCCTCTCGATGGAGCGCTTGATATTAGCGGGGCGCCCGTTTACCATAAGCGTATCATAGATATATGCCTGGATATTGAGGTCGCCGATGCTGATCTTCTTGAAGAAGAGATCTCCCTCTTCCATGGTGTTGATCATATCCAATGTGGTCGCCAGATTGAGTTTCTCCTCTGCATCGATCTTCTCCCCTACCTGGATCCTGCTCAGAGTGAGACCCGTGAGGAGTGTCAGTTTGGGCATATACGGGCTCACCCGGAGGACCAGCCCCTTGTCATCGATGATCACGTACTCCTCTCCGAACTTCAGAGAAGCCACCTGCGGCCGTTCATCCAACTGGATCACAAGGGTGTCCGGCAGCCTTCTGTGCACGTTCACATCTGCGTAATAGGGACTTCGACCCAGCGAATCCTTGATCGCCCCCGCCCCTGCATGCAGAAAGATATTCTGTCCGGTTCTGGCTCCGCTCATGTTGATGACCTGCCTGTCTGTATAATACAGATTCCCCTCGACCTTGATGTGTTTTATGTCGAACAGCGGAGACAGGAGTACCAGAATAATAAGGATCAGGAATCCAATGATCATGAACGCCCGCATCAGATAATGCTTTTTCTTCCGCACCTTTCGTTTTCTGGGTATATCGCGGAAGGAGATCTCCTGCATCACCGGTTCCTCCGGTTCTTCGGGAGCATCTTCCATCTCCTCCATTCCCTCAGGGAGTGGCATCTCCTCCTCGTCCCCTTCCTCCAGCACAGTTTCTTCCGGATCTGTCTCCCGCGGTTCCCCAGGACGCAGGTAGACCGGTACCTCAAAAGGATCCGAGGTCTCCTCTTGCGTTTCAGGTTCTTCCAGTTGCTCCTCCGCTTCCGCCTCCTCTGGCCTTTCCACCGGCTCGGCAGGCAGCGTTTCCTCTTCGATACCCTTCTCCTCTACGGCCTCTTCTGTCTCAGGCATTCCCTCGGCTTCGGCGAGCTCCTGGATCAGCCGCGTCGTCTCTTGTTTCTGACTCATACTCTGTTCCCCTGTCTATCGCTGCAGATTACGATAGATCACTTCTGTTGCATCACCTGGCACACAACTCCGGCTGGCCTCTTCCATGCTGCGCAGCCTGTCCGGATCATCCCGGAGCACTGCTACCTCTCGGTTCAGGCGATTACTGGTGAACTCCTTCTCCTCTATGAGAATAGCACCGCCTCTGTCTGCCACCGATTTTGCATTGAAGTACTGATGGTTTCCCGTCACGTTAGGCGAAGGAACGAGAATGGAAGCCCGTCCGCTGACACAGATCTCTGCCACCGACAGAGCACCAGCCCTTGCGATGATCAGATCAGAGGCTGCCAGATGGTCCGGCATATCGTCAATATAAAGTTTGATCCGGACATTCTCCGCAGGGTCTATCCCCTGCTCCTTGCAGCGCGCCAGAATATCCTCGTAATAATAGCCTCCGGTGCCGAATAGCAATGTGATCCCCTGGGTGCCGTTCACCTCTCTCATGAGGTCAAAGACCACATTGTTGATGGCCTCGGCGCCCTGGCTTCCTCCAAAGGAGAAGATCACAAAGTCGTTCTGCCCGATCCCCAGACGCTCCCTGGCGGCGGCTTTGTCCACCCCATAGAAGTCTCTTCGGACCGGATTCCCTGTCACCACATGTTTCTCCGGATGGTGAAATAGCCCGGACGCTTCCGGAAATCCAAGGAAAACCTTGTCCACATAGCGCTCCAGGCTCTTGTTGGCCACACCAGGGAATGCGTTCTGCTCATGCAGATAGCACCGGGCACCATATCGGTGAGCAGCGTAGATCACCGGAAAGCAAACATAGCCCCCGGTGCCGATCACTACATCCGGCCGGAATCTCTTCATGAGGTTTCCAGCCTGCCAGACACCTCGCAGCGTCGCGAATCCTGTGTCCAGGATCTTTAGCGGATTGCTGCGATCGATCCACTTGGCAGATACAAAGGCCATCTCGTAGCCCGCCTTGGGAACGATGTCCTTCTCCAGCCCGATCTCATTCCCCACATAGAGGATTTCCGCATCCGGCTGTTCTGTTTTTATTTTGTCGGCGATGGCGATGGCGGGATAGATATGCCCCCCCGTTCCTCCGCCGGTCATAATCACTCTCATATCGCATTCTCCCTTTGTTTTCTGCGAACCTTCTCCACCCTGCTTTCTTCGCTCTCCGGTTTTGGCTGAATCAAAGGCGCCAGATCCGATGATCTGGATATGTTAAGCAGGATCCCCATACAGGCCAGGAAGATCACGATCGTATTCCCTCCATATCCCACAAAAGGCAGGGAGATCCCTGTAGGCGGCATGGAGGAAGTCACCACCGCCACGTTTAGGACTACCTGCAGGCCAATCATCAGCGTGATGCCCGCAGACACATACATGCCATACTTGTCCTGTGCGTGCATGGCCACCAGGAAACAGCGCCAGATCAATACCATGAACAGGAGCAGCAGGAGCAAAACCCGGATAAGTCCCAGCTCCTCTCCTATGATGGCCAGGATAAAGTCATTCTGTGGTTCTGGAAGATATAGCGTCTTCTGGACGCTCTTCCCCAGCCCCAATCCACGAATGCCGCCCGTACCCAGAGCGAGCAGAGATTGGGCAGCCTGGAAACCGTCTCCCTTGGGATCCTGAAAAGGATCCATGAAACTGGTGATCCTCTTCCCCCAATAAGTACCCGTGGTCCCCAGGAGGGCAATACCGGCCACCATCGCCGCCAGCATACCGCCGGCGATGGGAAGTGGAAATCCGGAAAGCAGGAGCATGCAGCCGATGATCCCTACCACTGTAATGGCGGTGGACAGGTTAGGCTGTCTGATGATGAGCCCGGCAAACACAAGGCCCACCAGGATCAGCATGACCCAAACCTTCCACCTGGCTTTGCTCCTGTCATTGGCGGAGAGCACCCCCGCGGTGAACAGGATCAGGATCGGCTTTGCAAGTTCTCCCGGCATGACTGTGAACGGTCCCACCTTCAGCCATCTGGTCGCACCGTTGACGGTCAGACCTACCGGTGTAAAGATCAATCCCAGGAGCACCAGACCGATGATCACCAGGATCGGGCCGCTCTTGCGGAACCTGTGGTAGTCGATTCTGGAAAAGAGCCACATGGCCACACAGCCCATGACCGCGAACCCAAGTTGCTTGCGCAAATAGAAATAAGGGGACCCTGCTTCATTGATGGCTTTGTAGTAGCTGGCGCTGAACACCATCACGATCCCGAAGACCGCCAGGACCAGCACCAGAATCACCACGAGAAAATCGCAGGGTTCCTGCTTCTGTCGTATTTCGTTGTAGAGTCCCTTGACCTTGTTCATCCTATGATCATCCTTCTCTCTACAGTCTGCTCACGCAGTCCTTGAAATGGTCACCTCTCTGTTCAAAATTATTGTACATATCCCAGCTGGCACAGGCCGGCGACAACAGTACCACATCCCCTGGGGAGGCCAGCGCAGCCGCTGTTCGGACGCATTCCTCCATGTCCTTACAGAATGTATAGTCTCCATAGCCGATGGCATCACATGCCTCGCGGATAAAATGCGCGTCCCGCCCCAGAAGCACCAGATGCTTCACCTTGCCGGGGAACAATCTGACCAGCGTCCCAAAATCCTGTCCCTTCGAATCGCCACCGGCAATGAGGATGACGTCCCTCTCCATGGCCCGCAGCGCGATCTCGGTCGCGTCTGTATTGGTCCCCTTGGAATCGTTGTAATAGAGGACGTCGTCCACCTTTCCGCAGTACTCGATCCGGTGCGCGACTCCCGCAAACTCCTTCACCACCCTGGTGATGACCGCCGGTTCGATCCCTGCAAAGTAACTGATGGCCGCAGCCGCCAGCACGTTCTGCACGTTGTGCATCCCGATGATCTTCAGGTCCCCGCGCGTACAGATCTCGATTTCCTTCTCGTCATCTCGCAGAACCAGCGTATCTCCGCGCAGAAATGCGCCGAAGGGAAGCTCTTGCTTTACACTGAAGGGCACGATCCTGGCTCGGCATCCTTCTGCCAGACTGAAACAAAGCCTGTCATCCTGGTTGATCACCAGATACCCGGCTTCCGTCTGGTTGGCAAAGATCTTCGCTTTTGCCTTCCCATATGCCTCCATGGTGTGGTGACGGTTCAGGTGATCCGGGGTCAGGTTCAGAATCGCTGAGACCACCGGCTTGAAGTACCTGGTGGTTTCCAACTGAAAACTGCTGCACTCCGTCACGAGCCAATCCTTCTCACTGGACTCGGTAGAAGCATTGATGACCGCTGTGCCGATATTCCCGACCACATAGGTTCCGCGACCGGCTGCCCGAAAAATCTCTCCCACCAGCGTTGTGGTCGTGGTTTTCCCGTTGGTTCCGGTGATAGCCACGTAGTTCCCCTTGCCGACACGGTAGGCGATTTCCAGCTCTCCGATGATCTCTGCCCCCTTCTCTTTTCCTTCTTGCACAAAACCGAGCTCCGGGCTGGCACCCGGACTCAGAATGATCTGGTCAAAAGCTCCCATGTCAGGTGGCATGCTGTCCAGATAGAACGTCACACCCTGTCCCCTGTAGAAAGTCAGGAGATTGCTGTCGATCTGCGATTCTTTCTTGGCGTCCTGGACGCTAACTTCCGCGCCCATACGAGCCATCACTCTGGCCGCGGCCTGTCCGCTGCGACCGAACCCGACCACCAAAACGCGGTTTCCTTTCATGTTGTCAAGATTACTCATTATCTCTATCCTTCTTTCTAAAATACTATATCAGTGCAATCAGCAAAGTGAGCACGCAGAAGACTACCGTGGCCAGACAGAACATGAGCACCACCCTGGTCTCTTTCATGCCGCCCTCCTCAAAATGATGATGAAGGGGCGCCATCCGGAAGATCCTCTTCCCGCCGGTCGCCTTGAAGTATCCCACCTGCATGATCACGGAAACAGCCTCTGCCACGAACACCAGCCCCGCAAGCGGGATCAGAAGTTCCATCCGCGACAGGAGTATGGCAGCGGTCATACCGCCCCCCAATGCCATGGACCCGGTGTCTCCCATGAATATCTGCGCGGGGTACTTGTTGTAGACCAGGAATCCGCCGCACGCTCCAGCCACTGCAATCAGGTAAACGGAGCTCTGGATAGCCCCCACCCTTGCCAGGATCAGCGCAAACGTCAGCGCAAAGATGATAGACACTCCGCTGCACAGACCATCCATTCCATCGGTCAGGTTGACGCTGTTCGCCATCGCCACCATGACAAAGGCAACGAAGGGCACAAAACAGATACCAAAATCAACATACTTATCGACGAAGGGAATCCATACCGTGCTCCCATTCTCAGTAAATGCCTGGATGTAGTAACCCAGGCCCAGCCCCAGGGCGATCTGGAGCACCAGCTTCTGCCATGCCCGCAGGCCCAGATTGTGCTTCTTCGCCACCTTGATGTAATCGTCCAGGAACCCGATGAGCCCGAACAGCAGACCAGCGGCGATCATGACCCACATATCTGTCCCGGGCTTTGTGCCGATCAGCGAAGCAAAGATGATCGTCAGGTAGATGGCGATACCGCCCATAGTAGGGGTACCTTGTTTCTTTAGATGAGACTTGGGTCCCTCCTCACGAATAAACTGTCCAAACTGCCTGTGCTTGAGGATAGGAATCTCGATAGAGGTGAGTACGAGCCCCTCCAGAAACGCTACCACGATGATCAAAATGAACTGAAATACTTTCATAACGATTGTCCTCTCCTACTCCTTATATATGTACACCGTGCCGCCCTTGAAGACCTTGGTCCCGGCCTTCGGGTACTGGTCGACCACGGTAAACGCCTTCTTGTCGCCCGTATCCGGGCTGACCTTTGGCTTGAGTCCCGCACTTCGGATCTCCGCCTTGGCGCTGGAACTGTCTTGGTCAGTCACATCCGGCACATAGGTTGGCCCTACGTTGTTCTGCTCCTTTTCTTCCTTGGAATACTGAGGGCCGATCTCGTAGTAGGCCAATGCCTTCTCCAGGAACCGCCTGGCCACAGGCGCCGCCACCGTCGCACCGAAGTGCATTTTCTTTGGGTTGTCACCGATGACGAGAATAGCGAACTTGGGATCTTCCATGGGTGCCATCCCGATGAAAGAACAGTCCGTCTTGGATGTATAGTGACCGTTCTTTGCCTTGTTGGCCGTACCGGTCTTGCCTCCGATCCGGTAACCGGGGATCTGCGCTCTGGTCCCGCCGCCTTCGTTAACGACGTATTCCATGATCTCTTTCATCTCATCTGCCGTCTTGGTGGAGAACACCTTGCGGACTGCCTTTGTCTTGAATTTCTTGACGACCTTCCCGTTCTTATCGGTCATCTCTGTAACGATACGAGGCTGCATGAGGACGCCATCGTTACCGATGGCACAAGCCGCTGTGAGCATCTGGATCGGAGTCAGCGCGATTCCCTGGCCAAAGCACATCGTCGCCAGTTCCACATCACCAACGCTGTCCTTGTCCTGGACCATCGCAGAGGTCTCTGCCGGCAGATCCACATGGGTCGGATCAGTGATCCCGAACATTTCCAGATAATTATAGAAGCGATCCTTTCCCAGTCTCTGTCCCAGCGCTACCTGTACCGGATTGCAGGAATTACCCACGGCTTCCACCAGGGATTGTTTGCCATGGGTCGCCGTACAGTTCAGCCGGATCCCTCCCACCGGAACAGACCCGACACATTCGAACCTGTCCGCAAGGTTGGTGACCCCTTCCTCCAGTGCGGAGGAGGTAGTTATCAACTTGAAAGTAGAGCCTGGCTCATACAGATCGCTGACGATGGGGTTGGTCCAGAGCCGGCTCAGGTACTCGCTCTGCTGGTCGGCGTTCATCTTCTCGAACTTTTCTTTTTCTTTCTTTGTGACAGGCTGCGAAGCATCGTTTGGATCGAAAGATGGCGTTGTCACCATGGCCAGAATATCCCCGGTCTTGGGATCCATAACCAGACACATCATTCGATCACACTTGGCCTTCTCCATCTGCTTCTTCAAAGCCTGTTCGGCGTAGTTCTGAAGGACGGAGTTGATGGTCAGGCGGACGTTCAGTCCATCCTTCGCCTTAAAATATCGCTGGCTTCCATAGGCCAACGTATCACCGTTCAGATCGGTGTCCTTGATCCATCTTCCGGACACACCGCTGAGGTAGTTGTCGAACTGGGCCTCGATGCCGGTCCTGCCAATATTATCATCAGTGACACTCCCAAGCATTTGCGCGCCATTGGTCTCCAGCGGGTAATGCCGCCTGGTGCTGGCTACGATCTCGATGCCCTTCAGATCCATGCGCTTGATGGTGTCGATCTGTTCCTTGTTCAGATACCTGGCAACACGCCTGAGGCTGTCTGTTGAGGTGATCACTCCCTTCACCGATTCAAAATCCTTGTCCAAGATCACCGAAAGTCGTTGACTGTAATCCTCGATCTCCTCTGCCGTGTAGTTCTGCCGCATCAACTCCGGTCTGACCCAGATACTGTAACAGCGGACGCTGGTAGCCAGTTTTTCCCCGTTGCAGTCCAGTATATCGCCCCTGGCAGCCTCTACCGGCATATCCTTCATCTGCTGGTCGATGGCCTTGTCTGTGTACTCCTCCGCACGCACGATCTGGATCCATGCCAGACGGAAAGCAAGCAGGATCATCAAAAGCACCAGAAAGAAGAATATCAGCTTGATCCTGTTCTTATTCAGTTTGGTTACTTGTCTGCCCATGCTTCGTAACTCTCTCCTATTACCAAAAAAAGCCAGACAGATCGTTTCCTATGTATTTGTCTGGCATTCCGTATTCAATTGTAAAACAAATTGTGATTTTTTCAAGGGTTAATTGTAAGCTTCTTCCCGAATGGCTGCCGCAAAGTTCTTTTTCGGCTTGTCGCTGTCCTTCAGCGGCTGGCAGTTGGCAGCCGTAGGGTATTCCATCCCAAGACGATCCTTGGCGATCTGCTCGATGGTACCGGCGCTGTTGGCCGAACTGATCTTCACGCCCAGCGTATCGATGTCACTGGCCAGTTGCTCATTCAACTCGTTGAGATTGTTGTTCTCACAGCGAATCTCCGCTGCCCATGCCCGCATGACCACCATGCCGACACAGATAAATCCGATCAACAAAATAGAAATGACCAGTCTTCTCTTATCCCTTGCACTCATGATTAACCCCTATATCTTCTCGCATACCCTGAGTTTGGCACTCCTCGCTCGCGGATTCTGTTCCTCCTCCTCTGCGCCTGGAATGATCGGCTTGCCGGTCACCTTTCTGACATCTGCAACCTTGCCACAAACACACACCGGAAACTCCGGCGGGCAGGTGCAGGGGTGGACTCTCTTCTGGAATTTCTCCTTCACGATCCTGTCTTCCAGAGAGTGGAAGGTAATGATACAGAACCGTCCCCCATGATCGAGGACATCGAAATAGTCATCGATCGCATTCTCGAGCTGTCCCAATTCGTCATTGACCTCGATTCGAAGCGCCTGAAACGTCCGCTTCGCCGGATGAGGCCCGTTTCTTCTCGCCTTCGCAGGTATGGCAGCCTTGATGATCTCCACCAGTTCGCCCGTACTCGCGATCGGCTTGTCTCTTCTTGCTTTGTCGATGAACTGCGCGATCCGCGCCGCCCATCGCTCTTCCCCGTATTTGCGTATGATCTCTGCGATCTCTCTCTGATCGTAGGTATTGACGATATCATACGCGGTGAGCGTATCCTCCTGGTTCATCCTCATATCCAGCGGCGCGTCCTGCATGTAGGAAAATCCTCTCTCCGCATTGTCCAACTGAAAAGAAGAAACCCCAATATCCAGAAGGGCTCCATCGATTCTCTCGATTCCCAATTCCGCAAGTACTGCCTTGATGTCGGCGTAACATGCTTGAACAAAGTATTTCCTGCAGGACATCCCTGCAAGTCTCTCCCTTGCCGCTTTCAGCGCATCCTGGTCTCTGTCGATGCCGATGAGCGTCCCTTCCCCCGAAAGGCGTTCACAGATGTGTACGGAATGGCCCGCTCCCCCGATCGTGCCATCCACATACACCCCATCCGGCCTGATATTGAGATTCTCTATGCACTGATCCAGCAATACCGGCACATGCTTGAAATCCATCTTACTGTCTTAGAAGTTATACTTGGCAAGTGCTTCCGAATAACCTCCGGTTCCCCTTCTGGTGCTGTCATCCGGGGAGTCCCAGACCTCCTTGGCCCAGATCTCCACCTTGTTCATAGCACCCATGGTGATCAGATCCTTCTGTATGTGCGCGTAATCGATCAGTACCTGCGGTACGATGATCCTCCCCTGTTTATCAAACTCGCACTCTGCCGCGTTGCTCATCAGGTCTCTGATGGCATCACGGACATCCGGATCCGACTCCGGCAGTTCAGCCATTCTCGTAACCAGACGTTCCCATTCGTCCATGGAGTAAATGTAGAGGCACGTATCCATCCCCTTAGTAAGGACGCATTTGCCTGCTAACTGGTCTCTGTGCTTTTGCGGCACGATCAACCTTTTCTTAGCATCTATGGAGTTGTGATACGTGCCCATGAACATTTGGCTGAACTCCCTTATACCCCTTTATTGATACATCTTCATAATACACCACACTCCCCCACTTATCAATTCTTTTTTCCATTTTTTTGGGTATTATCCCCACTTTATTTCACAAAACAACACTTTCCTTCCCCACGAAAAAACCCCAAAACACTATATATTGTGCTTCGGGGTTTTCTATTCTACTATTCACGACTACTGGTTCTCTTTTTGGTCCCCACCGGCTGCCACCTGATGCTCCACCAGCGCCACCTTCTGTTCCCGAGTAAGCTTCTTGATGGCACATTCCCTCTGCATGGCATCCTGACGAGTGTCGAAGGTTTCGTAATACACCAGTTCTACTGGCCGCCTCGCCCTGGTATACTTGGCACCCTGGCCGCTGTTGTGGACATCGACCCGCCGTGTGAGATCTGTAGTCCAACCGGTGTAAAACGTACCATCTGCACACCTGAGTATATAGGTGTAGTTCTTACTCAACCGAGAGCACCTTGTAATCCTTGTCCTCCACGGCCTTGGTGAGCACTTCGTCCCCCACCTCTGCGGACAGAGTAACAACAGCCTTGTTGGCTTCGTGGCTTACCTCTGCGCTCTCCACACCCGCAACAGCTTCCAGCGCCTTTTTGACAGTCGCCTCACAGTGTGTGCACATCATACCCTCGATGTTCATTGTTTTTTCCATTTCCATTTCCTCCTCAGGTTTATATGTTTGTTTAATCTTTCTGTCTCTGCCCGTATCATACAAGCGGAACAGGTTCAGTCTCAATGCATTCATGCAGACACAGAAACTCGACAGACTCATCGCCGCCGCTCCCAGCATAGGGTTCATGGTCCAGCCAGTCAGGTGTACCCATGCGCCTGCCGCAACAGGGATCAGGATCACGTTGTAGAAAAACGCCCAAAACAAGTTCTCGTGGATGTTCCGCACCGCCCCCCGACTAAGCCGGATCGCCGCCGCCACATCTGTCAGCCGATTGTGGATCAGCACCACATCGGCCGCGTCAACCGCCACATCCGCACCGGCTCCGATGGCAATCCCAACATCCGCTCTGGTCAGGGCCGGCGCATCATTGATTCCGTCGCCAACCATGGCCACACGCCCGCCCCTTCTGAGCCTGCGGATCTCCCGATCCTTCCCATCCGGACGGACTCCGGCGATAACCTGATCCACACCAGCCTGTCGACCGATGGCTTCTGCGGTCCTCTTCTCATCACCGGTAAGCATGACCACGTGAAGACCCTGATTCTGCATCTGCCTTATGGCTTCTGGGCTGTCCTCACGGATAGTGTCTGCCACCGCGATCATTCCCAGATATCTGGATTCCTCACCAAAGAAGAGACAGGTCTTGCCTTCTTCGGATAGCACGGATGCTCTGACCTCCGCTTCCCTGGGAATCACTGCGAATCCACCGAGGAAAGATGCGTTCCCGCCTGCCAGTGTCCTGCCTTCCCGCTTCCCGGTGAGTCCATTTCCGGCCACCGCCTGAAACTTCTCGATTTCCCCTGAGACCAGGGCCCTGTTTTCTGCCTCTCGGACCACCGCCCTGGCCAAAGGGTGTTCGCTGCGCTGTTCCAACGCCAAAGCCGATTTCAGCAGACGCTCTTCGCTTACACCTTCCGCCGGGACCACATCAGTCACCTCCGGCGTACCACTGGTAATGGTTCCTGTCTTGTCCAGTACCACCGTATTCACCCGGCCGGCCATCTCCAGGGATTCTGCTGTTTTAAAAAGGATACCGTTTCTGGCACCGATACCACTCCCCACCATGATCGCCACAGGCGTGGCCAGCCCCAGCGCACAGGGGCAACTGATCACCAGCACAGAGATCCCTCGGGCCAATGCATACCCTGGTGTCTGTCCAACAAGGAGCCAGATCACTGTTACCAAAACGGCCAGGAGAAGCACCGCCGGCACGAACACGCCGGAGACCTTGTCCGCGATCCTGGCAATGGGAGCCTTGGTGGCGGCCGCATCGCTGACCATATGGATGATCTGCGAGAGGGTGGTATCTTCTCCCACCCGTGTCGCGGTCGCTCGAATATACCCGGACTGGTTCATGGTCGCCGCCGAAACGGCATCGCCCACGTGCTTATCCACCGGAATGCTCTCTCCGGTGAGCATGGACTCGTCCAGGGCCGTCTCCCCTTCTGTGATTACACCATCCACCGGAACGCTTTCTCCGGGCCTTACGACGAACACATCTCCAGGATGCACTTCCTCGATAGGCACTTCCTTCTCCTCCCCATCCCTCCACAGGACAGCCGTCTGAGGCGCGAGCTTCATCAGTCCGCGCAGGGCATCGGTGGTCCTGCCCTTGGACATCGCCTCCAGCATCTTGCCGATAGTGATGAGCGTCACGATCATAGCCGCAGACTCAAAGTACAGGTTATGCAGGCCCGCGATCGCCGCCTCTGCGTTTCCCGTCGCCTGCTGCCCTGTCATCTGGAAGAGCACCACAAGACTCCACAGAAACGACACTGCAGAGCCCATGGCCACCAGGGTATCCATGTTCGGCGCCAGATGGAACATGCTCCGAAAACCACTGGTGAAAAATTTCTTGTTGATATACATGACGATGGCGGACAGGAGCATCTGCACCAGTCCCAACCCCACCGGGTTATCATGGAAGAATTCCGGAAGAGGTAGTCCCAGCATGCTGTGCCCCATAGAAAAGTACATCAGCACCAGCAGGAATCCCAGGGAGATCAGCAAACGCCTCTTCAAGACCGGAGTCTCGTGGTCCCTAAGCGCTTCTTCCTCCTCCGCGAAGAAGGCTTTGTGCACGGAAGAAGTCCCTTCCGTCCCTCTCTCGTTCGCACCGTAGCCCGCTGCTTCCACCGCCTTGATCACTTCCTGGGGCGAAGCGCTTCCCTCCACCCCCATGGAATTGGTCAGCAGGCTCACCGCGCAGGAAGTCACGCCGGGCACCCCGCTCACTGCTTTCTCTACCCGGGCCTGACACGCTGCGCAACTCATTCCGGTTACTGTGTATTGCTTCATCGATGTATCCTTACACCACCTTTCAGTAAGCTTTCTCTAACTCACCTTATTTTATACCCTCAGGTGGTCTCGGTCAATCATCTATTTCTTTCACGCCGATCAGGCACTCCACATTGGTCCCCTCCGAAACAGCCGTTTTGAAAGCCCAGACTTCTTCCGCCCGAGGATCCCCTGCCATTTTCTGTTCTGCCTCCGCCATGGTGATCTGGATGTTTCCTCCCAGTGGCGCCTCGTGTATGAATCGAACGTTAAGAGAGGTGACCTGCTTTCTCATGACTTCCGGGATCCGATCCCACAGAAGGTTAAAATAGTTGGTGTTGTTCATGTGCCGGTTCATATCACATTCTGAGTAACGGACCTGGTGTTTATCCACCGGATGGAAGGCCATGTCCTTTGGAAAACGGATTCGCTTCAGGAGAGGCAGCGTCAGCGCCTCGTCCCGTTCGTACCCGGAGATGTCGATCTCGGTGGTCTTACTGAGTTTTCCAGTAAACCTGTCCGGCACGGCCCACTCACTGTGCGCCCGTACCACCAACTCCTCTCCCCGCCAGATCTGATAAGACCTGGGGAAGGTGGCTGCCTTCCCGGGGCAGGTCCATGTGCGCACCTGCACTTTATCAAACTGGTGGAGCTGGTCAAATATCTCCACAGATAGTTTGGTGATGACAAAGGCCTTCCCCATGTTGAAAAATTCCACATAGGACGGCCGCCTGTCTCTCATCTGGCGGTTCGCGGTCTCCTGCAGAAGCCGCACCAGCTCTGTGGGACGCACGTTGTTATTCTCGTCAGTGTCATGGCAGCCGATCTCAAAATCGGCGCAGTAATAACTCATAGGCTACCTCCCTTTTTACAAAAGAACTCTGTGAGGCCAACCCTCTCAGAGTTCTTTCCTACGGACAGGAAACTGTCCCTTTACTATTCAATAACCGTCGGATCCACGCCCTCGTCCGGGATCATTTCCTCTGCTGTATCCTCCAGCTTGTCAAGCAGCTGATCTAACAGGTCGTTTACGTCTTTCAGCATATCGTATTTGGCGTAATCCTCGTCCAGGAAGAGACTCTCGATCTCCCGTCTTGCCTGGTAGACCTTCTTGCTGATGTCCAGATAGATGGGGAAGTTGTTACTCTCAAAAGCCTCCTGGTAGGACCTCAGATCCTCCATGATCATCTCTACCAACGCATCACCATCCACTGGTTCCCCGATATAATACGGTACGGGAGAAACTCTTTCCAGGTAGTTGTTCTCTTCTTCCTTCATATTGTAGACATACTGGACCTCAAAATCCTTTCCCAGCACAAACGTCACGATATTGACATACGCATGGAACGTCTTGATCCGGGTTGCCCCCTTCTGTCTGAGAATATTGTTGACGATGTCGACATCTACACGATCGGTAAACATAGTAACCTCCTAATTAAGCAAACAGGCCAAATTTCACAAGTAGGAACACATTAGCGATGGCCACTGTGACGATCATTACCGGCATACCCACCTTGGCATACTGGTTGAAGGTGATAGGATAGCCGTTCTTTCCTGCGATCGAGCACAGCACCACGTTGGCCGATGCGCCCAGCATAGTTCCGTTCCCGCCCAGGCAGGCGCCCAGAGAGATGGCCCACCAGAGAGGTGTCACATCCATACCCTCCGCTGCCATCGCCTGAATCAGCGGAATCAGGGTGGCTACGAACGGGATGTTATCCAGGATCGAAGAGAAGAAGGCGGAAGCCCACAGCAGGATCACCATGGTGAGCAAGACTCTTCCTCCTGAAATGTTCATGATCACATCCGCACAGGACTTGATCACACCGGTCTCTACCATACCACCGACAACGATGAACAGTCCGATGAAGAACAGGATGGTGGTCCATTCCACGTCTCTGACCACTTCCTCGATATCCTGCCGTCCGATGATCATCATGATGACACCAGCGGTAAGGGCGACGGTGGCACTGTCGATCCCCAGTTTGCCGTGGACCATGAACGCGACCACTACCACACCGATCATGAACACGCTGGTCAGCATCAGGTTCTTGTCTGCGATGGCCTTGTTCTCATCCAGACTCATTACCTGGTCGATGGCCTCATCACTGGCCCCAAGCCGCTTCTTGAATACGGTCTTGAACCCGAAGATCACAACGACAAGTCCGATCAGGCAGGTGATCCCAGTGTTTTCGATAAACTGCAGAAACGTGAAGTGCGCCGCACTTCCGATCATGATGTTCGGTGGGTCACCGATCATGGTCATGGTACCACCGATGTTGGACGACACGATCTGTGCCAACAGGATCGGTGTCGGATTGATCTTCAGCATCTTGGCCATGGTGATGGTCATGGGCCCCATGAGCAGCACCGTGGTCACATTGTCCAGGAAAGCGGAACAGATCGCTGTAATTACCATAAACGCCACCGTGATCTTCCAGGGATCTCCGTGGGACAACTTGGCTGCCTTGATGGAAATGTACTCAAACAATCCAGAGTGGCGTACCACCGCCACGAACAACATCATCCCCAGAAGTACGCCGAGCGTATTGAAATCGACATGCTTGACAGCCGTCTCCATGCTCAGGACCCCTGTTAGAAGGAGAAGCACAACGCCAGCCAAGGCGGCACTCGTACGGTGTACCTTCTCCGTGACGATCGCCACGATGGTGATTGCGAAAATGATGATAGAAATAGCCTGCGGACTCACCTTATTACCTCCCTAATTAACATGTTAAATCTTTCACTATTCCAAACCCAACAGTTGCTGATTATAACACTTCCAAAGGAAGAGTTCAAGGCGATTTTTGAGAAATATTCCCACCAATTATACCTTCTTATTATTGATTCAATTCTGTTAATTCAAACGCTTTGTTATACACCGGCATCGATCCTGGCGTATTCCGGCGACCAGTGGACATTCCGCAGATAGTCCCGCAGAGCCACACCGTCCTTCTCTTTGAAATACTGGAGGATCACCCGGTGTTCCTCGTTGGTCTGGTAAAGGGCACGTTTGATTCTCCCTTCCTCATCCTCCACGTAGGTCTTCTTGATGAGTTTGCTTTTCAGACGTTCCAACTCGTCGATCAGGATCTGGTTGCCGGACTTCTGGATGTAAACGTCGTGGAACGCCACCTGCTGCACATGGTACATCTCATAGTTTCCGGCACGAATAGCCACGTCCATGCTATCCACATAGAACCCCATGTTGGCCAGATCCTTCTCCCCAAGCTGGAAAACGGCAAGTTCTGCAGCATACCCATCCAGCACGCCGAGAACTCCGTAGAGCTCCGCCACCTCTTCCTCGGACAAAGCCCTCACCACAAAGCCCTTGCGAGCGCGGTTCTTCAGAACGCCCTCACTGGCCAGTTGGATCAGGGCCTCGCGGACCGGCGTGCGACTGATATTCAGTTCTTCGCAGATCACGTTCTCGTTGATTTTCTGCTCCGGCTTGAGTGTGCCGTCCATGATCTGTCTGGCGATGTAATCGTAGACATGATCTTTCAGGGACTTGTATTTCTCCATGCCTGCGTCCTCCCGTCTATTGCTCTTTCACGAGTTTTACGATCCGACTGGTCCCAAGCCTGGATGCGCCCAGTGACAGAAACTTCTCTGCATCTTCCAGTGTACGGATACCTCCGGCTGCCTTGATCTTCACATGGGGACCAACGTATTCTGCAAACAGCGCCACGTCCTCAAAAGTCGCTCCGGCTTCCGCAAAGCCGGTGGAAGTCTTGATGTAATCAGCGCCGGACTGGGAGATCACCCTGCACATGAGGATCTTCTCTGCTTCTGTCAGCATACAGGTCTCCACGATCACCTTCAGCACGCGCATCCCCACCGTTTCCTTCACCGCACGGATCTCCTCCCGTACGTAGTCTGGTCGCCCTGCCTTCAGCATCCCGATGTTGATCACCATATCGATCTCATCGGCGCCGTTCTCGATGGCATCTCTGGCCTCAAACACCTTGGACGCAGTCGTGCTGTTGCCATGGGGGAACCCGATAACGGTGCAGATCTTCAGATCGTTCCCAACATACTCTCTGGCTTCCCGGACAAAGCAGGGCGGGATACAGACGCTCGCTGTTCTGTATTCCAACGCCTCATCGCAGAGCTGCCTGATATCCTCCCAGGTGGCGTGCGGTTGCAGCAATGTATGGTCGCACGCCGCCAGTATCCTCGCATATTTCTTCTGCATCTTACTCCTATCTCTGTTACTTGGATTCCTTCAGGATCTCCAACAGATACTCCCATGTCCTCTTGGTAGAGGAGATGGAAAGCTTCTCATCCGCAGTATGCACGGCCACCATCTGCGGTCCGATGGAAACGGCATCAAACTCTCCGCCCATCTTCCCGGCGAAGATGCCACACTCCAGTCCAGCGTGGATCGCCTCCACCAGAGGCTCCTTGCCGAACATCTCCTGGTACACCTTCACACACACGTCCCGCAGCGGAGAATCCTTGCGGAATTCCCAGGCAGGATAGAAGAAGGAATACTCCACCGTACCTCCCTGCGCTTCACAGGCCAGTGTCAGCTTATCCTGCAGGTAGGCCTGTCTGGTCATGACAGAAGAACGCAGCGCATAAAGGGCTGTCATCTCATCCTCCTCCAGCTTCAGTGCTCCCAGATTCAGACTGGTCTCTGTCAGATCTTTGATATCCATACTCATGTTCTGAACACCATACGGTGCCGTCATCAGGTAAGCCAGGACTCTGCGTGTGCTGTCTGCGTCGGTCGCTGCTTTCCGGCAGACACCTTCCAGTTCCGCCTTCACGAACACACCCGGATCAGAAGTCTTGTACTCGTTCTTCAGAACAGCATCCAATCTGTCGATCTCACTCGCCAGCTTCTCTGTATCAGAGACGATGATCTCTGCCACACACTCCTGACAAATGACATTGTCTGCGTTACCACCCGCCATGGAGATCAGGCTGACCTCCGTTACCTTGGACAGGTCGTAGAGCACTCTTCCCATAAGTATGTTGGCATTCCCAAGTTCCAGGTTGATATCGGTACCAGAGTGACCGCTCTTCAGACCGCCGATCGTCAGTGTGCAGAGTTCTCCTTCCTTCTCTTCTCTCTTGATGGGCAGATGTGCTTTGCCAGTGATACCACCTGCACAGCTGACCGTGATGATCCCCTCTTCCTCGGAATCCAGATTGATCATCTTGCGGGCTGCCAGATGATCCGTATCTATGGCATCGGCTCCTTCCAGACCTGTTTCTTCATCTACGGTGAACACCAGCTCCAACGCCGGATGCTGGAACTCATCGGACTCAGCCAGGGCCAGCATGTAGGCGACGGCTGCGCCATCATCACCGCCCAGTGTCGTGCCTTCTGCTGTCAGCCAGTCTCCGTCCACGACCAGATCCAGTCCTTCCTTGGTCATATCCTTGGTGCAGCCGGGCGCCACTGTGCAGACCATGTCCATGTGCCCCTGAAGGAGGATGGGGGCAGACTTTTCATAGCCCGGGCTCGCAGGTTTCTTGATGATCACGTTGCCGATCTCTTCCTCAATGTACTCAAGCCCCTGTGCCTTGGCGAAATCCACCAGGAACTTTGTCATCGCTGCCGTGTTATAAGATCCGTGAGGGATCTTGCTGATCTCATTGAAGTAATGGAAAACACGTTTTGGTTCATACTCAGTAATGTTGCTCATGATACTCTCTCCTGTTTTCATAATATTGCTTATGGCAATAGTATACCACTTTTTCTTTATTTTTCAAACTTTTGTTCAAAAATATAAATTTCAATTTACTTTTTTATTCAATTTAGTGAATACAGACCAAATTCCTTTATTTTTTTGGTTTTGACCACTTGAAAACCGGTCTTCCGGGTACTATAATCCAATCTTGGGCACTGGTTCCAGTGGAACGGGTGTCTTTTTTCTCGATATTGTAACACGGTTTCTTAAAGGAGGTATCACTATGGCAGTACCCAATCAGGTGACTTTACAAACCCGGCTTTTCCGCCTTCTGATCATTTCAGTCGGAGTCATCTTCAATGCGATCGGTGCAGGGATCTTCATACTCCCCAACAATTTCCTATGCGGTGGGGCCACAGGGTATGGACGGGTCCTCTCCGAAGCGCTGAACATTCCCGTTTCCTTCGGGACCGGTGCCATTACTGTGGTGCTGTTCCTGATAGGGTTGTTCGCTCTGGGCAAGGAGTTCGCTTCCACCATCCTCATCGGTACCTTTCTGTATCCTGCTGCCCTTCGCGTTCTGGAGATGTTTCCCGCCCTGCAGCATCTGACACAGGACAAACTCTTGGCGGCCGCCTTTGCCGCCCTATTCATCGGAGCTGGCGTCGGCATGGTAGTCCGAGCCGGAGGCAGTACCGGCGGAAGTGATGTACTGGCAGTCGTCCTGAACCGCAAGAAGGGGCTCTCCACCGCTTTGGTCATGAACATCATAGACATCATCGCGCTGCTTCTGCAGTGTTCCTTCGCGACTGCTGACGAGGTTCTCTACGGCATCCTGATCATTCTCGCCTACTCCATCATCATGAACAAAGTCCTGCTCCTGGGTTCCAACGATGCCGAATTCATCATTGTCAGCAAGAAATGGGAGGCGCTCCGTCAAGGGCTTTTGGAAGATGCCAACGTTGGCTCCACCCTGCTTCACGGGGAGGGTGGTTACCTGAAGCAGCCCAACACAGTCCTGCTTTGTACCGCGCAGAAGAGGCGGATCCACGCCGTCAAGCAGGTGATCGCAGATGTAGATCCCCTGGCCTTTGTGACTGTACTGCCAGCCTCCTCGGTGAGCGGACGAGGCTTCTCTCTGAGCCGCAACTATGGCCTCGATACAGATATCAGATCATAAACTTGTATCCGGAAACAAATTCAGGCGAAAAATTTATACATATTATTGTTTTCTGCACTATATCTATTGATTCAACATTTTTTTAGTAGTATAATAATCTTGTTGTTTTCTAGAAAAACAATTTTTTAATGTGAAATTTCAGAAAGGAATATGAGTCATGAAAGCGCATGAGAGACTACTTCATTATGTGACATTTCCAACAGGCTCCGATCCCAAGGCCGGTGTGATCCCAAGCAACCCCGAAGAGTGGGAGTTTGCAAGGGAACTGGTCAGAGAGATGGAAACACTGGGAGTGCAGGATATCCGCCTCGACGATCACTGCTATGTATACGGCAGGATCCCGGCAAACATTCCTGACTACAAGGGCCCTGTAATGGGATTGATCGCCCACATGGACGTTTCCTACGAGGCTCCCTCCAGGGATATTCAGGCGCAGATCATCCACTACGAGGGCGGGGATCTGGTGCAGAACAAGGATACCGGCGCCAGCGTAAGCCCGGAGGATTATCCATTCCTGAACAACTATGTTGGCTGCGACATCATCACCAGCGATGGATCCACTCTGCTTGGCGCCGATAACAAGGCCGGCATCGCAGAGATCCTTACAATGGCAGAGACCCTGCAGAAGGATGACTCCATCAAGCATGGGGATATCATGATCGGCTTTACGCCGGACGAGGAGATCGGAGAGAGCGGCACCTTCTTTGATGTAGAAGGGTTCGGCGCAGACTTCGCCTACACCGTAGATGGAGACGCCTTCGGCGAATGCCAGTGGATCACCTTCAACGCCTTTGAAGTGATGGTCCATGTACACGGATTCAACATCCATCCCGGAAGTGCCAAGGACAAGATGATCAACGCTGCCCGCATTGCGGCAGAGTTCGATGGTCTGATCCCAGACTCTGAGACACCGGAACATACGGAAGGCTTCCAGGGCTTTTATCACCTCTGTGAGATCCACGGAGATGTGGAGCAGACCGACATGGAATACATCATCCGCGACCACGACTTCCAGATCGCGAAGGAACGCTGCGAGACTATGCAGAAGACCGCGGAGTTCCTGAACCACAAGTATGGAGAAGGAACCGTCGTCGTCGAGATCGAGGAGAGTTATCACAACATGGAAGAGATCCTGAAGGATCACCCCGTGCTGACAGAGATTCCTCTGGCGATCATTCGCGAGATGGGAGAAGAGCCGGATACCGCACCAGTGAGAGGCGGCACAGATGGCGCCTTCCTGTCCTTCAAGGGATTGCCCTGCCCCAATCTGGGTGTAGGCGCCCACAACTTCCACGGCAAGAAAGAATTCGCCGTGATCCGTGATATGGACCGGACAGTGGAACTGCTTATCCGCCTGGTTCAGCGCATCGCTGAGCAGGATAAGAATATTTAATCATTATCAGTTTTTATGAGAGGTATAGTACAATGAGTGAGAAGAAAAAGTTATCGTTCCCATCGGCGTACACGGTGTTATTCATCGTACTGATCCTGGCCACACTGCTGACATGGATCATCCCCGCCGGTAAGTATGACACACTGAGTTATGACACTGACAACAAGGTGTTCGTGATCACCCACCCGGATGAGAGCACCGAGGAGATGGAAGCGACCCAGGCTACTCTGGACAAGCTGAACATCAAGGCTGAGCTGGACAAGTTCACAGACGGCACCATCTATAAGCCCATGGCCATCACCGGCACCTATCAGAAGATGGAGCGCCATAGTCAGGGATTCTTCGACTTCATCATGGCTCCTATTCAGGGCGTGTATGAGGTAATCGACATCATCCTGTTCATCTTCATGATCGGAGGTATGGTCGGTATTGTCAACTTCCTGGGTGTATTCAACGAAGGTATCGAAGCCCTCGCCCGGGTATCCAAAGGCAGAGAGCAGGTCATCATCGCACTGGTCTGCTTCCTGATCGCCCTGGGCGGCACTTCCTTCGGTATGTGCGAGGAGACCATCGCCTTCTACCCGATCCTGGTACCGATATTCCTGAAATCAGGCTACGACGCCATGGTCGGTGTTGCGGCCATCTGGATGGGTTCCTGCATCGGATGTATGTTCTCCACCGTCAACCCGTTCTCCGTGGTTATCGCTTCCAACGCGGCAGGCATCAACTTCAGAGAAGGCATGGGGATCCACCTGGTCGGCCTGATCATCGGTGTCATCCTGACCATCGGCTACATCCTGCGTTATGCCCGCAAGGTCAAGGCTGATCCTAGCAAGTCCATCATCTACGAGAGCAAGCAGCACCTGGAAGAGAAGTTCCTCTCCGGCGATGTCGATGCGGAAGTAGCTGCCGGAAAGATGCGCACTAGCAGCAAGATCATCCTGGTCCTGTTCTTCTGTGTCTTCGTCGTCATGATCTACGGCGTAGTCAAACTGGAGTGGTGGTTCGGTGAGACCGCAGCCCTGTTCATGTGTGCAGGCGTTGTCTTCGGCATCATTGGAAGAATGAGCGAGAAGGACATCTGCAGAGTCTTCATCAGTGGAGCTTCCGACCTGGTAGGCGTTGCACTGGTCTGCGGACTGGCGAGAGGTGTCAACTACCTGATGGAGAACGGCATGATCTCTGATACCCTGCTGCACACCATGTCCGGTTGGGTCAAGGGCATGAACCCCATCGTATTCATCTGCGTCATGATGGTCATCTACATCATTCTGGGATTCTTCATCAACTCTTCTTCCGGACTGGCCATGCTGTCCATTCCTATCATGGCTCCTCTGGCAGACGCTGTTGGACTCCCGAGATCCACTGTCATTTCCGCATACATCTACGGTCTGGGCCTGATCGGTGTTGTTACTCCGACCGGACTGATCCTGCCGGTACTGGAAATGATCGATACCACTTACAACAAGTGGCTGAAGTTCATCTGGCCGCTGTGCATCATCTACTTCGTCTTCGGACTTATCATGTTGATCGCACAGGTCATGATTGGCTAGCAGACAAAGCAAGAGTTGCTGCGAAATGCAGCAACTCTTTTTTTACCCTCTTTCTTGCGTATTTGATCCTTGATGCGATCGCGCTCATTGCTTCTCGCTATATGGCCACTTCTCAATCGCACTTCTCATGACCACCGTACTTCTGACAGTTCTCCGCAAACGGGCAGCCGATGCACTTGTTTCCCTTCTTCTTCTCCTTGTAAATATACCGAATGGCAAAGAAGAGGATCAGCGCCACAGCGATCACCGCTATGATTGTTTGCATGTTCATACCTTTCCCTCCTCACTGTTTTTCTATCTACATTATATACACAATTTACGGTAATTCAAACGGGGCAGTTCCCTGCCCCGTCTCAGACTCTATTGCGTTTCGTCTGTTAAGCTGTTGCGCGAGCATGCTCGTGCAGGCTGTACTTCTCATCGAAGTGCGCGCGGATCTTTCTGGAGATCGCCACGATGATCAGAGCGATTACGATGATCGCGATCAGTCCAGGCACAAAGCCTGTTCCCAAATGTCCCTCGGTGATCAGTGTTCCGATCTGATAGACCAGGAAGGCCACTGTGTAACCGGTGGAAAGCTGCAGGCCGATAGCGCACCATAGCCAGCCCTTGTGCTGCATCTCAGAATTCATAGCACCGATGGCGGCGAAGCACGGCGGCGTGAACAGATTGAAGAACAGATAGGCCAGTGCGGTAACGGAGGTCAGACCCATGGTCATGGCTACCTCGTTGGCACCGCCGGTCATGGCCAGCTCGTCCGTATCGATGAATGCCGTCAGACCGTATACCACAGCCAGTGTACCGACTACGTTCTCCTTGGCGATGAATCCAGTGATCGCCGCTGCTGCCAGCTGCCAAACACCAAATCCAAGCGGAACCAACAGGATGGCAAACGGAGATGCGATGGAGGCAAGGATAGAAGTATTCTCCATTCCCTCTTCTACTACCTGGAACTTCCAGTTGAAACTCTGCATGACCTGCACCACGGTATTGCACACCAGGATAATGGTGGCCGCCTTGATGATGTAAGCCTTGGCACGTTCCATCATGGACCAGAAGGCTCTTTTCAGGCTAGGCAACTTGTACTGCGGCAATTCCATGATAAAGAAGGATTTTCTGTATTTGTATCCGGTGACCGCCTTGATCAGCAGGGCTCCCAGGAAGATGAGGACCAGTCCCAGGAAGTAACTCAGGGCACTGACCCAGCCTGCCCCGGCAAAGAACGCGCCCGCAAACAGGGCGATGACAGGGATCTTGGCTCCACACGGGATGAAAGTCGTCAGCATGGTGGTCGCTCTTCTCTCCCGCTCATCGCGGATGGTACGACACCCCATGATGGCCGGGATACCGCAGCCAGTGCCGATGACAACAGGGATGACGGACTTTCCGGACAGACCCACTCTCTTGAAGATCGGGTCAAGGACAACACTGACACGTGCCATGTATCCACAATCCTCCAGCAGGGCGATCAGGAAGTACATGACCATAACCAGTGGCAAGAACCCGATGACGGCACCGACGCCACCCACGATTCCATCGGCCACGATGGCGCTGACGATGGCCGGGCTGTTTTCCAACTGACCGGCGACCCACCCCTGGAAGGTCTCGATCCAGCCCACCAACCAATCGGCGATAGCCGGACCCACCACAGCCTGGGAGATCTGGAACACTGCGTACATGACGATCGCGAAGATGAGAATGCCTGCAAACTTGTTGGTCAGGATCGCATCCAGTTTGTCGTGAGTGTTCTCCTGACTGGAAGCTACCTGCCGGACTTCGACTTCCTTCACGACGCCGTTGACAAAATCGAACCGCTTCCGGTCTTCCCTGTCTACAGCCGCCTTGTCGTGCAAGTCGATCTCCGCCTGCAGATACGGCGCTTTCTGCACCTTGCCTGCCAGCGCCATGGCTTTGGCTACCACCTCTTTCAGACCGCTGTTCCTTTCGTCCGTGGATACGGTCTTGACAACCGGGCAGCCCAGTTTTTCAGAAAGCTTGCCTTCGTCGATGGAGGTATGTTCCTTCTCGTTGATGTCGCTCTTGTTCAGGGCAACCACCACAGGGATCCCCAGTTCCAGAAGCTGGGTGGTGAAGAACAAACTCCTGCTCAGATTGGTAGCATCTACGATGTTGATGATCGCATCTGGATGCTCGTCACGTACGAATTCGCTGGTGATACTCTCCTCTGGAGTAAACGGAGACATGGAGTAGGCACCTGGCAGATCCACCGCGATGGCCTCCTGTCCACCTGTGAAAGAATCCTTGATAGGAGAATCTTTTCTTCCAACGGTAACCCCGGCCCAGTTACCTACCTTCTCGCTCCGCCCAGTCAGCGCATTGTACATGGTCGTCTTTCCGCTGTTGGGATTGCCGGCAAACGCAATTCTCATACACATTACCTCTCTTCTATATACTTCTTATATTCCCGCGGCCTTTGGCTCGCGATCTTTAACGAACTAAATTATGATAGCTTCTGCCAGCGTATTATCGATGCTGTAACGACTATCCTTGATCACCACGATGCACCCTTTCTTCTTCTTGGACATCAGGGTGATGGGCTCTCCACTGTAGCAACCCAGGCGAAACAGGAATCCGTTCATCTCCTCATCCGCCGTGTCAATATCCTTGACCATGTAGGTCTCCCCTACGTTTCCTTCCAGTAAATTCATAGTTCTCTCCATTCTGCACTGAGTTCAATCCATCTTCCGAACATTAACTGTCGCTAATTATTGTTAATTACAACTAACCGTCTTCCTTTGAAAAAGGGCTTCTTTCAGCCCTTGTTAGTTTAGTCTAACCCTATTGATAAAAAATGTCAACCCCTGCAGGGCCAATTTTTTCAAAACCTTCTCCCCGCTGGGGTCGATCAACACTATCCCAGTATTTTCTTTGCCGCGTCTGCAGAGGCTTTGGCGTCTCGCACAAAGCAATCCGCACCGATCTCCCCTGCATACTCCTCGGTGAGCACCGCGCCTCCTACCATGACCTGGCAGTCGTGACCGGCCTCATGCAGCGCCCGGATGGTTTCCTCCATCGCGCCTACGGTGGTGGTCATCAATGCAGACAGCCCGATCAGGCGTACATTCTCCTCTATCGCCTTCTCCACGATGGCAGACGGATCCACATCTCTTCCCAGATCGATGACCTGGTATCCGTAGTTTTCCAGCACCACCTTCACGATGTTTTTACCGATGTCGTGGATGTCTCCCTTCACCGTAGCCAGAATGATCTTCTCCTTATCAATGCTGGCTCCCCTCTCCGCCAGCCGTTCCTTGATCAGATCCAGTCCTGCACAGGCTGCATTGGCCGCGTTGATCAGTTGGGGCAGAAACAACTCGCCGGTCTCGTACTTCGCTCCCACCAGATCCAATGCCGGAATGATCTTCTCGTTGATCAGGGCCATGGCATCCATGGACGTGAGCAATTTCCTGGTAATAGAGGCCGTTTCCTCCTTCAGCCCTTTCAGAATGGCGTCCTCGACGGTCCGCGGTTCCGCTGCAGAGGCCCCTGCCGCAGAAGGCTTTGTGCCCGCAGAGACCGGTGCAGCCGCCACCGGCTTCTCATCCTTGAATCGTTCGATATACGCTTCGGAGTTCTCGTCCTCGCAGGAGAACACCCGGAACGCATAGATGGCATCCATGATCTCCTTCTGGTTGGGGTTGACGATGGCGAAGTCCAGTCCGCAGTACAGCGCCATAGTCAGGAAACTGCGGTTCACATGGATCCGGGCAGGCAATCCAAAGGAGATGTTGCTCACGCCCAGCACCAGATGGCAGCCCTCTTCTCGGAGGATCCGCATGGCGCGCAGCGTTTCCATGGCCTGCGCCTGCTGCGCTGACACCGTGAGGGTCAGGCAGTCCACAAGGATGTCTTCCCTGGGAATACCATAGCGCTCCGCAGCGCATATGATACGGTGTGCGATCTCCACGCGCTTCTCGGCAGTGGTCGGGATACCATCCTCGTCCATGGTCAAAGCCACCATGGCCGCTCCATACTTCTTCACCAACGGAAGGATCGCTTCCATCTTCTCAGTCTCTCCATTTACGGAGTTGACGATGGCCCGGCCGTTTGCTGCCCGCAGTCCCGCCTCGATGGCGGCAGGATTGCTGGAATCGATCTGGACAGGCAGGTCCACCACGCTCTGCACCGCACGGACCACAGTGCGCATCATCGCCGGCTCATCCAGATCAGGCAGTCCCACGTTCACGTCCAGAATGTCCGCCCCCGCTTCCTGCTGCTGGATAGCCTGTTCCATGATATAGTTCATATTTCCATCTCGCAGCGCCTGCTGGAACTTCTTCTTGCCGGTGGGGTTGATCCGTTCTCCGATCACGTGCACACCGCCGAACTCTGCCATGTGAGAAGGCGCGCACACGCCCCGGCATGTCCCTGCGGAGGGATCGTCCACCCTACTGACGCATCCAGCGGCAATCTCCGGCCCTTTCAGCTTCAGCCCGGACAAAGCCCTGATGAAGGAAGGATCTGTGCCACAGCACCCGCCCATCATGCTGACTCCCAGCTCTCTGTACTCTCCCATCTGATCCGCAAACGCCGCGGCATCCATAGCATAATCACCTGTTCTGGGATCCGGAAGGCCTGCGTTTGGTTTGACGATCAAAGGAAGGTCCGTCCAACGACGCATTTCTCTGATCAGGGGAAGGATCTCTGCCGGGCCCAGGGAACAGTTAATCCCCATGGCATCCACCCCCAGCCCCTCCATGGTGCTGGCCATAGAAGCCACCGTTGTCCCCAGGAAGGTCCGCCCTGTCGCCTCAAAGCTCATGGTGGTCCATACCGGAAGATCCGTGTGTTCCTTCGCCGCCAGTACGGCTGCCTTCAGCTCATAGAGATCGCTGAAAGTCTCGAATACCACCAACTCCGCCCCGGCATCCCGTCCTGCACAGACCATCTCCCGGAAGATCTCATAGGCTTCCTCAAACCGCAGCGTCCCCAGCGGAGCCAGCAATTCCCCGATGGGTCCCATGCTGACCGCAACCCTGGCTCTGCCGGCGGCTGCAGCAAGGGCGGTCTTCACATTGGCGGTGATCACCTCCCCGACGCTGTGTCCGCTCTCCGCCAGCTTACGTGCGTTGGCGTTGAAGGTATTGGCATAGATCACCCGGCTTCCCGCCTGTATATACTGTTCGTGGATATCTGCCAGGATCTCCGGATGCTCCATACCAAAAACCTCCGGGATCTCCCCCGGCTGCTGTCCTGATCGCTGGAGCATGGTACCCATGGCACCGTCAAGTATCAATATGTCTTTCATTCTCAATTCTCCTCCCCAGAAAGAATCCCTTACCGGGCTGCGCTACACCGTGTACCCGCTCGTCTGTATGGACAGTCTGCGCCAAGACTACATATATCGCAACCTCTGGTCCTTCGCTGCACCGGCCTCTGTGCGATTCCCATGATCGCTGTCACCGACTTCCTTGGGATCATCAGTCCGCTTCCTGAGAGCATCACCCCGATCTTGCGTCCCGTATCCAGTCTCTTGCATATCCCGCGCTGCGCACTCATCGGCAGATCTCCATACCCCGGAGAAAACCGGTCCGTCAGATACAGCCCTTCCTTCCGGAGCATCTCTCTCAAATGGTGCTCCGCATGGTCGCATACATTCTCTATCGCTGCACTGGCGCAGGCATCCATGATCACGGCATCTGCCATATTACTGATCTCGTAGCGATGGATCAGTTGATCCACCCCTGCTCCGATGGTAGCAGCCAGCAAGATATGCTCCCGGCAGTCGTCCAGAAGGCTTTCCAGATCCCTGCTTTCCCAGTCGAACACGGTTTTGTGCTCCATAGGAAGACGAACCCACACAAGCCGCGGAACCGCCGCTTTTGTCACCAGAGCTGCGCACCGGTCGATCTGCGCTGACAATGTCGAATCGATTTTCTGCCCGCTGTAGCCCAGATAGTGCAGGATCTCGCCTCGATTCAGGGCACTCAGGCGGGCCTCTATCTTACCGTTCATCCGAGCAGATCCCGGCAGCCCTCCCAGACCCGCAGGCCAACTGTGGGATCGTTCATGATATAGAGATGGATACCGTCTACGCCACTGGTGATCAGATCTCGCGTCTGGCGGATGGCATAGTCGATCCCCGCTTCGTAGAGCCCCTCGGGGTCGTGCTCATATCGTCCGATCATAGCCGTGAACTCATGGGGAAGACTGGCGCCGGAAAGCTGCACGGTCTTCTCGATCTGACTGGAGCGAACGATGGGCATGATCCCGGCGGAGATGGGCACGTTGATCCCCATGCTCCGGGCCCTCCCGATGAAATTATAGAAGGCATTGTTATCAAAGAACAGCTGGCTGATCAGTACCTGAACGCCGGCGCCGATCTTGTATTTCAGGTTCTGAATGTCACTTTCCAGGTTCAGGCTCTCATAGTGGCCCTCCGGATAGCATGCCCCGATGATCTCCAGCTGGTCGTTGCACTTGCGCTGGATCTCGATAGCCAGCTCGTTGGCATGTTCGAACTCCCGTTGGATCGTCTCCCCCGGGACGATATCTCCCCGCAGCGCCATCACGTTCTCAATGTTAGCGTCCCGCAGACGGCCAATCATAGCCTTCACGTCCTTACGAGTGGAGTTGATGCAGGTCAGATGGGCCAAGGTCTCGATCCCATAGCGGCTCTTGATGTTGGCTGCGATCTCACAGGTGGTATCATCAGCCAGATTCCCTCCCGCACCATAGGTCACGCTGATGAAGTCCGGATGCATAGAAGACAAAGCCTCCACGGCCTTGTATAGAGACTCTATGTTAGACTTCCTCTTCGGGGGGAACACCTCCAGAGAAAAAACAGGTTTCTTCTGTTTATATAAATCTGATATTTTCAAGCACATTCACCTCCATTGGAATAATTATACACCAAAAGACCCTGTTATACACTATGTTTTAAAAAAAGTGCATCCTTGTATCACTTCTCTATCAATGGTATAATATAACTCAACGATACCATTTAATCTGAATGAGGGAGACTTGAGATATGAGATCAAAAAGACTGAAACGCACTACACTTACCCTCCTGTCAGCGATTCTGGCTGCGGGCATGCTGCTTACCGCCTGTTCTGGATCCTCGCAGGAGGAGCAGAAGGCAACACCCAAGCAGGACACCGCCCAGGAGGAGACTCCACGTATCGTCAATCCTCTCACCGGAGTAGAGAAGGGATTCGATGCCAGCGCGCTGAAACGCCGCACAGTTGCCATCGTAGTGGAGAACACTCCGGACGCCCGTCCGCAGTGGGGCATGGATGACAAGAAATACGCCCCGGACATCATCTTGGAGGGAGAAGTCGAGGGTGGCATCACCAGAACGCTCTGGTTCTACGCTGACTACAAGAAGATCCCCAAGAAAGTCGGACCTATGCGAAGCGCCAGACCACCTTTCATCCGGTTCTCTGAGTTATTCGATTCCATCTTCATCCACTGGGGCCAGAGTCACTCCAAGGGCGCCTACATCGGAGCGAACACCATCTTCCGCAGACACAAGGTTCAGCACATCAACGGCATGGACTTTTCAAACAAGTGTGGATTATACGATAGAGACAGCACCAGAAACGTGTCCAGCGAGCACACCGGTATCATCCACGGCAACAAGGTCGCGGCTGCCATCAAGGAATACGGCCACAGACAAAAACCCAAGCAGAAGACCGTGCTCTACTTCAACGAGAAGGCTGTGCCCGCCGGTGACCAGAAGGCCTCCAAAGTCTCTCTGGACTATTCCGCCCGGAGCAACTGGGAGACCACCGTCTGGAATTATGACAAGAAAGATCAGAAATACCACACAAGCAACTTTGATAATGATCTGGAAAGAGACAATCTTCTGGTCCTCTTCGATAAGACGGAATACATCGAGAAACAGGACTATCAGGGCGGTGGCGGCGGCACCGTGGTCTACTGCGACTACAAGATGAAGAAAGGCACCGGAAAGTACATCAGCCAGGGCAAGGCCAGAGACATCGGCTGGAAAGCCTCCTGGCGCAAGAAAGAACTGGTCCTCTTCGACCAGGCCCTCACCGAGGATATGCAGAAGGCCGCCGATGCGACCATCACAGGCCTGAGCCTTGGGGAGACCACCACGATTGAGGCGGAACCTGTTCCCATCACACTGAATCAGGGCAAGACCTGGATTGGATGGGCATCCAGCAACCATGGCGGCAAGCTGAAGCTCAGTTGATCGCAATCAAAAAGGAGGAGTTACTCCTCCTTTTTTGTTGCTATTTCCCGAGTTTCATTCCCACCTTCACCATCCGAAACATGTTCCGTGCGGCATCCAGGTAGAGTTCTTCCGCCCGCTCCATGGCTTCGTCAAGCTCCATGGGAGCGTTCACGGTAGTCGTCAGGGCTGTGATCCCGTGTGCCAGGATCTGGTCTGCTCCTAGCCCCAGAGATCCGGAAAGACCGATGACAGGAACTCCTCTTCTGCGTGCATACTCTCCGATGCCCTGCATCACCTTGCCATGGCAACTCTGCCAGTCAGTGCGCCCCTCTCCCGTGATCACCAGATCTGCCTCCTTCAGAAGAGTCTCAAACCCGATCAGATCCAACACCGTCTCGATGCCGGAGCGCATGTTGGCCCCCAAAAGGATCATGAGGGCTGCCCCCAGACCGCCTGCCGCACCGGCACCGGGCATCTGGTCTGCATCCTTCCCGAAGGTTCGCAGCAATACATCCCGGTAGTGGCACATACCCTCTTCCAGGCGCTGGAGCGCCTCCTGAGAGGCTCCCTTCTGTGCTCCAAAGGTCTGGGTCGCCCCATCCGGGCCACAGAGAGGATTGGTCACATCGCACATGACCGTGAGCGTAGCGCCAGCCAGCCGAGGATCCAACCCTGCCATATCGATGCTATGCACTCTCCCCAGATCGCTTCCGATACCATCCAATTCCTGTCCTCGCTCATCCAGAAATCGAATGCCAAGGGCACGGGCACAGCCCATGCCGCCGTCATTGGTGGCGCTGCCGCCGATGGCCACAGAAACATCCCGGTATCCTCGCGCCAGAGCATCCTGGATCAATTCGCCGGTCCCATAACTGCTGGCTGACTCCGGGTCACGTTGCTCTGCCGGCACCAGAGTAAGACCAGAAGCGGCTGCCATCTCGATGATCGCCCGACCGTCTCCCGTCACCCCATAATGCGTCCTCCTCGGATTACCCATGGGATCTCGGGCCCAGGCTTCCACAAACCCACCACCGGTGGCGCTCACCACCGCTTCCAGGGTCCCTTCTCCGCCGTCCGCCACAGGCAAACTGAAGCACTCTGTCTCGTCGAATATCTCTTCTGCCGCCTTGGTGAGCAACTGCGCCGTCCGTTCACTGGACAGACTTCCCTTAAAAGAATCTGATGCAAATACCAATTTCATAGGTTCACCCATTCACTACATTCACCGGCTTTCCCGCCAGGAATGACTGTACATTCTCCACGGTCGTATCCAAAATCCTCTGCCGCGCTTCTTTGGCCGCCCAGGAGATGTGCGGCGTGATCAGACAATTCTTCGCCCCCAGCAGCGGGTTATCCTCTGGGATGGGTTCCACTGCTGTCACATCCAGTCCGGCGGCATAGACCTTCCCGCTGTTCAGCGCCTCTGCCAGATCTTCTTCCACCACCAGAGCTCCCCGGCTGTTGTTGATGAGGATGACCCCATCTTTCATCCTGGCGATGGTCTCCCGGTTGATCATCTCCTTCGTGTCCGGGAACAGTGGGCAGTGCAGGAAAATCACGTCTGATTCTGCCAGAAGCCGGTCAAGATCCACATATTCCCCAATCGCTCGCCCCTCTTCCGACTGAGCTTTGTCGCAGGCGAGGACCCGCATCCCCATGGCCTTCACGATCTTGCCGGTAGTTCGGCCGATCCTGCCGAATCCGACGATGCCTGCGGTCTTGCCTGCCAGTTCGATCATGGGATAATCCCAGAAACACCACTCAATGTTGTTGGTCCAGCGTCCTTCCTTCACCGCCTGATCATGATGTGCGAAATGAGAGCAGATCTCCAGCAGCATGCCCACCGCGTACTGCGCTACGATCTGTGTCCCATAGGCAGGCACGTTCATCACGGGGATCCCTCGCTCAGCGGCGCAGGCGCAGTCGATGATGTTGTAGCCGGTGGCCAATACGGCGATGGCCTTCAGGTCCGGACATTTCTCGATGGTAGCTCGGGACAGCGGTGTCTTGTTGGTCACCGCAATATCCGCCCCCGCCAGGCGTTCTGCGATCAACGGGGACTCCCGGACCGAGGTCCTGTCGTAGATTTCCACCTCTCCCAAGGCTTCCAAAGGCGCCCAGGACAGGTCCCCGGGATTTTCTGTATACGCGTCAAGAATCACGATCTTCATTCTCATCCTCCTTATGCTCTGTAACCGTATAGGCCTGATCAAAGAAAAGTACCGCCTTGCCCTCCTCTCCGGCTTCGGCGAGGGCCTGGTTCACAGCAGATGTGATCTCCTCTGGGGCATACGAAGCACCGGGAGTGATCACCACATCCACGTGCAATTCTGACTGCTCTCCGGTCCGCTGCACATGCAGGTCATGGATCCCCTCCACGGCGTCAAACGGGCGAAGCGCATCCGTGAGCATCGCCATGAGCCGGATCCGGGCCGGATCATCCGGAATCACCGGATCCATGTGACAAGTCACATGGATATTCATCTCCTCCATAAGCTCGTGCTCGATATGGTCGATCACCTCGTGGATCTCCATGGCGCTGGCCCGGCCATCCACCTCGGCGTCAAAGGCCGCATAGGTGTTCCCCGGCCCGTAATTGTACAGGATCACGTCATGGATCCCGAACACACCCTCGTGGGAGAGAACGATCTCCTCCAGTTTGTCGATAGTCGCCTGGTCAGGCTTTGTGCCCAGAAGCGGGTCCACCCCCTCCCGAATCAACGAGATCCCGGACCAGAGGATGAACAGCGACACCAGGCACCCCATATACCCGTCCAGTTCCAAACCTGTGTAATGGTGCAGCAGCATACCACAGAGAATGATGATGCTGGTGATTACGTCGTTACGGTTGTCGGTCCCCGCCGCAATCACGGGGAGAGAATTGATGTGCTTTCCTGTGGCGATGGTGAACAAAGCACTGCTCCCCTTCAGCAGGATCGCCACCACCATAAAACCGACCATTGCCCAGGAAAACTCGGTATCTACCGGGTGGAGCACCTTCCCGACAGAGGTTTTCAGAAGTTCCACGCCGACCACCAGGATGATGGCAGACACCACCAGACAGGTCAGATACTCGATACGCGCATGACCAAAGGGATGATCGCTGTCCGCAGGCTTCCGGGCCAGTCTGGCTCCGATCAGTGTGATGCAGGCTGCCAGAGAATCTGCCATGTCATGGGCACCATCCGCTACCACTGCGATGGAGTGGATGCCGATTCCCAGGACAATCTTGGCCACACAAAGCACGCTGTTCACCAGGATCCCCATGGTGCCTGTCAGCCGAGTATACCGGTCCCGTACTGCAGGTTCGGTGTAGTTCTCATGATCCTTGACAAATGTTTTCCAGATAAATTCCTTCATAATAGATAATGATAGCAGATTTTTCTTCGGTTGTCACTACATCTGCCGGGGAATCCGCCCTCGATCGCAGGTCCATGTAATCCTCGCCGCCTCACATGGAACTCGTCGAAGTACTACCGATTCCTGTGGCCTGGCGGTTCCCCAAAGACAGAATTGTAAAGATTATCGAGAAACGTTGCCCGAATTGCAAATGAGACATTTTCTGTTCCCAAATCTCCTGATAGGGAACCTTAGGATACGGTTTTTCTCAAAAACCCGCTTTTTGGTTGCCCAGTTCATGATTATGGATCTATTGGGAATAGGATTGTCGAAAATGCCCTCTTGGGATACAGAAACCCGTCATTATTGAGAATCTGGTATCCAAGCGACCAATATGAAACAAAGTGGGAACAATATTAACGGAATTGAGGTTCTGGGAAACGGAGGGGTGGTCAGGCAATACCAACGAAAAACGACATCCTTCCGGATGTCGTTATCGTTGGTATCGCCTAAGGGAGTTTGCGGCCGATGCCCTTTCGGGCATAGTCCGCCAGTCTACGCAGGCTCGTTCAGCCTGCTTGACTCGCTCACTACGGAACGGTCCAGACGACCGTTCCCCTTCACGTTCGCGCCCTTTCGGGTTCGACTCCCTCCAACTATATGCAATACCAACGAAAAACGACATCCTTCCGGATGTCGTTATCGTTGGTATCGCCTAAGGGAGTTTGCGGCCGATGCCCTTTCGGGCATAGTCCGCCAGTCTACGCAGGCTCGTTCAGCCTGCTTGACTCGCTCACTACGGAACGGTCCAAACGACCGTTCCCCTTCACGTTCGCGCCCTTTCGGGTTCGACTCCCTCCAACTATATGCAATACCAACGAAAAACGACATCCTTCCGGATGTCGTTATCGTTGGTATCGCCTAAGGGAGTCGAACCCTTGATTCAGCCGTGAGAGGGCTGCGTCTTGACCACTTGACCAAGGCGACATATTCAGTTACGTCCGCCGAAGCACTGACAGATGTTATTATATAACGAATCAGAAAGGAACGCAACCCCTTTTTTTGAAAAAAATAATGTTTTTTTGGAAATAATATGTAGATTTTACTTGCATTTTCCCCTCATTTGTGGTAAATTAATTCGTGGACACGCGGTGTGGAGGGTTGACCGAGTGGCTAAGGAGCTCGCCTGGAAAGCGAGTAGGGTGTAACAGCCTCGTGGGTTCGAGTCCCATGCCCTCCGCCAAAAGAAAGCATCGAGCAAACAGCTCGATGTTTTTTCTTTTGGTGGAATAGGATTGGAGGAAATACACAGACAAGGCTTTGTGGAAGAGAATGAAGCGAATATCGACTTGTGAAATGACATTATTAACGAGCATCGTTTACGCAGACAGATTTACTCCCTACCCTCAGATTCGGAAGCAATATCCCAGAGATGATCAGCACGGCCCCCAGGATGCCGGATGCGCCCAGCATCTCCCCCAGCAACAACCATCCCAGGATCGCCGTGGTCAGCGGATTCAGTGCACCGATGATGCCGGCGGTCTCAGAGGATATAGGCTTCTGAGCCACCGGTTGCATGGTGAACCCGAAGGCTGTACACAGCAGCGCCAATCCCAGCAGAAGCACCCACTGGCTACCGCTATGTGGAAGATGGGGAGACTCTGTACAAAGCGAGGCCACTATCCCCATGCTCCCCATAATGCCCACATATAGAATGCCCAGAGTCATTGGGTCGTGCTTTTTCGACAGCCGGTCAGTAAGAATGATAGCCACCGCATACAGCAGAGCTGCAGCCATGCAGAGAATCTCCCCGAGCCCAACACCGACGACCCCTCCGCTTCGCAGTACGATAAACCCGATGCCCAGGAACGTGATCAATGTACTGATGACGATCACCGGCGCCGGCCGCCGCCGCAGAAGGATCGCCTCGATCACCGGCACGATGACGATGGCACTGTTTTCCAGAAAAGAACAGGTGGACGAGGTGGTGTACTGCAGTCCGATCAGCTCTGCGGCCATGCACAGGAAGTACACCCCTCCCAGCACAAAGCTTCCTGCCAACACCCCCGGATCCCTTTGAACATCCCGGCAGGTACGCTTCAGAAACAGCAGGAACAGTACCGCGAACGCCAGTAGGAACCGTAGCCCCAGAAGGTTCAAAGGCCCCATCCCATCCAGGAGGGATTTGGACATCAGAAAAGAGGATCCTCTGGCCATCGACAGACCCGCCATCAGAAGGCAGCCACTCCTCACAGAAAGCATTCCCCTGCTATCGCAACGTATATCCACTCCGCTCACCTCCACTGCCTTTCGCTCTTGACACTATTATATCCTTGCGTTATCATTGAGTAAATCGAGAATATATCAACCTATAGTTGTGTAATAGTCAACATTAGGAGGGAACATGGATACAGAACGTTGCAAAGGATTGCTTTGTGTAATCGAGGAAGGCAGCCTGACCGCAGCTGCCGCAAGATTGGGATACACCACCTCCGGAATGAGCCGCATGGTGGCAACAATGGAAGAAGAGACGGGATGCCCTTTGCTGGTACGCAGCCGCAGTGGGGTATCGCCTACTGAGGAGTGCCAGA
The DNA here is from genome assembly GCF_000688015.1 of Eubacterium sp. AB3007. Lineage (NCBI taxonomy): Bacteria > Bacillati > Bacillota > Clostridia > Eubacteriales > Eubacteriaceae > Eubacterium > Eubacterium sp. AB3007. The sequence continues at coordinate 958,682 of NZ_JIAD01000001.1, forward strand.
TGCTCCTGCCCGTAATGCGACAGATCGTGGATGCTGCAGACCGCTACACACAGCTTGCCGGAGAACTTGTCGGCCTTGAAAGAGGAACGATCCGCATCGGCACGTCCTACTACGCCTACTATGACTGGTTTGCCAGGCTCATCGCGGAGTTCAGCCGGGCGTATCCCGGGATCCGGGTGGAGATTCGGGAAGGAACCAGCAGCGAACTGCTCCAGGAAATGGAGGCACATAGGCTGGAACTCTGCATCATAAGCAAGCGGGACGGACAGTACGATTGGCTCCCCTTGGTTCGCGATCAGCTTCTGGCTTGCCTGCCGGAGCATCACCCTCTGTCGGATTCGCCATCATTTCCCGTGATCCGCTTCGGGGAGGAGGATTTTGTCGAACTCTATCCAGGTAAGGACTCGGACAACTCCAGGATGCTCCACCGCTGCAAGGTCCGCCCCAACATACGCTATTCCACCTCAGACAACTACGCCGCCTACGCCATGGTGGCGGCCGGTCTTGGGGTCACCTGTACCAATGCCATCATTGGAGAAGCCTTTCGGGCCGGCGTTCGCTACCTCCCGCTGGAACCCCCTCAGTATATCGAGATTGGAATGGCAACACCGCCCCGTGAAGGTATGTCCCCCGCGGCCTGTCGGTTTGCAGAATTCGCCCAGGAACGTTTTCCGGATGGTGTACGCCTATCAAAACAGAAAGGTGGTGACAAAACCGGAAAATCGTAGGGATACACCCCTGCCGAAAGCCGGAATTGTCACCACTGCAAACGACTCAGACATTTCCTGTATTCTGTTCTTTTGCCGGCACAAAGTAATCCAGCAGAAGTTCCTTTCCACCAAGCAGATCCGATGCCCCGCTGCCACACTCCGGGCAGGTCGCGTAGCCAAAGTCATCCTGGGAGCTGTATTCGGTTCCACACTCCCGGCAGCGCAGCCGGATATCTCTCATCTCAATATGCAGGGTCGCCTCCTGGAACATGGGGCGTTGGTATCTGGCGATCTGAAAGCATCTCTCCATCAGTTCCGGCACCGCCGCCAGACGGCCGATCACCAGTCCGATCTCCCCCACCTTCTCGATTCCCATGCCAGATGCCTTATTCTCCACTGCATTGAGAACATAAGTGACCAATGACATTTCATGCATGGCAGCACCTATATGTGATCGCGCTTCTGGTAATCACAGGCGCGGTTCGAGGAAGTATCTCCAGGGATCCTTGTTTCCAGTTTCAACGCCCCGAAATTGCACTTGGTCACGCAGAGCCCGCAACCGATGCACCGCATGGTGTCAATACAAGCGCCCTCGTCCGAAATCCGAATGGCCTCCATGGGGCAGATAGACGCACACTGCCCACAGGATCGACATCCATCCAGCCGTGCCGGGACAAAACGGGAAGGACCTGCGATGGTGGTCTCCCCCCTCTTCAGTGAATTAAGGAAGACACAGCAGCACTTGCAGCAATTGCAGATGGAAGTGGGATGCTCTGCGTTATAGGTCATCTGTACCAGACCTTCGTCCCGACAGGCTTTGATGACCTCCTCTATCTCTTCCTTTGTCTTGGGCTCTGCCCAACCCATGCGTATACTTACCTCGGCGGTTTTGTCAAACAGCACGCAAGTCTGCATAGAATGGTCGCATGCCCGGTCATGCTCGTGCTCTGTGCTGGCCCTGCACACACACTCCGCCAACGCATAGCACCAGGCGTTATTGATGATCTCCGAGGTCCGGTCGAAGTCGATAACCATTCGGTCATCTGGTATCTCAATGTTCATAGGCACTTTCCCATACCTGTCATCTCCTGTGAGTGCCACCTCATTAGGCATGGCGATCATTACGTTCCCGGATTTCGGGATCTTCCGCATATCCTCGCTGTTACCACGGATGATGTTGTAAAACCAGTGGAACACTGCTTCGTACAGAGGGGATCCTTCTCTTCCGGCATAAGAACTGACCAGATACAGAAGGTATGTGCGCATGTACACAGGTTCCCCCTCTCTCTCCCCCATGGGGATGAGGAATTCCTTCTCTATCAGCGAGGAAACGAGGGATTGCATGTTCGCCGCAAGCTCCGGCCGTACACGTTCTGCCACCCGTTTCACTGTTTCCGGTGCAGGATCTTCTGGAAGGTGGGAGTAATCCGGAAAAGCCATCCAGACTTCCGCCTCGTCCTCCGTCAGGACCTGTGCCAGTCCTTGCAGGATCTCTCCTTGATTCGGAGCATCACAGTAAGGCGCCAGCAATAGATCCAGCACCTTGCCGTATACCGCAGGTGCGGTACATACGATATCTGCTCCTTTATAGGGTGGTTTTCCGCCAATCTGGCCCCCCAGTGTGGTATCTGGCCAGTAAGCACTTCCATGCACCGTGCACTTCCCTGGGAATGGCCCCTGTTCAAATCTGTTTATCATACAGCATCACTCCTTACAGATAGATTCTCTCAGGTTTCTCCCGACCATACTCGGTCTGGGCGCCTGCCCGCTTTATCATCTTAAGTACTCCCTTTGGACAGTTCGCAGCGCAAAGTCCACATCCCGCACATAGCGACCCCTTGACCTGTGGAATCCCCATATCAAAGGAGATGGCATCCATGAAACATACCTGGGCGCATTTCCCACACCCGATGCAGTTCTCCACGTGCCCGCCATCTGCCTGCCAACGGGAAGGTACTGCCATGTTGGTCTCATATCGTTTCATGGATAGCAGACACAGGCAGCAGCACTCGCAGCAGTTGCACATAGCCAGCGGGTGGGCAGCATTGCTGATCTCCTGCACCAATCCCCGGTCACGGTACTGCCGTACCAGTGACTTGGCCTCGTCTACCGAGATCTGCCTGCCGTATCCCATCTCGATGGTAGGCACCGCCGCCTCGTTGAACACAAAGCAAGTATCCTGGATCGGGTGGTCACACTCTCTGGTACCCTGCCTATCCTTGGCCAGCCTGCACATACATGGGATCACCGCAATGGTCTCCTGCGCTTCCAGGATCTTGTCCAGCTCATCCATGGGCAGGATTTCCCGCTGATCCGGGATCTCCAGGTTCATGGGAATCTTCCCGTGGATCTGGTTTCCATCCAGCGTCCCCTGATGGGGCTGAATCCTGTACTCCGTCGTAGTCGCTCTCAGTTTCCCTGAATCCCCACTGCACTGGGCCTCCCACCAGTCCAGTCCGACCTGACCGAAGGGCGTCTTCTCCGGCCAGAGGATCGCATCGAAGATGATACCGAACAGATAGTTCCGCACATATCGGTCATTCCCCAGATCCACCAACAGGTCGCTGCTGACCAGTTCCCCGGTCAGATCTCTGGCCTTGCCTGCAAACGAGGGATCCATCTTTCGACTCGCCTCAGACAGCGACTCCCCCTTGGTATCGATGACAAAATCAGGGTAGGCAAACCACGCTCTTGCAGCCTCCTTGGAGATCGACCTCTTCAGCACTGCCAGGAAACCATCGTAGTTACGCATGGGGCCATAGGGAGCCTGCAGGTTGTCCAACACCTCCCGGTAAGGATCCTGCTTCCCTGTTTTAGCATTCTCATAATGCTTTACGTTCTCATCCAGTCTCTGAAAAATTGCAAACAGATCATCCATGCCATTTCCTCCTGCGGAAATTTAGATCTTATAGATATAGTTAGCCTTTCTTGGGGCAGCCTCCCCTACTTCGCCTTCTGCATAGCCCAGGATCACGTGACCGATGCCCTCGTAGTCCCCTTGGATCCCCAGAGCATTCAGGATCGCCTTGCCTGCTTCCGTTTCAAACTCTTCCTTCGCTCTGAAGATGTAGCAGCTGTCCACACCGAGATCCTTGGCCGCCAGCATCAGTGTGCCCATCACCAGCGATCCGTCATACAGATAGGTGGGGATGCTTTTGTCTGCCAGTACGATCAACACATCCTTTGCTCCGTAGAAAGGATCGATGTTCGCGCCCATGATGGTGCGGTTCAACTCGGACAGTCTGTCTCGCAGCCCCTGATCTGAGATCTGGATGATGATGGGAGACTGTTTTCCCATACCAGTGGGCGCATAGGTCCCTGCCTCCATGATCTGGTCAATGATTTCCTGCGGGACTCTCTGGTCCTTATATTTTCTGACGCTTCTTCTTTCCTTGATGACTTTCAGTGTTTCTGCCATGATATTCTCCTCCTTATTGCTATTATTTATATTATACCAACCCAGAAAACTATATGCAAGATGCTAGCTTATCCGCGAAGGCCCTTGCCCGGGCATTCTTCCCCTCGTCCATGAACTCCTCCGCATAGGCTTTGTGCCTTTCGCAGAGCATCCCCCGGTAGTCCATTTGCATATGTTTGCAGTAGCGGCGGATCCCTTCTTCCAGAAGATCCGCACCCCTCTCCGGCGGATAACCGCAGGTGACGATCAGCGCCATCGCCTTGCCCGATGCGAGGGCCGGTCCCCGTTCCTCCCCGTAATACATGCAGAGAGCGTATACCAGCCTGTCCAACAAAGCCTTGGCAGGCGGGGTAGCATACCAGGAATAGATCGGCGTAGCCAGCAACAACAGATCGGTATCCACGATCTCACGAAAGATCTCATTCATGTCGTCGGACTGACTGCAGGTGATCTGGGTCCAGTCCTGCTGGCAATAGCGGCAGGCGGTACATGGGCGGATATCCATGTCGTAGAGATCGAAGAGCCTGACCTCGTGTCCAGCTTCCAAAAGTTGCTGCCTGATTACCTTCTCCAGTGCGTTGGTGTTTCCCTCCTTCCGGGGACTGCCCCGAAACACAATGACCTTCGCCATGACCCCTCCTTGTCGAAACGATTTCTATAGTATATAATAACATATTATGAGTAAGAAATTACAGGCCGATTTGATGCTAGCCATGGTCGCCCTGTTCTGGGGCGCATCGAATTTCATACAGACGATCTGCCTGAAGGAGATCACGCCGCTGACCCTGGTCATGCTGCGGTTCCTGGTGGCCTCCATCGCCCTCGGGATCCTGTGCCACAAGCGGCTTCACCACATCAGTGCCGCCTCCCTGCGGTGGGCTTTTGTGATGGGGATCTTTCTGGCTGCGAACTTCTTCTTCTGCACCATCGGATTGGCCAACACTACCATTTCTAACACCGGCTTCTTCTGCGGGCTGGCAGTGGTATTCACCCCCATCGCCGAGTGGCTGTTCTTTCGTAAGCGGCCCAGCCGCAAGGTATTCCTGGTTCTGCTGATGTGTTTTGCCGGGTTCTTCCTTATGACCATGCAAGGTGATTTCACCCTGAACACAAAGACCCTGTTCGGCGATATCCTGTGTATCTGCTGCTCTGTGAGCTACACGGTGAACATCCTTTTGACGGAGCGGGCCGTTCAGCGGGAGGATACGGACGCCTTCCAGATGGGCGTACTGCAGATCTTCTTCTGCTGCCTGTTCGGAATCGTTTTCGCCTTCCTCTTTAGTACCCCCGCTCTGCCGAAGTCAGGCGCTGCCTGGGCAGGGATCGTATTTGTAGGGCTGTTCTGTACAGCCATCGCGTTCGTGGTGCAGCCCATCGCCCAGCAGCACACGACCGGTACCCACACCAGTCTGATCCTCACCCTGGAGCCGGTGTTCTGCGCCTTCATCGCCTATTTCCTGGCCAACGAAGTCTACGCCCTCCACAACTACATCGGCATGGGTCTGTTGCTGGCCGGGATCCTGATCATCGAGTTGGACCCCGCAGAACTCCATGAGGAGATCGAAAAAGAGACCTGATCCCAACGGACCGGTCTCCTTGTTGATTCTACAGCAATTTCCCGATCACATAATCGGCAAATTCCTTACAGGTAGCCCCTTCCTTGAATCCTGTGACCACCACACTCTTCTCTCTGTTCAGACACTCGTCCAGCACTGACTCCAGCGCCCGGGCCTTGGCATGGAAGCCGATGTGGGTAAGCATCATCTCGCAGGCCTTGAATATACTGGCTGGATTGGCATAGTCTCCAAGCCCATCCTCGATCATGCGTGGTGCGCTGCCATGGATCGCCTCGAACATGGCATACTGATCTCCTATATTGGCACTGCCCGCCGTCCCTACACCGCCTTGCAACTGAGCTGCCAGGTCGGTGATGATATCCCCGTACAGGTTGGGGAGCAGGAACACCTGGAAATCACTGCGAATATCCTCGTTCACCAGGTTGGCTGCCATGATGTCGATGTACCACTCGTCCATCTCAATATTGGGATACCGCCCACCTACCTCATGGCAGATCCGTGAGAAGTTCCCGTCCGTTTTCTTCATGATATTTGCCTTGGTCACGATGGAAACACGGTTACGGCCTGTGCTGTCCGCATAGTCAAAGGCGCGCCTTGCAATGCGCTTGGTACCGGGCTCCGTGGTCACCTTGAAATCGATCGCCAGTTTGCCCGGAATCTCCACGCCAGAGCTTCCCAGCGCATACTCCCCCTCCGTGTTCTCCCGGAAAAACACCCAGTCGATGTTCTTTTCCGGGATGTACACCGGACGCACATTGGCATAGAGATCCAGTTCCTTCCGTAGCCGTACATTGGCGCTCTCCATGTTGCCCCCCTTGGGGGTTGTGGTGGGGCCTTTCAGGAGTACATCGCATTTCTTGATCTGTGCCATCACGTCTGCGGGGATTGTCTCCTGCTTTTGCAGTCTGTTCTCTATGGTCAGCCCCTCGATCTCCTTCAGCACCACTGTACCAGAGCGGAGTTCCTTCTCCAGCAGCACCTTCAGAAGGCGTTCTGCCTGCTCCATGATAATGGGCCCGATGCCATCCCCCGGTACCAGTCCGATGACGATCTGGGTCATGGAACTATAGTCTTTCGGTCGGCTCTTCTCATCGGTCATCGCCAGGACTCTTGATAACTGGTCGTTCAGCAGATGTCGGAATTGTCCAACGGAGTCTGCTACCTCTCCCATCTCATTGATCTCCTTGATGCTCATGTTCACCAGATCACCTACATAGGAACCCTTACGCTTACGTTCCCGGAGTTTCTCCTTGATGTTGGTGCGTCCCCGGTTGAACCTGCGGTTTCGCTCCATGTTTTTTTTATTCAGTCTTCTTCTGCCAAACATCTTATGCATTCTCCTTTGCCACATACTTCAGTAGTCCTCCGGCAAGAAGGATATCCTGCTGTCGGTCGGTGTATGCACAGCACACCGGAATCTCTTCTCCGGTCTCCACCTTGCACAAAGCCATCCTTCCTGTTTTCAGTCCCTCCAGGATGCCCCTCAGTTCCAGGGATGTGCCCTGTTCCAGTCTATCATAATCCGCCGGATCTGCAAAGGTCAGGGGCATGATGCCGGCATTGATCAGGTTTGCCATATGGATCCGCGCAAAACTCTTGGCGACCACAGCCCGCACTCCAAGATACAAAGGAACCAATGCGGCATGCTCCCGGGAGGAACCCTGTCCGTAGTTCTCTCCGCCCACGACAATACTCCGCCCGGCGGCTTTGGCATTCTCCGGGAACTTCTCATCGCAGACCCCAAAACAGAACTGAGACAGATGCGGGATGTTAGACCGATAGGGCAAAATCTTGGCTCCCGCCGGCATGATGTGGTCAGTGGTGATGTTGTCTCCCACCTTCAGCGTGAGCCTGGCTGCCAGAGTATCCCCCACAGGCTCTCCTTCCGGGAACTCCCTGATGTTCGGTCCCCGCAGGATCTCCACCTGATCGGCTTCCTCGACAGGCGCCGGATCGATCACAGCAGAGTCATCAATGCGGAAAGCTACCGGCATATGGATCTCCGGCATCTGTCCCAGATCCCTGGGATCAGTGATAACGCCCTTTAGCGCGGCTGCCACCGCCACCTCCGGGGAGACCAGATAGACCTGGCCATCCTTGGTGCCGCTGCGTCCTTCAAAATTTCGATTGAAGGTCCGCAAGGACACACCCCCTGAATTCGGCGAGAATCCCATGCCGATGCAGGGACCACAGGCGCATTCCAGCACCCGTGCACCGCTGGCCAGGATATCGGACAGTGCCCCGCAGTCTGCAAGCATTCGGAGCACCTGCTTGGAGCCTGGTGAAACAGACAGACTCACGGAAGGGGCAATGGTCTTCTTCTTCAGAAGCGCTGCCACCTTCAGCATATCGAACAGAGAGGAGTTGGTACAGGAACCGATGCAGACCTGGTCTACTCTGGTGCCCGCCACCTCTGCCACCTTCACCACCGCATCAGGGCTGTGAGGACAGGCAATCTCCGGTTCCAGATCTGACAGATTGATGTCGATGACTTTATCATACACCGCATCCGGATCGCTGTCCAGCGGGCGGTAGACATCGCCTCTGCCTTCTGCCTCCAGAAAGGCCCTGGTCACCTCATCGGAAGGAAAGATCGAGGTGGTGGCGCCCAGTTCCGTCCCCATGTTGGTGATCGTCGCCCGTTCCGGTACCGAGAGGCCCTTGATCCCAGGGCCGTTCCACTCGATGATGGCACCTACTCCGCCCTTTACAGACAGAAGCCGAAGGATCTCCAAGCTTACGTCCTTAGCGGTCACGAAGGGCGTCAGGTGTCCGGTCAGGTTGACCCTGTACATCTTTGGCATGGTAATGTGGTAGGCACCACCTCCCATGGCCACCGCCACGTCCAGTCCGCCGGCGCCCATGGCCAGCATGCCGATCCCGCCGCCGGTAGGCGTATGACTGTCTGACCCGATCAGGGTCTTCCCGGGAATCCCGAACCGCTCCAGATGCACCTGGTGACAGATCCCATTTCCTGGGCGGGAAAACTTCAGACCGTATTTCTTTGCCATGGATTGGATGAAACGGTGGTCATCCGCATTCTCAAACCCGGATTGCAGGGTGTTGTGGTCGATGTATGCCACGGAAAGCTCTGTGCGTACACGGGGGATCCCCATGGTCTCAAACTCCAGGTAGGCCATGGTTCCTGTGGCGTCCTGAGTCAATGTCTGGTCGATGCGGAGGGCGATCTCGCTACCTGGTTCCATAGTGCCGCTGACCAGGTGATCTTTGATGATTTTCTGTGCTAATGTCAGTCCCATTCTATTTCCTTTCTTCTCTGATCTTCACTCTCGTCTTGTAGGAATTCTCAACATGTTCGTTCATCAGCCGTTCCGCTTCTTCTGCATCCTGTGCTTTCAGCGCCTCCAGGATGGCTTTGTGCTCGGCGATGGAGGCCTGGGATCGCTCCGGCACGAACTGGTAGTTGGCCTTACGATAGCGCTTGCTGCGCCGATGCATGCCGCGGAGCAACGAGCTGAACACCCGGCTGCCGCAGCTGGCGTAGATGATCTTGTGGAAATTGTAGTCCAGTTCCTGCAGCTTATCTACATCTCCCTTGCTCATGTAGATCTCCTGCATGTCCACGATGTCCTGCAATGCCTCCAGCGTATCCACGTTGACCCGCGCCGCTGTCCGGCCGCAGACCATCCCTTCGATGCGCCGTCTGACTTCATAGTAGTCATCTACATCGTCGTCCGAGATGCCTACTACCACAGTGCCAGCCGGAGATTCCATGATCAGTCCCTCCTCCGCCAGCTTGCTCAGCGCTTCACGGATGGGGGTCCGGCTGACGCCCAGCTCTGTGGTCAGCCTATTTTCACTGATGATCTCTCCTCTCTTGTAGACCTCCGTGAGGATGTCGTTCTGTATTCTTTCGTATACCTGGCTCGCCAGGGACATACTCTTATATTTTACCATAGGTGAGCTCCTTTCCTTAGTCGTTGATCACGCCCAGCTCTTTGAGCTTGTGACGGATCTCACGGTTGGAGATACTGGTATTGCGGCCATCCGCATACATTTCGTCCACCCATTCCTTCAGGGTGGCCACCAAAGGATCGTTCTTCTTGTACATCTTCTCCCCTTCCAGCATGAAGTGGTCGTTCAACCAGTAAGCGATGCCCGCTGTCCCGCTGGTCTTGCTGATGGTGACGCCAGGCTTGCGGCCCAGGATCTTGGTGGTATTGAAAATGTTGTAGATCTCTTCATCTTTCATGAGACCATCGGCATGGATGCCAGCCTTGGTCATGTTGAAATCTTCGCCTACGAATGGCGTGCGGGGCGGGATCCAATAGCCGATCTCATCTTCGAAATAGCGTCCGATCTCGGTGATCGCCGTAGGATCCATACCGTCCATGGAACCGCGCAGGCCTGCGTACTCGAACACCATGGCTTCCAGCGGAATGTTCCCTGTCCGCTCACCGATCCCCAGCAGTGAGCAGTTGACCGCGCAGGCGCCGTACAGCCAAGCGGTTGTCGCGTTGGAAACGGCGTGATAGAAGTCATTGTGTCCGTGCCACTCCAACATCTCGCTGGGCACCTTGGAGAAATGCTGCAGGCCATAGATGATGCCTGCAACGGATCTTGGCAGGGCTGCCTCGGTGTAGGGGACGCCGTATCCCATGGTATCGCAGGCCCGGATCTTCACAGGGATCCCCGCCTGCCTGGACAGATCCATGATCTTGTTCACGAAGGGCACCACAAAGCCATAGAAATCGGCTCTGGTCAGATCCTCCAGATGGCAGCGCGGCATGACCCCTGCCTCAAAGGCTTCGCTGATTGTCTCCAGGTAGTACTCCATGCACTGTTTGCGGGTCATCCCCATCTTCTTGAAGATGTGATAGTCACTGCAGGATACCAGTATGCCGGTCTCCCGAATCCCCAGATCCTTTACAAGTTTGAAATCCTCCTTACTGGCCCGGATCCATGTGGTGATCTCCGGGAATTTCAGTCCCAGATCCATGCACTTCAGCACGGCTTCTCTGTCTTTCTTAGTGTACACAAAGAACTCCGACTGACGGATGATCCCATACGGCCCGCCTAGTCTCGACAAGAGTTTAAACAGATCCACGATCTGCTTGACCGTATAGGGAGCCATCGCCTGCTGCCCATCCCGGAAGGAAGTGTCCGTGATCCAGATATCCTCCGGCATCTGCATGGGGACGCGGCGGTGGTTGAAGGCGATCTTGGGAGCCTCCTCATAGTCGAACATGGCTCTGTGAAGGTTGGGTTCCTTCACATCCTGCAACTCATATTGATAGCTGGCATTCTCCAGCAGATTGGTCTTTCCCGATCTCTCTAACATAGATTCACCTCCAAATGAAATATGCGTGTTGGAGTGTCCTCTATCCCAGACACTCCCACGCACTATCTGAATTAACAACTCTAGCTGAACTCTATGATGAATAACGGCGTATACCGCTTTAGCGCATTAACGCATCGCTTGTATACAAGTATAAATGTTTTAAAATCGTTTGTCAAGAGAAAAAACAACCTTGCGGGACAATGCCGATTCCGTCAGGCTTTGTGCCTGAGGACAACGGACTCCTCCGCGCCTACCAGCGCGATCCATCCCTCCTCCTCGTCGTAGCGGATCCTGGCCGCGCTGTTCATCTCGATGGTCTCTGCAAGTTCGTAGCCGCTATCCGTTCCGACGATCACGTAGTAGGTCGCCCCGCCGCCCATGACGCCGGACCTTTCTAAGACAAGACTGTTCAAGCCTGGTATGGCGATATACTCGCAGACGGTATTCATCCCCTCCTTCATCTCCAGAAGCACCTGCCCTGTGGCATCGTCCACATAACGGTGCAGCTTGCCTCGCAGAAGGCCGCGCTTCTGTTTCTGGCTGGTAAGTCCCGGAAGGGGGTTCGACTCACTTTCCACCCGGGTGATCTTCTCCTCACTGAGGAGAGTGATCTCTCCGTAATCCTCCGACAGCTGCAGCGTATAAAGATCGTACTCATTCTTATCGAACACATCGTAGAAGAACTCCTCCGCCTTCTTGACGGTGATGATCCTGGTCTCTGGATGATAGGCCACGTCAAAATACCGCATCTGGTGGCCGGTGGAGCGCCAGAGTTCTCCACTTTCCCCACTCTGCCCGTCGTAGAGTGCCACAACAAAATCCCGTTCCGACCGCATCTTCTCCGAGAAGATCACCAGATAGAAACCATCCTCCAGTTTGGCCATATCCAGCAAGCGGCAGTTCAGCGGCCACTCCTTGTATCCCTCCGAGACAGGGATGGTGGCACAAAGCCTTCCTCCCTCCTTGTCATACGCCCGCACTTCCATACCACAGGGCTTGCAAAAGGACTCTCCCTGCTCTTCAGACAGCAGGTAGTCACTGACGAAATAAGCCCCCTTGTCGGACACCCCGGTCGGGTGATCCTCCAACTGCTTGTTCAGCCTCCAGTTCCGGGTATCCATGTATTGGAACTTGTGGATGATATCGTTCTCTTCCAGATCGTAGAGCACAAAGGCAGACTCCCCGTCACTGTTCACCAGTCCCAGAAAGCGCTTCCCGCCATCGGTCACGACCCCATAACTCATCGGAAATCTGTAAATATCCATTGCCATAGTCTTCTCCGCCTTTCTGTCATAATTATACGCATTTCTTGTAGCACAATCAACGATTTAATTGTATAATGGGGGAAAGCGAGGTGAATATCAATGGAGAAACAGTTGTTTACGAACGAAGTGATACTGCAGTGGCTGCAGTATTTTGCAGAGAATACGCCCATCGATCTGGAACAGATCAAGATGATGGACGTCACCAAGAAGAACAAGAACCTGATCCCCACCGTGGAATCCCATAAGGCAGTCCTGGCCTTCATGGAAGCCGGCGATACAGAGATCTTCTATCGCATGTGGAACGCGGGGCTGGGGGACTGCGAGGTCTGGTATAACGAGGGTTCTGACCCTGTGGGCGAGATCAAACACGACGATGTGCGTTTCATGATCGACCGCGGCATCAACGCCTCTGCCGGCATGCTGGTGGTCAACCCCAACGCCATGAGCACCTATAAGAACGGACTAGGCGATCTCACGGTCCGCAGCGGAGGAAACCAGGTAGGCAGCGAGATCCGCCACATTATCCTCCGAAAAATGCATGTGGATGCGGAAGACACCGTATGTGTGGTGGGCGGTGAGATCATCGCCGTGGACGCCGCCTTCCATGCCAACGAAGGAACGGTCATCGCTTGCGAATACAACCGTAAGCAGCGGGATGCCCTGGAAGACAACATCGATTACTTTGACCTACGGAACGTCCACATCATCGACCGTGTAGCGCCGGAGACATTGGCCGATCTACCGGTACCGGACGTAGCCTTCATCGTTGCCTCCGCCAGCATGGAGCAGGAGATCCAGTGTCTGATGGAGCTTAACCCCCACATCAACCTGGTGGTCTACACACTGGATTTCGTCGAGGCTGGCAGGATGAAGGATCTGTTCGAGAAGCATGGCATCAAGGACGCGGAGGTGCTGCAGATGACCATCTCCAAGCTGAACGCCAAGAACACCTTTGACACCGAACCCGCCCCATGGATCATTTCCGGGCGGAAAGAGAAGGAAGATTGAAAAAGAAACAGGGATGCTGTCTCGTACAGCATCCCTGTTGGTTTTCGAAAGTCAGGGGCGGATCAGTAATCCGTCTCCACATATTCAGCGAACTCCACCTTGCTTCCACTGTTGGACAGAACAAGGGTCCCATCATCCTCGATGGTGTAGTCCAGTTCCAGAGTATCATCTCCCAGTTTCCAGTCTCCCGGTGTTCCCTCGTAGAGATCGTAATCCACCTTGATCACGATCTTCTTGTTATCAAGGGAGATGATCTGCCCCTCTACCCCGGGGTTTCCGGCTCCGTTGTCGAAGATGGCCATATAGTAGTCATAGGTCTCCCCAGTATCCTCATTCTTGAAATCTCTGGTGAAATCGATGTGCCAGAAGTTGTTCTTTCCAACGGCCTGATAAGCTGGCTTGAACTGCTTGAACGCCGCCTCCATCACCGTAGTCTCCTGCTTCTTGTCTTTGCCATCCTTCTCTTTCTGTGTACATCCGGGCAACATAATCAAACCTATCAGCAACGTCGCCAACAGGCAGACCGCCCATCTCGATCCCTTAATCCCCTTCATGTTTATCCTCCTAATCCGCTGGCACGATGGCGCAGGCCGGGCAGTTCTCCATGGCGTAATCAGCCGCTTTCAGAGCCTCGATGGGAACATCCATTGGCTCTGCCTCTGCCTGTCCTTTCTCTGTCATCTTGAAGATCACTGGACATACATAAGCGCAGGCACCGCACCCTATGCAACTCTTGTTCACTATGTATCTCATGCTCCTTCTCCTCATGGTGTCACGCAGTATTTTGTAGATTATACCATGTATTCAAAAAACAATCAACTGTCTCGGGGATAGGACTAGATCTTGTATTTTTTCACCTTGGACCAAGGACCATAGATCGTTTTACCGTTGCTCACGGTGTACGCCCGGACCTTGTACTTCAGTTTCTTGCCTTTGGTCACACTGATGGTCGCACTGCGCGATCCCTTCACGGTGGACAGGACCTTTGCATTGACAGCCACCTGATACCCGGCAGCACCGGTCAGTTTCTTCCAGGAGACCCTCGCCTTTCCTCCTCTGGACTTCACCTTGGGTGCGGCCATCTTCTTAAGAGTCCTGATATAGGCGTATGCGTAACCTTTCTTGCCGACCCCCTGGACACGGAGTTGAACTTTCTTACCAGCAGGCAATTTCCTGGCGGTGAGGTACAACTGCCTGGTGGTTCCGGCACTCTTCCATTTCTTGCCCTTCTTGAACCATACTTTGTATTTCGAAACTCCTTTCACCGGATACCAGTCCAGCGTCGCACTGTTATATCCCGCCAGCGCGATGCGCCCCTTCCGGATGGAAGTTCTGTTTCCACGGGTCTCGAACCCATCTGTCTTACGCACAAAACTCTTTCCGTATTTGTTGGAGAAGCGATAGTACACTGTCCCTCGAAAATCGCCATTCAGCGAAGTGACGCCTCCCTTCTGCCAGTCCGAAGAAGATACCCCCTTATCACCGGCACTCTTCTGCCGCTGGATGGTGTCATAGTACCAGCCTGCCTTCGCCGTCAGCCGGATGCTCCCGGCGGGCGGGTTGTAGTACCTGACAGCGGTGGTGGTGTAACGAAGTGCATCCACTGTCTTGCCCCCGGCCGCGAACGCTGCCTTGGTGTTGTTCGGCGTACCGAAGCTGGCACCCACGGTATAGTCCAGGGTATGTGTATACTTCGGAGACTCGGTGATATTCTTCCCATTGCCGTTCTTCACGGTAAAACGGCTTGGTGCGATCGTTGCAACGATCGCATCCCCATTCCCCTTGGTGAGCCACATATCCGCGCCTGCCAGGGCTGCTCTGGCAGTCTTATGTGGTTCTTTTGATGTTCCGCAGGAGGTCAGCACAAAGTAAGGGCTCATGGCGTCGTTGAAATTCACATTGCTGGCGTTGTTGTGGCAGTGATGGGCTGCCTTGTATACGTCCACGTTGAGATCATTCTTGTATTTTGAAAGGATCGCCTTTTGGCGACTGGTCTCGGCATCACCTGTGAAAAGCATCGAGGCTCCATCCAACTCCACTCGATAAACCAGGGACTGATTATTGACAGTGTGTCCAAGGTCATCATCGTCTTCCGCCGCCTCTTCAGTGAAAGCAGGAAGGGACTCCGTATCCCCCAATTCAGTAAACAGAACCTTGTCATTCAGAGCAAAAGAAGTAATTACGTTCTCTTTCTTCTTCTGATTGTCATCGTCTCCTTTCCAGACCATGCTCTTGCGATCCCGATCCCGGTCAATCATCTCGTGTTCAAAAACCCGGAAGTTTCCAGTACCGTAGGAACTGCCGTTCCAGATAATATTTCTCACTGTGATCTCATCATTTGCCAGAATCCCTGACAAACCACCCACGTGATCCTGATGCGAATGTGTCAGGATCATATAATCAATTGTTGAGATGTTTTTCTTGTGCAGATAGGTCAGACAATCATTGTATCCTCCGTTCTGGTAATCCTCACTCTTCATGTATGTATCTGTCTGATGGTATATGAACTGATACCCCAATCCTGTGTAGTACTTAAATAGAACGGAATCTTTGTTGTATTTCAGATGGTCATCATCCTTGAGTTCAATGAAGGCTCTTACAGGTGCAGATGTGTAGGCCTCCCTCTCCATCTGCTCTCTGGCTTCTTCGAATGCATCCTCCTTTTGTTCATAAAACGCGATCTCCTCGTCGGTCAGATTTGACGAACTCGGATCTCTGTCATAGGCATCCAATTCATTATCGAAATCGGCGACATACTCATCCGCCTTATCGATTATGACATCTGTCGCTTTTTGTCCGGTCAGTTTTTTCATGTCGTTGTCAAAGTGTTCGAAGAAACTAAAGAGATTCTTATCATAATCCCCATCGACTTTGTCCAACGCACAAAGTCCTTTTCCGTTGCCCTTCTTTCCATCCTTGTATTTCTTTGTGTTATTAGAGGAGTGTCCGCCATCGATCAGCGCATAGTGACCGTTGTATTCGATGAGGGCCGCATCCCCGTTACCAACGTTGATCATGTGGACCTTCATCTGACCCCCGTCTGCCGCATAGACACCACAGGAAGCGATGTACATGATCACCGCCACAACAACCCAAAAAAGTATTCTCCTGATACTCATCTGCGCCTGCTTTCCTTCTTCAAGAAACAACTATTACAGTTTATACTTCCTCACCTTGGACCAGGGCCCGTAGATCGTTCTGCCGTTGCTTACGGTATACGCCCGTACCTTGTACTTAAGTTTCTTGCCCGTAGCTACTTTCACCGAAGCATAACGGATCCCTCTGGTCGTCGCCTTCACTTTGGAATTCACCGCCACCTGGTAACCGCTGCCTCCTGCAACGGCTTTCCAGGAGACTCTCGCAACGGAGCCTGCCTTGCCAACAGTCGGTTTGGCCGCCTTCTTCAGGGTGACCACGCTGACGTATGCAGTTCCACTGCCCCCTACGGGTTTGATCCTGAACTGGACCCTCTTGCCAGAAGGCACGTTCTTGATCGACTTGTAGATGGCCTTGGTCGTCCCCTTGCTCTTCCATTTCTTGCCTTTCTTGTACCAGACCTTGTATTTCTTGGCACCCTTAACAGGATACCAGTCGATCATCACGTCATTGTAGCCGGTGAGTACCGCCCGGCCTCCTCTGGCTGCAGCCACTGCCGTGCGGGTCTCGAACCCGTCCGTCTTGCAGACGATGCTGCGCCCATACTTGTTGGAGAGACGGAAGTACACGGTTCCCCGGAACGCGCCACTGATGGTGGCGGTGCTCCCGCTCTTCCACCGGGCATTGCTCATGCCCCGGTCTCCTGCACAAAGCTGATATTGCACCCTGTCGTAGAACCAGCCCGGGCTGACCTTCACCTTGACATTCCCGGTCTTGGGCGGGTTATAGTAGCCGATCCTGGTGGACGTGTTCCTGAGCGCAGACACGGACTTGCCGGAGGCCTTGAATGCGGCCTTTGACAGGTTGGGGGTGCCAAAACTGGACTTGGTGGAGACGGTGTGACTGTACGCCGGCCTCCGGGTAATATCATTGCCTGCGCCGTTGACGATCCGGAAGGAATTTCGTGACAGACTGGCGACGATAGCGTCTCCGTTCCCCTTGGTCGTCCAGATATCTGCCCCCGACAAAGCCTTCCTGGCTTTCTTATGAGGTTCGTTCTTCTTACCGCAGCTGGCCAGCACGTAGTATGGACTCATGGCACTGTTGAAACTGGCATTGCTGGCGTTGTTATGACAGTGATGCGCCGCCTTGTAGACGTCTACATTGACCAATGCTTTTCGTTTACTGAGGATGTCCGCCTGACGGTTGTAGCCATTTCCATCCTTCTGTCCTTCCGCATCACCGGTAAAAAGCATGGAAGTGCCGTCAAAATCCATCCTGTACACCAGGGACTGATTGTTGACGATGTGGTTCATGACTTTCTTATCCTTGGTAGAACCCTGGTTCGGTTCCCGGGTATATGCCGGGATCCGGTCTGTGTCTCCCAGCTGGGTGAACTTCACCTTGCCGCCGAGGGTGAATGTGTTGTTCTTATCATCGTCGGCCTTGATCACCCTGCTGCCTTCTTTCTGTGCATCCAACATCTCGTGTTCGAACACTCGGAAATTGCCGGACCCATAGGCGGTACCGTTGTAGATGATGTTGTTCACCTTGATCCTGTCACTGGCCAGCACGGCGCCCAGTGCTCCCACGTGATCCACATGGCTGTGGGTCAGAATCAGGTAGTCGATGGTCTTGACTCCGCGCTTGTTCAGATAGGTCAGACAGTCATTGTACGCACCGTTTACATAACCGCTACTCTTGAAATAGGTGTCGATCTGCTTGTATACATACCGGTAACCCAGAGCTGTGTAATACCTGTAAAGGGGTGATTGGGGATCCTCCTTCTTGATGGAGGTTTCCTTCTGAAGTTCCATAAATTTCTGGAATGCGCCCACATCCGCAGCGCTGCTTGCGTACTTGGTGGCAGATGCTCTGGTCTTGATTCCATCGAATACGCTTTTCTTATTCTGGTACAGCGTCCAGGCAGCATTGTCCAGCCCGGACTTGTTCACCGGTGCGGGCGGACGTGTCCCTTCCGGTGGTTGCGGTCTCTGGGCCTCTGTCGGACGCTCCGATGCAGGTCCAGGAGGCGTTGGAGGGATCGGCTTCTCCGGTTCAACCGGCATGGGATCCTCCGGATCCTCCTGTCCATCCGGGTTCCGTTCCTGCCAGGCCTTCAGTTCCTCCTGGTACGCCTTCAGTTTCGCCGGGTACTCCTTCTCTGCAATCTTGTAGGCAGCCAGCGCCTTGTCATAATCCGCCCATACCTGGACCAGGTGCTCATACGCCTCCAGCGCCTCGTCATAATCAGCCCATTCCTTGCACTCTTCCCTATATTCCTCCAGTTCTCTGTCGTAAGCCTGTCTGGCAGTCACTGCCCTGTTGAAATCCGTAGCATATGACTCGCTCGCCGTGAGGATGGTTGTGGCAAGGTAGTTCTTGTTATTATGTGTCACCCTGGTCAGTTCCTTCATGTCATTGTCAAAGTGCTCGTAGAAACTGAACAGGTTTCTGTCCCTGTAAAATTTGGTCGTACTGCCGGCAGACAGTTTCCCCGCCAGGGCCTTCTCAAGCGTGCTATACTTGTCCAGAGCGCAGTCACCGTCTATATCCTTGCCGTTCTTGTATTTCCCGGCGTTGGTCGCGCGGCCCCCATCGATCAGTGCATAATGCCCATTGTATTCCACCAGGAAGGAATCCGCATTGCCCACGTTGATCATGTGGATCTTCACCTGGTCCGCCGCGTAGACGCTCCCGCCTGCAATACAAAAAGCCACTAAAACAGTGGCTAGTATTAACGATCTTCTGATACTTTTTCCTATACTCATTCCCATTGCCCCTTTTCTTTGATGGTATTCCTATTCTATCCCACCAAAATTAAAACGCAATTAAACCCCCTTCAGATCGATCTTCCGCTTCTCCGGATCCTTTGCCATCCGGTATACCACGAATCTGCGTCCGATGGCCTGCACGTACTCTGCATGCAGCTCCCCTGCCACCTGATTACAGACCTCCTTCGGATCCAGCTCCACCCCTTCCTGGATGGATACCTTCACCAGCTCCCTCGCCGAAAGATTCTCATCGATGGTCTGGCGCACCGTGTCGGTGAGCCCGCGTTTTCCTATGCTGGCCGTCACCTGCAGGCCATTGGCCAGTCCCTTCAGGTAACTGCGTTGTTTCCCTGTTAGCATACATTCACTCCCTTCTGCGTTCTATTCTAACAGAACAAAGCTAAAAAAACAAGGAGAGAGTGGTTACCCAACTCTCTGGTAAGCCACTCTCTCCGTTCCGTCCGGCTCGAATATGATCCCGCACCGAACAAACCCGTTGCGCTCCAGCGCAGTCTTCATCTTCTCATTCATCTCGTGAGTATCACAGCGAAGATTTCCGATGGTCTTGCTGCAGAAGGCTGTGACCTGTCCGATCACGTCTCTCTGCGTCCCATCACTGGCCACCCGATGGATGGTTCCATACGGGGCGTCGTTAGGCCACGCCCCGTCCTTGATCTTTCGATAGGTATGATCGATCCCGAGGAGGAAGGCAAACACGTAATGTGGCCTGTCCGCCTCGTCCACCCCCAGGAACAGTTGTCCACGCTGGAGATCAGTGATCACACTGTCTTCCGGCATATCCGATGGCCCCCACTGAAGAGAATTCCCCTGGCTGCGCATATACTTGCGTGCATCCTTGTAAAGGCGCAGCACTGTCTGCATATCATTCATAGTTGCTCGTCTGATGGTCATCGTCTATCCTCACTTCCGTACGCTCTTCAGGTAATCCTCCACTTCTTCCGCAGTCTCCAGGGACAAAGCCTTCTCTGCCACGGCATCCGCTTCACTGCAGGACCAGAGACTGATCTCTCTGCGCGTCTTCAGAACAGAGGTTGGTGAGACAGAGAACTCCTCCAGCCCAAAACTGATCAGAAGCGGAATCAACATGGGATCTGCCGCTGCTTCGCCGCACATCCCCACCGGAATGCCTGCCTCAGTGCCGGCATTGATGATTCCTTTCAGTGACCGCAGCACTGCCGGATCATAAGTATTATACAGGTAAGCCACGTCACTGTTGCCGCGATCTGCCGCCATGATATACTGGGTCAGATCGTTGGTCCCGATACTGAAGAAGTCGCAGTATTTTGCCAACACCTCTGCCATGATGTAAGCCGCTGGAGTCTCGATCATGGTTCCTATGCGCGGCATGGGAAGTCCGGTCTCCTGACAGATCTCCTCCACCAGTGACCGTACCTGCCGGAACTCACCGACCGAGGTGATCATCGGTACCATGATCCAGATGTGCTCCCCACAGTCTGCATTGGCACGCACCAGCGCTTTCAACTGTACCTTGTAGAGTTCAGGATTGTGCAGGCAGTAGCGTACGGCACGGTACCCCAGGAAGGGGTTTTCTTCCTTTGGAAGGCCCATATAGGGGATCTCCTTGTCTCCCCCCACATCCAGGGTGCGGATGATGACGGTCTTGCCGGCCAGCGTGTCCGCCACCTTCTTGTAAGCCTCGTACTGCTCGTCCTCATCAGGCATGGTCTCCCTGTCCATGAACAGGAACTCTGTGCGGAACAGCCCCACACCTTCTCCGTCCTTATCCCGTGCCTGGATGCCATCCTTGGGGTTCCCCACGTTACAGAACACTTCCTTGGAAACTCCGTCTGCAGTCATTGTAGGCTTGCCGACAAACGCCTTCAGCTGGGCTTTGTCCTTCAGGAAAGCATCTCGCTTCTCCTCATAAGCGGCCAGCTCATCCACGGTAGGTGCGGTGACCACCACTCCATCGATCCCGTCTACGATCACATAGCTATCCTCCTTCAGCGTGCCCACCGCCCCGGTGACACTGAGCACCGCCGGAATCTCCAGCGCACGGGAGAGGATGGCTGAATGAGAGGTCATGCCACCGGACTCGGTGACGATGGCCGCTATATTGTCCTTGTTCAGCTCCGCCGTCATGGAAGGAGTCAGATCCTCTACTACCAATACAGTTCCGGCAGGCAGATCCTTCAGATCCCTGTCCTCGATCCCCAGAAGGATCTTCAGGAGACGTGTCTTGATATCCTCCACATCGGTGGCACGCTGCTGCGTCAGTTCGTCCTCAGCTGCGGCGAAAATATCACGGAACATGTTCAGCACGTTCTCTGCTGCCGCCTCTGCGCAGATGTCGTTCTTGATCTGATCCTCCATCTGACTGATCATGAACGGGTCATTCAGCATGGTAATGTGTCCACGGATGATCTTGGCATCCTTGGCGTTCACGGACTGTTCCATCTTCTCGGCCAGGGCCTCTGTCTTGGTGACGAACGTATCGATAGCCTCGTGCAGGCGGTCGATCTCCTTGTGAACACCGATCACCGGCTTCTGTTCATAGGTGATCTTCTGCTGGGAGATGGTGACGATCTTGCCGATCCCGATTCCCTCAGAAGCTGCGATTCCCTTCAGCATGGTTATTCCTCCTCTTTGAAAGCAAGGCCGGGCATGATGTGCCCGGCCTCAGTTACTCTGTTTTCGGCATCAGTCGCCCAGACCAGCCTCGATCATTTCCACAGCTTTCGCCAGCTGTGCCTCTTCCTCTGCACCAGTGCATTCCACGGTGATATCAGTGCCGCACTTAAACCCGGAGGCAATCAGTGTCATGACGCTCTTTCCGTTAGCGGTCTTGCCATTTCCCTTGAGGGAGATCTCACTGTCAAACTTGGCCATCTCCTGAGAGAACACGCTGGCCGGCCTCATGTGGAACCCCTGCTCGTTAACGATCTTTACTGTCTTGGATACCATGATACTTCTCCTTTCAGATTATTAGTTACCTCTATTCTACTCCAAAACGAGTCCGATTGCATTACCTTTGTCGTTCATTTCCTCAGCAGATTTCTTTTTCTTGAAGATGGCCAGCATGACCATACCGACTGCTGCACCCGCAACCAGTGCCACAATATACCCCAGCACGTTGGTAACGACCGGGAATACGAAGATGCCGCCGTGAGGTGCCATCAACTGGCATCCGAAGAGCATGGACAGTCCGCCGCCTACTGCAGATCCGATCACGCAGGATGGGATCACCCGAAGCGGGTCTGCTGCTGCATAGGGGATCGCGCCCTCTGTGATGAAGCAAAGTCCCATGATGTAGTTCACAGGGCCGGACTTCAGCTCGTTGTTGGTCCATCTGTTCTTGAAGAAGGTGGTGGACAGCGCGATGGCGATCGGCGGGATCATGCCGCCAACCATGACAGCGGCCATGACATCATAGATGCCCTCTGCCAGCATACCGACACCAAACACGTACGCCGCCTTGTTGAAGGGGCCTCCCATATCGATGGCCATCATGCCGGCCACGATGCATCCAAGCAGGACAGAGGTAGAACCGCTCATGGAGCCCAGCGCCCCGGACAAGCCGTTGTTGATAGCACCCATGATGGGGTTCACCGCGCACATGAAGGTGCCCATTAGGAACACGCCCAGAAGCGGAATGATCAGCACCGGCATCATTCTGGCGATGGTGTCCGGCAGCCATGCAAACACTTTCTTTATCAGGATGACGATATATCCACCTGCAAATCCGGCCAGCAGCGCCCCCAGGAATCCGGATACGGCCGCCGCGTCACCGCCAACCTCTGCAAAGGTGCTTCCGGTGGTGGCCATGAATCCGCCCACAAAGCCTACCGCCAGGCCCGGTCTGTCCGCGATGCTCTCAGCGATGAAACCTGCCAGTACCGGCAGCATGAAGCTGAAGGCATATCCGCCGATGGTCTTGAAATACGCGGCCGCTACGGTATAGGTACCGAAATCGCCGTCTCTGGGTGCTCCCGCGATAGTGTCGATCAGGAACGCCAGCGCGATCAGGATTCCTCCGCCGATGACGAAGGGGAGCATATGGGAAACGCCGTTCATCAGATCCTTATAGATCTTCCGTCCGATGCTCTCATCCTCATCCGCCTCGATATTGCCAGCCTCAGATCCGCTGTCGAACACAGGGCAGTCCCCTGCCAGCGCTCTGTTGATCAGTTCTTCCGGCTTGTTGATGCCGTCTGCCACCTTGGTAATCAGGACCTTCTTGCCGTTGAAACGGGCCATGGGCACGTTCTTATCTGCAGCCACGATGATCGCCTCTGCGTTCTGGATCTCCTCAGCGGAGAGTACGTTCTTGGCGCCTCCGGAGCCGTTGGTCTCAACCTTGATAGAGACCCCCATCTCCTCTCCCTTCTGATTCAGCGCTTCTGCAGCCATATAGGTGTGAGCGATGCCGGTGGGGCAGGCGGTGACGGCCAGAAGGCGGTAGCCCGCCTCTTCAGCCTTTGCGGCTGTATCCTTCTCTTCTTCTGCAGCCTCTGCTTCCTCCGGGAACTTCTCTGCCTCTGCCTTGTTCAGCTCGTCCAGGAATTCCTGTCCTGACCCAGCCGCCAGCAGACGCTTTCTGAGATCCAGATCCATCAGCAAAGTCATCAGTTTCGCCAACACATCCAGGTGCAGATCCCCATCCATAGGGGCCGCGATCATGAACAGCAGGTTGGAGGGCTGTCCGTCCGGAGCACCGTAGTCGATACCCTCAGGAACGGTCATAGCCACCAGGCCTGGCTGTTTCACAGCATCTGTCTTACAGTGCGGGATGGCGATCCCCTCTCCGATGGCGGTGGTTCCCTGGGCCTCTCTGGCCAGGATACCCTCGGTGTAGATTGCTTTGTCTGCCAGATTCCCGGCCGCATCATGCAGGTCGATCATCATCTCGATCGCCTGCTCCTTGGTGGTCGCGCCGGCATCGATGGTGATCGATTCGGCTTTCAACAGGTCATTGATTTTCATTTCCTTAACATCCTTTCGATTTCTTCCCCTGAGGCCAGTCCCGGTGCGGCAGCAGTGGCAGCCCCCGCTGCGGTCCCCAGCTTCAGAGCATAAGAGTAATCCTTTGTCTTCATATATCCCGCAAGGAATCCGGCGACCATGGAATCACCGGCTCCTACGGTATTGACAGCCTCGCACTTGATGGCATCGGCTGTGATGACCTCATCCTTGTCGGACACCAGCACGGCCCCCTTGGACCCTCTGGAGACCAGCACGTTCCGCGCCCCCATCTTCCGGAGTTCTCTCGCCCCCCAGATGATCTCCTCTGTGGTCTCCAGGCGCTTGCCGAGCATCTCGGAAACCTCATCGTTGTTAGGCTTGATCAGAAACGGCCCGTATTGCAGTACCTTCAGAAGGAGGCTGCCGGTAGCATCCACCACCGTCACGATCCCGGCTGCGGAGGTCTTCTGCATGATCCGCTCATAAATGTCATCTGGCATGGAGGCCGGCACGGATCCGGACACCACCAGAATATCCTCCTGCCCTATCTGGTCGAATTTCGCGAACAGCGCCTCTACCGCCTCCGGCCCGATCGTAGGCCCCTGCCCGTTGATCTCAGTCTCACTCCGGTTGAAATCTCCACTCTCCGTCTGTGCGCCATCATCCTTGATCTTGACGTTGATCCTGGTGAACCCTTCCGCAAGCTCAATGAAATCGGTCTGCATCCCCTGTTCTTCCAGCCCCCGGGCAAGCGCCTTTCCGGTGAATCCGCTGACAAAGCCCAGCGCCGTGGTCTCTATCCCCAGATTGCCGAGAATCGTCGATACATTGATCCCCTTGCCACCGAAGTAGTACTCCTCCCGAACCGTCCGGTTGGTGTATCCTGCCCGGAAGTTATCCATGTGTACGATGTAGTCGATAGCCGGGTTGAACGTTACTGTGTAGATCATGCTCGCTCCTCCTTTGCTATGATGATTTCCGACAGTTTCCTGTAATTCGTCTTGGGCTCCCGATCGGTGATGATCTTTCCTGCATCCAGTGAGCCGAACCGGACCTGTGCTACCTGATCGAACTTGCTATGATCGGCCAGGACGTAGATCTGAAGCCCGTGTCGAATGGCCTCTGTCTTGATCATCCCCTCCTCCATCTCTGAGGTAGTCAGCCCCCGATGAATGTCGATAGCGTCTGTGCCCATGAAACACTTGTTGAAATTGTATTTCCTGATATTCTCCACCGCCACGGAACCGATGATGGACTCTGTCTCCTGTCGCATCCTGCCACCGATCTGATAGACCATCAGTCCACGTTCCGCCAGCGCCAGCGCATGTCTGGCTGCGTTGGTGACATAGGTGACTGTCTTATTATCCAGGAATTGGATCATGGCGCCTGTAGTCGTCCCTGCATCCAGAAATACGTAATCTCCATCCTCGATCAGACTCGCTGCGTATCTGGCGATCGCCTTCTTCTCCTGCACAAAGCTTGCCGCCTTGGTCGCCATATCCTTCAGCTGGACTCTGGGGCCCTCACTGATAGCAACGGCACCGCCAAACACCTTCCGGAGGCGCCCCGCGTTGTCGAGATCTGTGATGTCCCTGCGGATCGTAGACTCGCTCACCTGAAGTACCTTCGATAGCTCGTTGACCGTCACCGACTGTTGTTCTTTCAACTGATTCAGTATGATCGCATATCGTTCGTACTGTAGCATATCCGCCTCCTCGCTTTACCTGCTTCCAGTTTACCATCAGAAATGTTCAAAGTCAATCACAATTCCCAATTTTCAGTCATATTTAGTCATTTTTTATCATCGCCCGTTTTCAATGAATGCCATTGACGAAACGAAGAAAAAATGCGATGATAATCCATAAGAAAGAAAACCAGAAAGAGGACACCTATGAAACCAGATAAGAAACCACATATGAACCCGCGCTACACCCAGATCTCGTTGTACGTGATCTTCACCTGCGCCATCATCTACCTGTTGGTCAAGATGTTCGACCATGGGGATGACATCCTGCAATACACTGGCAGGGCCCTCTCCTTCCTGAAGGTGATCTTTGTGCCCATCGTCGGCGGCTTCGCCATCGCCTATATCCTGCGGCCGATGGTGGAGTTCCTGAAGCGCAGATTCATCCGGATATCCCTCTTGCAAACCCGTCCCAAACTCACCAATACCCTGGCTACTCTGGCTACCTACCTGATCGTACTTGCCGTGCTCCTGGCTGCGCTGCTCGTGCTCATCGTCTCCATCACCAAGGAGATCCGGACCGTGAACTTTGACGACTTCGGTAACCTGATGACCATCGTGGCGGACAACCTGAACGGTATCCAGGACAGTCTGCAGAAGTGGATCGACAAGATGCCCGTAGGTTCCGAGGACCTGACAGCTTACCTGAAGAAGCTCGCTTCTGCCGTCGGCTCTGTTTCTGCCTCGGCGGGAACCGCTCTGGTGGGGTTTGCCGCCAGCCTGACCGGCTTCCTCACCAACCTCATGTTCAGCGTGATCTTTTCGATCTATTTCCTTCTGGACGGACGAAATCTGGAGAATTACTGGGACGGCGTCCTGAAGACCATCTCCAGCAAGCATTTTTACCGGGTCTTTCACACGGTTGTGGATGACACCGACAAGGTCTTCTCCAGTTACATCAAAGGCCAACTCCTGGATGCACTCATCCTGGCGTTCATGGTGGCTGTCGGACTGTCCATCGTGGGCGTGCCCTATGGTGTGGTCATCGGCATCGTCACCGGCATCGGCAATCTGATCCCCTACGTGGGTGCTTTCGTTGCCTACGTCTGTACCATCGCTTCCTGTCTGCTGGCAGGTGACATCCGGATGCTGATCATCGCCACCGTCATGATCTGCATCTTCCAGTTCATCGACGGCAACATCATCAACCCCAAACTCCTCAGCGACAGCGTGGAAGTCCACCCACTTCTGGTGATCTGCTGCCTGTTGATTGGCGGTGCCTTCGGCGGAGTCATCGGCATGGTGGTCAGTGTGCCTGTAGGCGCTGTGCTGAAGATCCAGTTCGAGCGGATCCTGAACCACATCGCAGAGAAGCGAGGGATGTCCTTGCCTGTCGATCCACCCGAGGACAGTGCTTTGTGACAAAGAAAGACCCGGCGCTGACAGCGCCGGGTTTCTCGTTCCATCGCAACCTTTTCCTTGTAAAATTGCCATTCGCAAATTCTGAAGGAATCGTCGAAAAAAAAATCTTGAAACAGGTCCTCTCGGGGAAAAGGAATTCTTGTCTCTCACAAAGCATTGTGACTGGGGGAGACTTCAAGAAATGGGAAAACCACCCTGTATTTCAGGGCATTGAACCGAGTAGTTTTCCTTCAGAATTGCACAAAGCGGAGTTTCCAAGGAAGTTTTTTCAGGCATTCCTTCAGATCTGGCCAATCCTTAAATATTAAGGAATTCAAACGGTGGAATCCAAGTCCAGTCAGGATGTCACTGACTGGGATGTCACTTCCGAGTGAACACGGCTTTGTCCACAGACTAAAGGGGCTGCCTCTTTTGATACGCCCCCTCCATGATAACAGTTCTTTTGTTTCACTTTTCTTATAGAGGGAGTATATCATTTGAGACAACCCCTTGTCATTCTATTGTCTATTGTACTTTGAAGGTGTAATACCCGTTGGCATTACCAGTCTTGTAGATCTTGAAGTAATACTTGCCCTTCTTCAGCT